>JBAXIP010000147.1:0-4992 GCA_037138315.1 Actinomycetes bacterium
TTCGAATCGCGCGTTCGTTTGTTAGATCCGAAAAATGTATTGGCTCGTGGTTGGTCAATCACTCGTGGCGCTGACGGACAAATTGTGCGCAACGTTGGCGACGTAGCAACCGGAGAAATTTTGACAACAATGCTTCACGACGGAAACGTCACGAGCACGGTGAATTAAAGGAGACATCATGGCTACGAAAAAAGAAGAAGAAATCGGTTACGCCGAAGCACTGAAAGAACTTGAAACGATTTTGGCTGAACTTGAACGAACCGATGTTGACGTTGATGTGTTAGCAAGTCGTGTTGAACGCGCGTCAGAACTGATTCGTTTATGTCGTGACCGAATCGGCAATGCCAAACTGCAAATCGACAATGTTGTGAACGGACTTGAGGGCTAGTCGCCTCTAACCTGACATCGTGAGTTCAAGCCCTCCGCAATCACTCGTCGACGTCGCACGACGTACCGAAGCGCATCTTTCGGCATTTCTTGCCGTTGAAGAAGTCCGATGGTCAGGGTTCGATTCCGATTTAGCAAGTCCAGTTGCCGAGATTCGACGTCTGGTTGCCTCAGGCGGCAAGCGACTTCGTCCAGCTTTTTGTCATTGGGGTTTTGTCGGCGCAGGTGGTGATCCCGAATCAAAAATCAGTCTTGATACGGGTGCAGCTCTTGAACTGCTGCACGCTTTTGCTCTATTTCACGACGACATCATGGATGGGTCGCTCACTCGTCGCGGGGCCGCCGTCACCCACGAAGTTTTCGCCGATCAGCATCGCCTGACCGGCGGTAGTGGTGAGGCTCGTCGCTACGGCGAGGGTATTGCCATCTTGGTTGGCGACTTGGCGTTTGTCTACAGCGATCAACTGATGGGCGACGCACCGTTAGCCGCCCGCGAGATTTGGCACGAACTTCGTATCGAGTTGAATATCGGACAGTTGCTCGACCTCATCGGTACATCGCTCAATGAACGTCGTCGCTATAAGACCGAACGCATCTGTCGGTACAAGAGCGGCAAGTACACCATTGAGCGGCCGCTGCACTTGGGCGCGATGTTGGCCGCCCCCGATCGCCAACAAGAGTTATTGCCGTTGTTGAGCGCATACGGTTTGCCACTTGGCGACGCCTTTCAAATGCGTGATGATGTGATGGGAGCTTTTGGAGATGCTGCATTAACTGGCAAGCCAGTCGGTGACGATTTGCGCGAAGGAAAGCCAACACCTCTCATGGCGATTGCCGTTGAACGCGCGAATCAAAGTCAGTTGAAGGTGCTCGAAAAAGTTGGTCGTGATGCACTGTCAGACGACGATATTCGACAAGCCCAAGAAGCAATTCGCGAAAGTGGAGCTCTTGATGAAATGGAAGCTCTCATCAGTTCCCTCACCGATCAAGCGATCAACGCGTTGAAAGCACTGCCGATTCTTGACTCGGCCAAAGTTGAACTTGAATTGCTCGCCCATTACGTGAGCCATCGTCACACCTGAATTCAGTGTGATTCTGGAGAGTAAAAACCCCGAAAATAGGGAATATTTCTCACCAGAATCCCATTACGCTGTGAACTTGTGAACAGTCGCCAAGTTGTCAGTGTTGTTGCCCTCTCGGGTTTGACTTCGTTGTTGAGTGCCTGTGGTGGCGACGACACCAAAGTTGCTGACACGTTGCCGGTGATGGTTGCCGAGTCGACCACAACGATCCCGCTCGAAACAACGACAACACTCGCTGCCAATCCCGAGTTCTACACGATTCAACAAGGTGACACGCTGTCGGCCATTGCCACATCATTCGGTGTCACTGTTGCCGACATTGTCGCGGCCAACGGATTGGCCAATGCCGATGCGATTCAGGCTGGTCAAAAGTTGGCTATTCCTGGCAACGGAACTGCACCGTCGACGACCGCTGTTGTTGCGACGACTGTCGCGGCAACGGGCTCATCAACAACAATGGCACCCTGACCCTGTGGGGTCATGACCTAGTGCCCTGAATACTTTCGTACCGATTCGTAGACTGAAACCATGAGCACGGACAGCGCCACCCCCTTCTGGCCGAACAAAGAACACTGGTCGGTCGCGATTCCACTTCAGTCTTCGCACTACCGCATGTCGGCTCTAGAAAAAGATGGCTTTGTGATTTTGCGACCCATGGACGTAACGATTCCAAGTAATGAATGGGAGTCGCTCGAGTACATGGATTGGAAGAGCGGCGGCGACACTAACTTTGCTCCGCTTGCATCGGCCGACGGCGAACTTGACTGCCGGGGTTTTTGGGACAAGGGCAAAACCGATAAGGACGCTCTCTGGACATCGAACGCCGCAAAGGCTCCGACCATCAAGAAATACGTTGACGGTGTTGGCGCCAACTTTGGTCGAGTGCGCATCATCAAACTCGAGCCTCAAGATTACGATGTTGCGATTCGTTCGTTCCACCGCGACGACAACAATCGATTCAACCCCGACAACGAAGGTTGGGTTGTGCGTTCATGGATCGAACTCACCGATCAGCCCGACAGCTACATGCTCTTGATGGACAATGATGCCGACGGTTTGCCCGATCGTTCAACTGAACGGCGCGTGCCTCTACACCGAGGTTCGCGATTTGTTGTTGACACGCAGCGTCTCTGGCATGTCGTGGTGCACAATCACAATCATCCGCGCTATGCACTGATCACGAGCTTCGAGAGCGGCCCGACGCTTGAACGTTGGATCGACTCACAGTTACCAGCAGCCGTTTAAAAAGACCGCTGAAATTACTTGCGGTTAGCCGCAGCAATTTCGGCGATGTCACGCATGATGTCACTCAACCGAAAGTCTTTTGGTGTGTAGACCGCAGTAACGCCGGCTGCTAATAGCACTGGTCGGTCTTCTTCGGGGATGATTCCACCAACAACAACCGGGATGTCGACGCCTTCTTTTCTCAGTTCGGCAATCACTGCAGGCACAAGGGCCATATGTGAACCCGACAGAATCGACAAGCCAATGACATCGGGGTCTTCGTCGCGAGCACTTGCCGCAATTTGTTCAGGTGTCAGACGAATACCCGAGTACACGACTTCCATTCCTGCGTCGCGAGCAGCAACGGAGATTTGTTCAGCGCCACTTGAGTGACCGTCAAGACCAGGCTTGGCCACGAGAAGTTTCGGTGGACCACCAGGAATCGTGCGTACGTAAGCGGCAACTTCGGCGAGTTCACCGGGTCGCTTACCAACTGCTGCAGCAACACCGGTCGGTGCACGGAATTCACCAAACACTTTGCGCAATGCGCTTGACCATTCGCCAGTTGTTCCACCAGCTTTAGCTAATGCGATGGAAGATTCCATGATGTTGTCGCTGCCTTGTGCGGCAAGACGAAGTTCGGTGAGTGCTGCTTGCACCGCTGCGTCGTCGCGCTTGGCGCGCCATGCAACTACATCTTCAATCATCTGACGTTCAACATCGTGATCAACTTTCACAATGTTGCCCTCACCACCAAGTGGTGATTCTTCAAACTCGGTGTAACTGTTGACGCCAACAACGATTTGCTCGCCACTTTCAATACGGCGAGTACGTTCAGCCATCGACTTCACGAGCCGACCCTTCAAGGTGTCAACCGATTCAAATGCGCCACCCATTGCCAAGATCTCTTCGTACTCGGCCCAGGCCGCATCGCGAAGATCGGCAGTCTTCTTCTCAATAACGGTTGAACCGTCAAAGATGTCGGCATATTCGAGCAAGTCAGTTTCGAAAGCCAAAACCTGTTGCATACGCAGGCTCCACTGCTGATCCCACGGTCGTGGCAATCCGAGAGCTTCGTTCCATGCGGGCAACTGAATTGAACGTGCACGCGCATTCTTCGACAACGAAACCGAAAGCATTTCCAGCACAATGCGTTGAACGTTGTTTTCGGGTTGCGCTTCGGTGAGACCAAGTGAGTTCACTTGAACGCCATAACGGAAGCGACGGGCCTTTTCGTCGGTGACTCCGTAACGCTCGAGGCCGATGCGATCCCACAATTCAGTGAAGGCACGCATCTTGCAAATCTCTTCAATAAAACGAATACCGGCATTGACGAAGAATGAAATGCTGCCGAACACCTGACTGAATTGTTCGGGCGGTACTTGGCCTGAATCACGAACAGCATCAAGGATGCCAACAGCGTTAGCTAACGAGAAGGCAATTTCTTGAACCGGTGTTGCTCCAACTTCTTGCAAGTGGTACGAGCACACGTTCATGGGGTTCCACTTGGGTGCATTGTTCGCGCACCAAGCAACCATGTCAACGATGAGTCGACGTGATGGAACCGGCGGGAAAATATAAGTTCCACGTGAGAGATATTCCTTCAGGATGTCGTTCTGCGTTGTGCCACGCAGTGCACCGGGTGCAACACCTTGTTCTTCAGCATTAGCGACATACAACGCAAGCATCCATGCAGCTGGTGCGTTGATGGTCATCGACGTATTCATTTGGCCTGGCGGAATTCCGTCGAGCAAAGTACGCATGTGACCGAGATGCGCAACAGGAACGCCAACTTTGCCAACTTCTCCGGTAGCCATCAGTGAGTCGGGGTCGTAACCAGTTTGGGTGGGAAGGTCGAAAGCGATGGACAATCCGGTTTGGCCCTTGGCCAAGTTGGTGCGGTAGAGCTCGTTCGAGGCCTTGGCCGTTGAGTGCCCCGAGTAGGTGCGCATCAACCACGGTTCGTCGCGACGGATTGCTTTGTCTGCTGATTCAGCCATAGTTCGTAGTCTGTCGGGCTAGTCGTGATTTTGCGCCTGAGCGAGCAAAGCTAAATAATCCGATCGGGGAATATCGATAGCGCCAAGAGAAGTCAGGTGGGGTGTAGTCCACTGCACATCAAAGAGAGTGATGCCCGCAGCTTCGAGGATCGCCACTAGGGCGACCAGAGCTGCCTTTGAGGCATCGGTTTGCGTGTGAAACATGCTCTCACCGGCAAATAGCTTGCCAACGCGAACTCCGTACACGCCGCCGACAAGTTGGTCATCACGAAACACCTCAACGCTGTGGGCCCAACCCA
>JBAXIP010000148.1:0-4974 GCA_037138315.1 Actinomycetes bacterium
GCATTTGAATCAACGATCCTTGGACACGGCTCTCGGGTTGGTGAAGTGCGTATTGTCGGAGAACTAGCGCAAATCGGTGGCGCAATTTAACGACGAATGGGGGCGACAACATGGCTGGTATTCCTTTCACTGGGATGATTGATCCTCTGCGTTATGCCGAGGCCGAAGTTGTCAGTCCTCTCGTGCGACGAGTCATTGCGCGCAACCCGTCAAAGTTCACGTTCACCGGAACTGGTACGTACATCGTGGGCAACGAATCTGAAGTTGCCGTTATCGATCCAGGTCCAGATTTACCCGAGCACAGAGCGGCATTGTTACGCGCCATCGAAGGCCAGAAAGTTCGCGCCATCGTCATTACGCATTGTCACAGTGACCATGTTGGATTAGCCGCATGGTTACGTGAAGAGACGGGTGCTCCCACGGTCGCCTGGAGACCACATGGTGATGTCGGTCTTCTCGACAATGAAGATGACATCAAAGTGATGGAATCGTTAGCGCCACCGCCAAAGACTGAAGAAGAAAAAGACAAAGAACGCGAAATCGCTCGTGCGGCTGGGCTTGATCCTGACGATATGGAGATGCGCGAATCAGTTGATCTTGAATTTGATCCTGATGTACGCGTGGCCGATGGCGAAGTTGCTGCTCATGGTGATGGTTGGACTTTGATTGCCGTGCACACACCGGGTCACACGTCAAACCATATGTGTGTTGCGCTTGCTGAAGAGAAGGCTCTCTTCACGGGCGATCACATCATGGGCTGGAGCACGACAGTGGTGTCACCACCCGATGGGGACATGCGCGACTACTTGTCGTCGGTAAAAAAGTTGCAAGAGCGCGATGACAAAATTTTGTGGCCAACTCATGGTTCACCCGTGACTGATCCGCAACCGTTCTTAAAGGCGTATTACGAACATCGCTTAAGTCGCGAGGCGCAAGTGATTGCATCAATTGCGGCCGGCGTTAACACGGTCGCGCCGATGGTGCGACAGATGTATGCGGCTGTCGCACCCGAGTTGTATATCCCAGCGGCGCGCAGTGTCCTGTCGCATCTCACACAACTGGTGCAAGACGGACGCTTGCTGGTGCGGGGCGGGGGACCAGCTCGCCTGTCGAGCACTTATGACATCCCGTAATCTGTCATATAGAGTGTCACTTTATGGAACTGCTTCGTACCCCCGATTCTGCATTCGCCAATATTCCCGACTGGTCGTTTGAGCCCGTCTACACCAACATCACGGCCGACGACGGAACAGTTATCCGTGTTGCCCACGTTGACATCGGACCCAAAGATGCTGCTGAAACTTTCTTGTGCATGCACGGTGAACCCTCGTGGAGTTACTTGTATCGCAAGGTCGCTCGTGTCTTAACTGGCGCGGGACATCGAGTGATTGCTCCCGACCTTGTCGGATTTGGTCGCAGTGATAAGCCAACTCTCACATCTGATTTCACATACGAGCGTCATGTTGAGTGGATGAGCCAATGGCTCGTCGCCAACGATCTCAAGAACCTCACATTGGTATGTCAAGACTGGGGAAGTTTGCTCGGCCTACGTTTGGCCACTGCTTTTCCCGATCGCTTTGCCCGCATCGTGTTGGCCAATGGTGGATTACCAACTGGTGACCCTGCACCAAACGAAGCATTCTTGGCGTGGCGTAAATTCAGCCAAGAGACTCCAACATTCCCCACATCACAAATCATTCAAGGTGGTTGTGCAAAGAAGCCTTTAGCTCCTGATGTTCTCGCGGCCTATGACGCGCCGTATCCCGACGAGTCATACAAATCGGCCGCTCGTATTTTCCCGACATTGGTTCCGGCATCACTTGATGACCCATCATCAAAGGCCAACATCAAAGCGTGGGATGTCTTGAAGACGTGGACCAAGCCGTTCATTTGTGCATTCAGCGATAGTGATCCCGTGACCAAGAATGGTGAATGGGGATTTAGAAAAGTTGTACCTGGTGCTGAAACTTCATTGCACACGACCATTGTGGGTGGCGGACATTTCTTGCAAGAAGATTGTGGTGAAGAACTCGCCAACTTCATTTTGCAGGCAATCGCTTAACGAATCAGCAACTCGCTAATTTTTGCGCCAGGTAATCGTGCTCGGCTTGATCGACTGACAAGTCCCAAGCACGCTTGATGTCAATCCAGATACGCACGTATTCACAGTGGTATGCAGAGTTCGGTGGCATCCATTCGGCCGGATCACGATCGCTTTTTGAACGGTTACTTGATGCAGTGACTGCAATCAGAAAGAACGGTTGATCAAGATCATTGGAGTAGTGCTTACGCTGATCAGCATTCCAATTCCATGCACCAGAGTCCCACGCTTCGCTGAGTGGCACCATGTGGTCGATATCAAATTTTGATGAATCAGTTGTTTCGACGTTGTCGTAAATGGAGAACCAACGTCCACCTGATATTGAACAACCTGAACCGATCTGTACGGGGTCGAGCGACTCGGCAATGAGTACTTCTTTACGCGTGTTGCATCCATTGCGATCGGCGTCATACCAGTCGGCAAACAAATCTCTGTTGTAACCACCCACATGCTCTGCTTCAATGCGCAGACCAACTGGGTCTGATGGCGCTGTTGGTTGGGTGATTGGGGCTTGGGTTGTTGGCGCCTGTGTTGCGGGAGCTTGAGTAGTAGGAGTGGTCATTAGTGGAGCTTGCGTAGGCGGGGCGATGGTTTCAAGTGCTTGAGTGATTGAGGGTCGAGTCTCGATCGAAATCACAATTGATGTCGATGTCGTCACTGAAGTTTGAGGTGTTGTAGTAGTTGTTGTGCGCGGGGACGAGGTGCTACTTGAAATGGGAACCGAAACTGAATTGTCAACCTCAATGGCGACAACTTCGGCTGGCGACGAACCACACGACACGCTGACCAACATTGAAAATGCGACGGTTGGACCAATCATGTGCCGAAGTCGCGGTGTCATATCTAGAGACTAGGCAAATTGAAAGAATATTGATGACCGCATGGTGAAGAATGTGAACGTGATTGGTCGTTTTGCACCTTCTCCTACCGGGCCGTTGCATATCGGCAACTTGCGAACGGCTCTGATTGCTTGGTTGTGTGCGCACCAGCAAGATGGAGAATTACTTCTTCGAATCGAAGACCTTGACCGTATAAATAGCAAGCCCGAACATGAAGAGCGACAAATCAACGAGCTTGCACGACTAGGAATCACATTTGGATCAAACTTCATTCGGCAGAGCGAACGTTTTGATTTCTATCGTGACATCGTTGATGGCCTACGCCGACGAGATTTGGTGTACCCGTGTTATTGCACGCGGCGTGAAATTCTTGAATCAACTCAGGCGCCGCATGGACCATCTATTGAGGGGGCATATGCAGGTACCTGTCGTGACCTCTCATCGCGTGGTCGATCTGAACGTGAACGCAGCGGTCGTCCACCAGCATGGCGGCTTCGAACAAATAACGAGAAGTACATCGTCGAAGATGTTGTCGCTGGTCCGACTCAGACGGTGATCGACGACATGGTGCTCCTGCGCAACGATGGTGTGCCGGCTTACAACCTGGCCGTGGTGGTTGATGATGCTGCTCAAGGTGTCGCCCAAATAGTTCGCGGGGATGACTTGTTGCTTGGCACCGGACGACACATTCATCTACAGAAGTTGTTGGGTTATCCAACTCCGCAATATGTGCATGTGCCACTAGTCGTGGGGTCCGACGGAGAAAGACTCGCCAAACGGCACGGTGCGGTCACTCTTGAAGACCTGAGTCAACGTGGTATTGATGGGCGCGAGGTTCTTGGCGAACTCGCTCGAAGTATTGGGATTGATGTTGATCGCCCAAACAGCGTGAACGATCTGCTGGGCGATTTCAACCTTGATCGATTACCAAGGTCACCGTTTACGATCCCGAGCGACTGGCAGACTGTTGGTTATGACAACTGATCTCGAACGAGTCTTGGGTTATCAAGAAGCGCAAAATGATGATGGCGACATGGTGCAGGTTGCCGAGAACCTTTTGATGATGCCCTTTTGGACTCCTGAAATGTGTCAGGCCGTCATTAATGCCGCTGAAGCCGTTGGTGGCTTTGAACCGAACCCCGATGACCCAGTACCCGGGCACGAAATCAGCCTTGCCGTCATCAGTCCGCGACTGTACGAGAACCTGATGATTGATTTAGGTGAGCGCATCTGGCCCCAGTTGCAGCAGAAGTGGCCACTTATTGACTATTGCGGGCTGCGCGATGCGTTCATTATTAAGTACAGTCTTGATGGTCAAACTGATTTACGTATTCATCACGATGTTGCGCAAGTATCGGCCTCGGTCAAGCTGAACGATTCGTATGAAGGTGCCGAACTTGATTTTCCGCAGCAGTCATTCACGAATCGCGACGTGCCAGTTGGTTCACTTTTGGCTTGGCCGTCGTTGGTGACGCATCCACATCAGACCTTGCCGTTGACTGGTGGCATCAAATATGGACTCACGATTTGGTTTGAGTTGCCAGAGCAATACAACTGACTTAGGTCCCATATGCAGGGACTATCCACCACTTAATTAAAAATAGAAACTACGGTCACGTTTATTGTGACTCAAAACTTCAACCACACAAAAAATGCTCGCGCATTAGTGGTTGCATCATTGGGCCTGATTTCATTGGTGATTTCTGGTTGCTCGGGCGTTGTCTCATCTAGTGCAGAAGCAGCAGTGCAGTCACCGGCTCTCGTTGAACTCGCGCCTCTGACGACTCCTGTCCCAACAACTTTGCCCCCCGAGACAACTCTTGTGCCGGCGACAACTCTGCCTCCGTTGCAACCAGTTGTCGTTGCGGTGGTTCCAATGGACGTTCCCCTCGTCGCGATTGGCCACGCCGATGGAATTGAAACCGAGCGGGTGCAACAACGATTGCTCGATCTTGGATTTTGGTTGCAGTCGACAAAAGGCGACTACGGGGTGACGACTTCTCAAGCGGTCATGGCCTTCCAGAAATATGCCGG
>JBAXIP010000149.1:0-4903 GCA_037138315.1 Actinomycetes bacterium
GAGCCCACGGCCAATTTGCCGGGAGCGGACGTTGATCGTTTGTTTGACGCGATTCGTCGTCTGAAGGCTCGCGGTATTGCGGTTGTTTTCGTATCACACCACCTTGAAGAGGTTTTTGAAATTGCCGATCGTGTGACCGTGTTGCGTGATGCCAAGGTCGTAGCAACTGTTGACACCAAAGAACTTGACATGTCATCGCTGATTGAACTCATCGTTGGACACAAGGTCACCGCAGCAACAATTAATCGCTCAATTGATCAGTCGCTGGCACCGCGATTGTCGGTGCAGAACTTAATTGGTCCAGGCATGGACAATGTCTCCATCGATGTGCGCCCCGGTGAAGTGCTTGGAGTCGCTGGATTGACTGGCTCTGGTCGTGACACCCTGATTCCGTTGTTGTCGGGTGCGATGGACCGAATCGGTGATGTATACATTGACGGCGTTGCGATTGCTGCTGCTAGCCCAAATGCGGCAATTACCGCAGGACTTGCTTTTGTGCCAGCAGATCGTTTGCGCAACGGAATCATTTCGATGATGAGCGTGCGCTCAAACGTCACCTTGGCAAATGTGAGGCGCAATGCCAAGGGATCGCGTTTGATTCACAAGAAAGAAAAGGCTGAAGTGAACGATTGGATCGGTCGCTTGTCGGTTGTTACGACTGGCAGTGAAGCGCCTATTTCAACTCTCTCTGGTGGAAACCAACAAAAAGTGATGATGTCCCGTAGTTTCCGACTCGACCCGAAGGTTTTGTTGCTCGACGAACCGACCCAAGGTGTCGATATTGGTGCCAAAGAAGAAATTCACTCGTTTGTTGACTCGGCGGCGGCTACTGGTTCGGCGGTCATTGTTGCTTCAACTGACTCTGGAGAACTCGCTCGCTTATGCGACCGCGTCATCGTGATGTATCGCGGCCAAATCATCAAAACAATTACCCGTGGTGAGGGATCAATGCTCGAAAAGATCGACCAAGTGTTGTTGGCCGGCTCAAGCCTGGCTCACAAATAATTTCAACCATTTAATTTCTTATATTTCGCAGTGAAAGGGAAGACAGATGTCAACTAACGAAACAGCAGTGATGAAGGCGCCAAAGAAGTCGTTATTGAGTCGACTGGGCCTTGATCGTTTCAGCGCGCTCTATTTGTGGGGCGCATTCATGATCATCTTTGGTCTTTGGAAGACTGACACTTTCCTCAGTATGCAGAGTGCCAAGTTGATCATGGGCGAAAACGTGAGCGTCGGAATTTTGGCACTTGCATTCTTAGTGCCGTTTTGTGCATCAACCTTCGACCTGTCAATTGGTGCGGTGATGTCATTGTCGGTGGCCTTGATGTGTTTCTTGTCCGATGAAAAGAGCCGTGCTTTCAACATGCCGGTCGGTTTAGCGGCAGTAATTGCATTGGTGGCTTGCACAATGGTGGGCGTTCTCTCAGGCTTTGTTGTGGTGAAGTTAAAAGTGAACTCGTTTATTGCCACGCTCGGTATTGGTCAGTTCATCACTGCCATCGTGTTGAAGCTTTCGTTCAACCGTCAGATCACCGACACCTTCTCGCCGACATTTCAAAAATTTGGCCGTAATCAGTACCTCGGAATTCCGGTCGTCTTCTTTTACTTATTCGTCGCTGGTGTCATCATTTGGTACATCATGGAGCACACTCCAGTGGGTCGTTTTATCTACGCGACCGGCGGCAACCCTGAAGCTGCTCGTTTGGCGGGTGTGAAGACCGACCGCTTGGTGTGGGGTTCTTTGCTCGCTTCGTCGTTCTTGGCCGGTGTTGCAGGCATTGTGTTCAGCGCCAAGGTAGGCATGTTCACATCGGCAACTGGTCCGAACTACTTGTTCCCAGCGATTGCTGCAGTGTTCTTTGGTGCTTCGCAGTTGAAGGGTCGACCTAATGTGCTCGGAACCTTCATCGCTTTGTATGCGTTGGCGTTTGGTATCAAGGGTCTGCAATTGGTCGTCGGTACCGACTCGTATTGGGTCAACCCGTTGTTCCAGGGAACAACGCTCATCATTGCAGTGGCTCTTGCTAGCCAAAAGGGCGTTGCGCGCATGAAGAAGCGCAAAGCCAAAGCTGCTTGATTCAAGAAATAAGTCCTCTGATCAGTCGTGTGTCATGCTGAAGGTATGGCACACGACTGGCTAGAACTCACTCGACGCAGTTCATTTGCCTCGCATCGGTTAATCGGTTGGATCTATTGGGATCCGCGGGCGATTGAGTTGTACACACAACTCGGAATACCTAACGGCACTGGTTATTACGTTGCTAGTCGCGCTGCGCCATTGCTGCCAGCGGGCCATCAAGCAGTGTCGGCGGCCTTCTATTCGATTCACCCGAAGTTCATTGAGTTCGCGGTCACCCTTGCTGAGCAGCACGCATCGTGGAGTGACATCTATATGGTGCGAAATCAGGCTGCTGGTGAAGGCTTGCGGCAATATGTGCCAGAGATTTGCAACGAGTTAGAAAGTATGAGCGACGAACTCTGGCGAGTAGCCGATTCGTTGCCCGAATCTGGTCGAGTGTGTTTTGCCGCTCATCGTCAAGCGCCTCGTGGCGATGATCAGTTGGTGTCGGCGTGGTTGGCGGTCAATTGCATTCGTGAATGGCGAGGTGACACCCACTTTGCGATATTGACATCTGAAGATATTTCGCGTGTACAAGCCGGCATCTTGCATGATGCCCACCTGAACTACGGCGGATGGATTGCCCAAAGCAGGGGAGCAGATGCCGAAGCGATCACTCACGCATTCGCCGATCTTGAATCGCGCGGTTTGGCTGAAGATGGAGTGGTTTCAACTGCAGGTCTTGCCGTACGTGAACTGATTGAAGAGCGGACCAATGAATTGTCACAACGCGCCTGGCAGTCGTTTGGCTTTGAGAACACTGAACGGTTTTTGAATATGGTCGAACCAATCGGTGAGCGCTTGATGAAACGTATCGACGACACTGCCGGGCCGAATTGGATGCCGGCGGCACGCGAACGACGACCATAAGTCGTCGTTGAGTTCGCTGTGCAATAATGACAGCATGACTGTCATAACCCTTGATGTTGATCGTAAGCAATTATCGACGACGCGAATTTTCTCTGAAACAGACCGCGCGTTAGCGGACGGAGAAGTGCGAGTTTTGGTTGACCATTTCGCGCTGACGTCAAACAACATCACGTACGGCGTCTTTGGTGACGGCATGCGGTACTGGGATTTCTTTCCAGCATTGCAAGACGCTGAAAATCAAAATAGTCAAAGTTTGTGGGGGCGAATTCCGGTGTGGGGTTTCGCCGAAGTCATTGATTCACGGATGCCAGCCGTTGAAGTGGGTCGTCGTATCTATGGATACCTACCTATGAGTACCGATCTCATTGTGAAACCAGGACGAGTTGATGAGCGTGGTTTTGTCGACACATCAGAGCATCGCTCGGCGATGGCCGCTACGTACAACCGTTACATGTTCACCGACCACGACCCCACGTATCGCGCCGATCGTGAAGCTCAGCAGATGGTGTTATGGCCACTCTTTATGACCTCGTTCATGATTGATGACTTCCTTGGACAAAATGTTTTTGAGGATGACGCTTCGAGCATTACAACGGTTGTGATTTCAAGTGCTTCGAGCAAGACCGCTATTGGCGCGGCACATTTGTTGGCGCGACGCATTGGGGTCACAGTTGTGGGTTTGACATCGGCAAAAAATGCTGATTTCGTTCGTTCGCTCAATTGCTATCACCGTGTCGTTACCTATGACCAAATTGGCGATCTGCCGTCAGGAACCGCTTCAGATATCACGGCTTACGTTGATATCGCGGGCGATCGTTCGGTGACGCACGGCGTTCACGCGCACTATCAAGACGATCTGTCGTACAGCATGGTTGTCGGCAGCACTCACTGGGATGCGCCGACAGCAACCGGTGGAGGACTCGCGGGACCCAAGCCAGAATTCTTGTTTGCTCCCTCGCAAATTGCGCTGCGCTCAAAGGAGTGGGGACGTGAAGGACTTGATCAGCGCGTCGGTGAATCGTGGAGACGTTTCTCGGAGTGGTCGGGTTCGTGGATGAAAGTCGAGCAGACCACCGGAGCAGTTGCGGTCGAAAAGCTCTATCAAGAACTTCTCGCTGGTCGTGTCGACCCAACTGTGGGTCACGTCTGTTCGATGCGCCAGTAGTTAATGAATCTCTAAAAACAAAAGAGCCGGGTCACGGTTTCCCGTGCCCGGCCCTGTTGAGGGGTTATTTATTAGAAACGCGTATTAGGCGCGCATACCCTTTTGGATTGCGCCAAACACCGCATCCTTGAGCGGAATCATGCCGCAGATGACTGCGCCATTGACCACGATGTTCTTCCATTCGTCAGCCCATGATGCGCCCCACATGCCGATTGGGTATGCCTTGAGCAGCCAAACAATCAGAATTGAAATGCCGAGCGTCAAGTTGGCTCCGATGATCGGGAGCTTCTTGATGGTGTCGCCCACTCCGACCGTGGTCAGGATTGAGTGCAGGACGGTCATGACTGCTTCAAGCAGTACGGCCATAACGATGAGAATTGCAACTGTATACATTTTTTCTCCTTCGGTTGTGCCGTCGTTTGGGCGGCAGGTGAAAAGTATGAAGGGGAGGAACAAATGTGGTGGATGTCACAGTAATGCACGCGTGAGCAGGTATTAAGCCTTCGGATATGGCTTGAACATGTGACTATGTGCTGGACTGAGACATCGTTTCTGAGGAGGTCTTATGTCGATGATCATCATGCGTTACGACTTGCGCATTCCGCCAGCTGGTTCGCCAGCCCACGGCGTCACTGCGTCAGGGCAATATTCAGCATGTCTTGAGCAAGTGAGATGGGCCGACCGTATCGGCCTCGACATGGTGGTGCTGTCAGAACACCACGGCACTGACGATGGTTTTATGCCAG
>JBAXIP010000150.1:0-4872 GCA_037138315.1 Actinomycetes bacterium
TGCTCTGAATGATCGTGCTCATGATTGTGATCGGCCTCTGAGTGACCAATCACGACATCACTGTCAAGAGTCTTGCCGCTGGGGTCAACGTATTCAACTCGGTGGATTAACCAGTCAAGAGCCTTCGACTTGCTGATCTCGGCCGCCAAATCAACGACTGCGTCATTGGCCTGGTAGGCCGCGCGGACTTGATCGACTCCGATGAAGCGAATCTTTTTGTTCTTTGGTGAACCGGTCATCTGATGTTCGCGAACGGCTTGTTCGTTCGTGCGATCGGCCATTGATTCGAATTCGCGTTCAATTTCGTCTTCGGTGGCGTCGAGGCTTTCGGCTGTGACAACTGCTCGCAGTGCTAGGTCAACCTTGACGGCTTTTTGGCTTTGCGGGCGCAAACCTTCAACGAATGACTGAGCATCTTGGCCGGTTGCTTGCATCCACTGATCGATGTTGATGCCTTGCGACTGAAACTGACGAATGGTATTTTCCACTCGGCGCTGCAAGTCGGCGGCGACCATCGCCTCAGGAGTCTCGATTTCGGCGAGAGCGACCAACGAGTCGGTCACTTTTTCGACAACTACATTGCGAACCTGATTGAGCCGGTTAGTCGTCAATCGTTCAACGACCGATTCGCGCCATTCCGCGACGGTGGTGAATCCATCAATGTTTTCGTTCACCCATGCATCATCAAGATCGGCAACAACAAGCTCTTGGACCGAGTTCAAAGTCACAGCAAAGTCGGCAGCTTCTTGAGTCCCGGACGGTGTGTCGCTGAAAGTAAACGAGGCGCCAGCTGTTTTACCGATGAGTTCATCATCAAATGACGGCGCAACCCACTTCTTGCCAATTTCGTATGACCAATCGTCAACTGCGAGACCAACAACGGGCTGGCCATCGCGTGAACCCACAAGATCAACAACAACAAAGTCGCCATCTTTGGCGGCACGATCGATGGTGGTCAACTTGCCCAAGCGACGACGCTCGGTGTCGAGTACATCGTCAACTTCTTGATCGGGCACATCGATCGCTGGTACTTCAACACGCAAACCGCCGTAACCAGGAAGCGTGATCACGGGACGGATCTCACACGTGGCGTCAAATGACACAGGGCCAGACTCTTGACCGCCCACGATGTCAATCTCGGGTGTCGCAATGATGTCGACATTGTGTTCGCGCACGGCACGTCCCAAATATTGCGGAACTGCGTCGCGCAAAGCTTGTTCGCGAGCAGCGCCAATGCCGATGCGGGCCTCCAAAACTTTGCGAGGGGCTTTACCTGCACGGAAGCCCGGTAAGCGGACCTCTTGAGCGATCTTGGCAAAAGCGGCGTCTATATCAGTGGCAAAGTCGGCCTCATCCACAAGGACCGAGAGCTTGACTTTGTTGCCTTCGAGGATTTCACATGTCGTCTTCACAGAGAGCCGAGTGTATCGGCGAGGTGGCACCGAGGACCCACGAAGAGACAGGATTGATGTATGTTGGAGAACACACCCCAGTGAAGTCAGGAAGATGTTATGAAGTCGCCGTTTAAGCCCATCTGGAAGCCCCATGCTTTGGCCACTCCCCATGCGGAGCAGATCGCCCTACGTATCAAAGACAAGGTAGTTGCGACCACTCAATTAGCCGATGTCCCAGCAGGCACCGAGGGCAGGGTGCTTCTCGCCAATGGCTTTAACTGGCAGCGATACCGAATTCTTTTTAATAATGGCATCGAACTTGGCGATCTTGACGCCCGCCACATAGCACCAATCGGTCGGGCTGCTAAGCGCATTGCCAAGACCGAATCTCGGGCCTAAGACTGTTCTCGTTCAGAACTCGGGCTTATTTTTAGTGAATTCAAGGCGAGTCGCAAAAACTGCGGCCTCAGTCCGACGTTCCATGTCCAATTTGGACAACATGTTGCTCACGTAGTTCTTGACCGTTTTTTCGGCAAGGTGTAGTCGTTGACCAATTTGGCGATTAGTGCACCCTTCGGCGATGAGGTCCAAAATCTTGCGCTCTTGTTCGGTGAGTCGAGCCAATCTTTCATCTTCTGGAGTTGGTTCACGCAAACGCTTCAAAACTCGACCAGTCACAGCGGGATCGAGAAGCGATTCACCTAATGCCACACGCTTCACCGCGGTCACAAGCTCATTGCCACGAATTTGCTTCAGTACGTAACCAGATGCTCCAGCCATGATGGCTTCGAACAATGCTTCGTCATCGCTGTACGACGTCAGCATCAAACAGAACACATCAGGGAATTCGCTACGAACTTCACGACACACTTCAACTCCGTTGCCGTCAGGCAGACGTACATCAAGAATTGCAACTTTAGGTTGACAGGCCTTAATACGCGGAAGTGCCTCGGCAGCTAAACCAGCTTCGCCGACAACCTTGACCTCGCCACTCGCTTCAAGCAACGAACGCACACCTTGTCGCACGACTTCATGGTCGTCAAGTAAGAAAACGGGAACAGGCGTCGTCATAAGTGCAGTCTGCCCGAATTCTCATCGCTGGGTCAGGGACCAAGGTCACTTCCTTCTCGCACTAACGACTAACGAGTCAAGCGCCCTCCGTTCATGGCATACGATGCCCACTATGGCAAGCGCAGAAGACGGGCATCAACTGCGACCACAACTCGAAGTCCTGACTGATGCCATATTGCATCAAGCGATTCTCAGCAGTCCCGATGGATTGCTCATCTGCGACGCCGATGGAACAATCAGATTCGTCAATGAAGCTTTGTGTCTGATGGTTGATTACACATCTGATCAACTCATTGGACAGCAGGTTGAAATGCTCGTGCCAAGTCGCGAACATGACACCCATGTTCAACGGCGCGAGGGCTACCTCGAGTCTCCCCACTCACGACCGATGGGCCGAGGGCTCACGTTGTCGGCAGTTCGATCTGATGGATCTGAGGTTGCCGTAGAAATTAGCTTGTCACCGGTCAGTTCTTCGACAGGCAGCATGACGATTGCCTCGATTCGCGATATCACCGACCGACTTGCTGATGCCGAGCGTTTACGTTCAACGCGCGAAATGCTCACCTTGTCGAGTGAACGCGAACGTATTGCTCGCGACCTTCATGACACCGTTTTACAAAGACTTTTTGGGCTTGGCCTTGAGCTTCAAGCGATGGCTATGAAGCAGTCGAGTTTGCCAGATAGCGAATCGACAGTTGCGCGACTCGAAACATCTGTTGATGAGATTGACCACATCATCAAGGAAATTCGTACAAGTGTGTTTACATTAGGCGCTGCTCGACGCGAAGGTTCGTTAGGCCAAGAAATTGGCGACATCCTTGCTCAATCAGCACGCGTGCTTGGTTTTTCACCACGCTTACGCATTGAAGGTGCGCTTGAGCACATGGTGTCGGGTGACTTACGTGTTGACCTCGCTGCTTCTTTGCGCGAAGCGCTCGGCAACGTCGCTCGGCATTCGCAAGCAACTGTGGTTTCAGTCGAACTAGTCGTTCACGATTACACCTTGACCATGCGTGTCATTGATAACGGTGTCGGACTCCCCAAAGTTGCTCAATCAAGTCCAGGAAATGGACTGCGCAATCTCAGCGCACGCGCCAAAGATCATGGTGGATCATGCGACTTGCGTCCGATCAAAACCGGCGGAACTCTCGTTGAGTGGATCGTTCCCGTCGTTTAACTCTTCTAGATAAATCCGTAGTTCAATATTTAATAGTTGGGACTTAGGTCCCTAGAGGACCTAACTGTTATCCCTGCGGACCCTGCTGAAAAACAAGCAAGGTAGATGCATGAATAAAGACGACCGTTCCGTATTGATGTGGGGCTCTTTTGGTGTAGCGATTGCTGCACTATTTGTAGCCATCGCGAGCATGACAGGTTTAGGCGACAAGAGTTCGTCGAGTTCGTCCAATTCGAGCAACGGGCCGACCATTGTCGACGTACAACTTTCAGAATTTACAATTACTCCAGCAGCCATTGTCGTACCACCTGGTGCCGTACAAATACGCGTCACCAATAACGGAACAATGGTGCACAACTTTTCGGTTCCGTCGTTAAGTAAAAAAACTGCTGACATCAATCCGGGCGAGTCTGAAACTCTTGATCTCGGAACTCTCTCTGAAGGCGCCATGGATGTCATGTGCGAGATCGCTGGGCATGCGGGTTCGGGAATGGTCGGAACCCTGACCGTCACTACAGGCACTAGCCCAACCGACACTTCAGCGTCGGGCGGTCTTCATGGCTTCGCCAATTGGCAAGAAATGGATCAGGCCATGGAAATTCGCGCCAAGGCATACCCCGCAGCAACTTCAGGCGAAAAGGGTGGCCAGCCATTTGTTCCCGTCGTCGAAGCCGACGGTACCAAGGTTTTCAATATCACCGTGAAAGAAGTTGATTGGGAGGTCGAACCGGGCAAGATCGTGAAAGCTAAGACCTACAACGGCACGGTGCCTGGTCCCGAAATTCACGTCAATGTCGGTGACAAAGTGCGCCTTGTTGTCACCAATGATTTGAACGAATCAACCTCGGTGCACTTTCACGGAATTCGTGTTCCGAATAAGTACGACGGTGTCGACCCGTACACGCAGAAGCCCATCATGCCTGGCGAAACTTTCACCTATGAATTCACAACGCTTGAGCCCGCGGTCGGTATCTACCACTCGCACCATGATGCACAAGTGCAAATTCCTGACGGAATGTTCGGTGCATTCATCGTTGGTGAAATGCCGATCCCCGATGTGTTGAAAGCAAAGGGCTTCACACAGGTCGACAAAGAAGTCACTATGACTCTGAATGACTCTGGCACCATCGGCTTGACGTTGAACGGAAAATCCTTCCCCGCCACCGATCCGTACACATTGCGCGTCGGTCAAGTCATGATGGTTCACTATCAAAATGAAGGTCTCATGGG
>JBAXIP010000151.1:0-4844 GCA_037138315.1 Actinomycetes bacterium
TCGAACCAAGTGTTCAACCAAACAACCTTGACGGTGGCATCGGGGTTCGAAACCTGAGCACCAAGTGTCCAGGCATTAGCACCACGGACAACTTCGGGAATCGGGAATGAAGCGAGGTACCCAAGATTGCCGGTCTTCGATGCAGCGCCAGCGGCCATACCTGCAAGGAAGTCGGTGTCTTCAGCAGCTCCATAGAACTGTGAAACGTTGGCTGCGCTCTTGTATCCAGTTGCGAACTCGAAGCACACTTCGGGGTGAGCCGCTGCGACTTCCATGATCTGATCCTGGAATCCGAACGAGGTTCCGAAAATGACGGTGTTGCCGTCAGCGATGAGGTCTTCAACGGTCTGTGCGACCTGAGGACCTTCGGGAACGTTCTCTTTGTAGGTGGTTTCAATAGCGTCACCGAAGTGCTCTTGCACTGCAAGGCGAGCTTCGTCGTGAGCTTGAGTCCAGCCACCGTCTTGGGTCGGTCCGACGTAAATCCACGCGGCCTTCAACGGACCATCTGCTGGTGCACAGTCAACGACCGGGCTGGCGTCGAGTCCGCCAGCTTCAGCTGGAAGATCGGCCCAGGCGGTGAAGTTGGCCAATGTGGCGCCTTCTGCTGGTGCATCGGTGCCCATAGGCGCATCGGTGCCTGCTGGTGCATCTGAACTTGCTGGTGCTTCCGAGCCGGCCGGTGCTGCGGTACTGGTTGACGAATCATCGCCTCCACATGCCACGAGACCGATACCGAGTGCTGCGGTCAGCAGAACCGGGACAAATTTGCCCTTGGTCATCCTTTTCATTTTTCCTCCCTCAGGGTCGGTCTAGGGACGACCGACAGACAGACAATAGTCGCTATTGAGCATTGCCTGTACCTGCGCGTACAAAAAGTCAACACGCCGTTAACAATTCGTGACCGCTGACCCGTTTGAGGGCAGATTTTGAGAGCCGGCACACATTTCTTTCTGGGGTCGTTTATAAAAGGCGACTCAAATAAGGAGATGTTGTGAACAATCAAAAGAAGTGCAGTGGTCAGTCAATAATGTCCGTTTTCTACTCACCGGACTACGTCATCGATGGCGCATTTGACACCATCGGAAAAGCCGGCGAATTAGCCGACATACTGACCCAAGACCCAGTCGCAGGCACTCGCATTGTGAATCCGGCATCGGCAACGCGTGCCGACATTGTGTCAGTTCACGACAAGACGTACGTCGACAGAGTTTTAAACGGCCATGGCGGGCAATTCTCGAGTGACGATGAATCGGCGGTATCGGTACTAGCCACAACTGGTGGCGTATTGCGAGCGGTTGAAACTGTCCTTGAAAATGGTGGATGCGCAGGTTCATTATCAAGCGGATTACATCACGCAAAATACGACCGTGGTTCTGGTTATTGCACGTTCAATGGTTTAGTCATCGGGGCACGCCGCGCGTTGTCACTCGGTGGGAAGCGAGTCCTGATTCTTGACCTAGATGCACATTGTGGCGGTGGAACGAAAGAACTTATTGGATTGTTGCGTGACCAAGATATTGATGGCATTGAGCAAGTTGATGTTTCAGTGTCATCGTTTGACCAGTATCACGATTCTCCGTTTGCACAACTGAAAATTGTTGGAGCAAGTGAATACTTAGACACGATTCAGCACAGTCTCTCGGAGATCGTTGACCCGCAATCAATTGATCTCGTGATCTACAACGCGGGTATGGATCCACACGAAAAAGCCGGTGGCGTAACTGGAATTACTGACCGTGTCATTCGTCAACGTGAAGCGATGGTTTTTGAATGGGCCAAATCGTTTGACCTACCAATTGTGTGGGTTTTGGCAGGCGGCTATAGCGGCGGTTCGTTTACAAAGCGAGACGTAGCAAAACTTCATCGGATTACTGTTGAAGAATCGGCCCGCGTTTACGCGGAAGAAACGACTATTTAAACGTGACGATGATCGCCGCGTCAGCAACAGACTGACGCTTGATCTTAGAAGTGATGGCACTTGACCACGTTAAGAGACGAAATTGAATCTTGTATTTGTTACGCATCGCCACATTGACGGGTTCGCATTCGGCACCAGTGACAACTCGTGCTGTTGCTTCAATGACTGGAGTACCAGCAACCACGCGACCGCGAACATCGCACTGTTGCAGCGTGATGTTCGAGTTGTTGCGAAGGCGTTTGACTTTGCCTGATTCTCCGCCGGTGGTGAAACAAGCTTCGTTGTCGCTGAACGGAGCAATCCACACCGCCGTCTTGACAGCCTCTCCGTTTTTACGGAAAGTGCTGAATAAGACATAACGGTTGTTTGCTATGTCAGCGTTCATCTCGATACAGCCGCACGTTGGCTTTTTTACCTCGGATGCTGACGTTCTTCATCGTGTTCAAGATGTTGTCCATCTCGCCGCCGGGAACTTCAACGATTGAGAACTGATCAGAAACCTTGATGTCGCCGATGTCGCGGCCAGAGATGCCACTTTCGTTAGCAATTGCTCCGACTAGGTCTTGAGGACGAATGCCAGCTTTGCGGCCGAGACCGACATATAACTTGGCGGTCGGTCCTGATCCTCGTCCACGAGCTGGTCCACGTTCAAAACGTCCGCCACGGTCGGGGCGCTCGTCGCGACCAAAGCGACTGCTGCGATCGTTGCTGCCGCTACGATCAAAACGCTCGCGGCTGTCGCCACGACTGTCACCGCGGCTGTCGCCACGACGATCATCGCGGCGTCCATCACGTCCATCCCGTCCGTCGCGGCGGTCGCCACGATCACGGCGATCACGAGGATCACCGTTTGACAAGTCGGGGATGTCAACTTCATCAAGTGATGACTGTTCGGCATCATGCGTGAGTTTGATTGCCGCAAGTGCAATCTGTTCGATATTGAATTCTTGCAAGAGGTCGGTCAAGACCGACTCAAATCGTTCTTGGGTCTCGCCGGCCAGTGCTTCGCGCAAAGTCTCGGTGGTGAGTTCCATCTGACGAGCACGCAGTGCTTCGACCGAAGGCACCTTTTCGAACGCGATCTTGATCTTGGTGAGGCGCTCAATGTTTTGCAACATGCGCTGTTCACGAGGTTCGGCCAAAGTAATTGCGACGCCTTCGCGTCCGGCGCGACCTACTCGACCAATACGGTGCACATACGACTCGGGAGCCGATGGTACGTCGTAGTTGACAACGTGAGTGAGGTGATCAATGTCAAGACCACGAGCCGCAACGTCTGTTGCAATGAGCAACTCGGCAACGCCCGAACGGAAACGACCCATAACGCGATCGCGTTGTTCTTGATCCATTCCACCATGAAGTGCCTCGGCACGGTAACCGCGACCATTCAGCGTTTCGGTGAGTTGATCAACTTCGCCACGAGTACGACAGAAAACAATGGCTGCTTCTGGTGCCTCGATGTCAAGGATGCGGCCAAGAGCCGCAGCTTTATGGTGACGAGGAATCATGTACGCCGACTGCTTCACCAAAGGCGAAGTACCAGCTTCGGTTGTTGAACGCTGAATCGTGATGCGAATTGGATCACGCTGATGACGACGCGCAATGGCATCAATGCGGGGCGGCATCGTTGCCGAGAACAAAACCGTCTGGCGGTCTTTCGGTGTTGACTCAAGAATTGCTTCAAGATCTTCGGCGAATCCCATGTCGAGCATTTCGTCGGCCTCGTCAAGAACCACCATTTGAATGTTCTCAAGCTTGAGTGTCTTCTTGCGAATGTGGTCAAGCGCACGTCCTGGTGTTGCCACCACGACGTGTGTGCCACGACTCAAAGCGTCGATCTGACGTCCGATGGGCTGACCACCGTAAATCGGAACGCAACGAGCACGCAGATCGTGTCCGTACTTATAGATGGCCTCAGAAACCTGCATGGCAAGTTCGCGGGTTGGCACGAGAACCAACGCCACTGGCGTTGGTCGATCGTTATTCATGTCAAGTAACTGCAAAATGGGCAACGCGAACGCTGCTGTTTTACCGGTACCGGTTGCGGCTTGACCTAAAAGGTCTTTGCCGTTAATCATGTGGGGAATGGCCTCGCGTTGAATAGGCGTCGGTTCCTCGTAGCCAAGGCCCGCCAGGGCCTTAAGTATCTCTGGACGTAGTCCTAAATCGGCAAAGCCGGTGTCCACGCTGGTTGATGTATCCATGAGCGTTTCTCCTGCTCTGTAAGGTTGTCCAGCCTACGGCTTATATACCCCGAACGTGTTGAATACCAAATGTGAGACCGAACAAGGGTCACACGCTGGGGGAGTTGGGTCAGAGACCCAACTCTTCGGGGTTCGCGACATAGACCTTGCGGAGACGCTTTTGGGCCTGGGTGTACAGACGCGACACGTTGTAATGCTTGCTGCGCGTGAGGGCCGCAATTTCGTTGACATTGAACTCTTCAAATGCCCGCAAGGTGAAGACGTCATATTGCTTTTTGGTGAGGTGCTTGATGAGTGCTTGATCAATGATCTCGCGACTCATTTTGGTGAAGAAAATTGATTCGGGGTTCAACCCCTCTTCGTACGTGCTGGCATCGCTGGCACTGATCTGAATCATCATCTCGTCAAGTGCGACGTTGCCGACAAAACACTTGTCAATATCGTTCCAGGTGCGCTCGGCCGATTGGCGAGCCTGTTGACGGATGTAGTCGATAGCGCGGGTGCGGGTAACTGCACGAGCCAAGTGCAACGGAGTGTGGCTGGTGAAATACTGCGGACGACGTAAGAGCCACTCGGTGATGTAACGCACTACATCCATACGTGCTGACACGTGGATATTGGACATGTTCATCACGAGGCGCTGCACTGCAGTCTCGAAGGTGATGAGGTAATTCTCTTGTTCTTTGTTTAGTTTCATGTAGCTCCTCTGTTTGGTTAAT
>JBAXIP010000152.1:0-4807 GCA_037138315.1 Actinomycetes bacterium
GACGACACCACCATCAAGTTCTTGTGGCAACTCGATGGCGGAAGCCGCATCGAAACCGTTCTCATGATCTATCCCGACCGCGCCACCGTGTGTGTGAGCACCCAAGCAGGTTGCGCGATGGCTTGTGGCTTTTGCGCTACTGGCCAGGCTGGCTTTACCCGCCACCTCACCGCCGGCGAAATCATTGAGCAGGTCGTGCGCGCTTCGCAGCGCGCCAGAGGCATGGATCGTCGCGTGAGCAATGTGGTGTACATGGGCATGGGCGAACCGCTCGCCAACGAAGAACCCGTGTGGGAATCAATCGTGCGTCTTCACGAAGATGTCGGCTTGTCAGCACGTCACCTCACCGTGAGCACCGTCGGCATTATTCCTGGAATCAATCGTCTGGCCTCTCGCCCACTGCCCGTCAACTTGGCAGTCAGCTTGCATGCCGCCAATGACAATCTTCGCGATGCGTTGGTGCCGATCAACCGCCGTTATCCGATCAAGGCCTTGATGGAAGCATGCAATGGTTTCCTTGAATCAAAGAATCGTCGCCTCACCTTTGAATGGGCACTGATTGACGGGGTGAACGATCGTCCCAGTGACGCCATTGAACTTGCTCAGATTTGTCGCTCATTCCGTGTGCCCGCCCACGTCAACTTGATTCCGCTGAACCCCACACCTGGTTACGAGGTTCGTGGTTCAAGCCGCAATCAGGTTCAAGCTTTCTGCGATCAGTTAGTGGGCATGGGCGCCAACGCCACCATTCGTCGCAACCGTGGCACCGACATCGCTGCGGCGTGCGGTCAATTGGCTGCTGGTCAGCCAGTTCAGATCAGTCGTTCAAAGTAGTCAGTCGTTCAAAGTAGGTAACGCGTACGACGGATTGGCGACTGCCAATTTGTCGAGCACGCTTGCTCGCACCAGATCGACCACTTCGTTGAATCGATCATCAAGATCGCCGTTACGAATTGCAGTTGCAAGTTCGGCATCATCTTTCATGCCCAGCATTGCGAGTCGCGCGGCATGATCAAGAGCTTGTTGACCACCCATCGCCAATTCGCGTTCGACCATTGCTAAAACGTTGATAGCCACGCGTGAATGAAATTGCACGCGACCGGTCGTTGACGTCAACACATCTTTTTCAAGCCACTCGCGCACCGACTCAATGAGTTGCGCTGCAGTTGGAACATCATGGGGCATCGCCATCTTCGTCACCACTTTCCGTCAAGAGCCACAAACAAGTCGTATTCGTTTTCGCACACGCGTCGACCAATTGCTGCCAATTCATGACTGCGACTCATACCCAAAACATGTGAACTGGTTTGAATCATGCACATGATTCCCCATTTCAACGTGCCCAGCACTTCCCACCAGCGAACAACTTCGCGGTCAACCATGAGCCCACTCGCCTTTTCGTACTCGGCAATCAAAGTTTCGTATTCGCCCAAACCAGCAACTGGTTTTGTTGCACCAAAACGCCAGGCCCGCACACACAACCAACCCAAGTCTTCGATGGGGTCACCGATATGAGCGAGCTCCCAATCGAGAACGGCTCGCAACCCATCTGGGCCAACCATCAAGTTTCCTAAACGAAAGTCGCCGTGGACCAACGCAGTGCGCGTAGATGTCGGTCGATTGCGTTCGAGCCAACGGAAAGCCAATTCAAACGTTGGGTGTGCTTGACCTAATGCACTATTCAGATTGTCAAGCGTCTCGCGATACTGCTGCACCTGATCAATGCTGGGCAGACCGGTAATTGTTGTGGCGTCAACTGAATGCAACGCAGCCAACGCACGCGCCGATTGCGCGACTAAACCAGATCGCGCCTCAGCGAATTGTTCATCACGCAAAATCTTGCGGGCGATTGTCTCGCCTTCAATATGCGACAAGATCATGAAAGCCGGACCAATGTCGCCAGAACCATTGGCAATCAGTTCGGGCACAGGAACTCCGGCGTTGTATGCGGCTTGCACTACACGAGCCTCAACACCCATATCGCGAATGTCGCCTTTGCGCTGGCGCTGCAAAATCAACGGACGATCATCGGCACGAAAACTCCAAGTTTCACGCGAGGCGCCACCGCTGAGTCGCGCCAAGTCGGTCACCGAATTGGCACCAAGTTCGGTTCGCAATGCCTCACTCAATTGTTCAAGAGGTGAAACCGTTGCTGTCACGACTCTATGTTCGCGCACCCAGCGGTGTTTTCGGCAAGGCAAGAGACTCTCGGTCACCCCTTCGCCCATCCCGCAGGGTTCCTCGTAGCCTTGCACCGTGGTCGCAGCCCTCGAACTCAGCAAGATCAGTTTCGTTCGGGACGGTCGCCTCATTTTGGACTCAGTATCACTCACGGTTGAAGCAGACCAACGTTGGCTGGTTCTTGGTGCCAATGGGTCTGGCAAAACTACGTTGGTGCGCATTGCCGCAATGTACGAGCACCCCACCTATGGTTCGGTTTCGGTGTTGGGCCAAACCCTCGGCACCACCGATGTGCGTACTCTGCGCCAGCGTATTGGTTACGTGTCGGCTTCGTTTGCCAGCGAGCTTCGCCCCGCACTGATCGCACTCGACGTCGTGATGACCGCCAAGAACGCTGCCCTCGAAACGTGGTGGCATCAATACGACGCGGCCGACGCCCAACAAGCCCAACATTGTCTTGATCGGATGCGCATTGGAAATTTGGCCCAGCGCACGTTTGGAACCTTGTCTTCGGGTGAACAGCAACGCGTGCTGTTGGCCCGTTCGCTGATGAACAACCCAAACATCGTGTTGATGGACGAGCCCAGTGCTCGACTTGATCTTGGTGGCCGCGAGCAATTAGTTGAAGCATTAAGCGAACTCACTCTTGATGCAACTGCTGCACCACTTGTCTTGGTGACTCACCATGTTGATGAGATTCCACCAGGCATGACTCATGTTTTATTTCTCAAAGATGGCAAAGCGATGACTCGTGGGTCAATCAACGAATACTTCACTGCCGAAAATTTGTCGGAATGTTTTTCAATGTCGCTGCATCTTCAACAACGCCAAAACGGTCGCTACAGCGCCTGGGCTCAGTGAGACCGAATTACTGAGCGACTAGTTCGCGGAGTCGCTGTTTGCTGGCTTCAATTTCGTCTTGCAGTGCACGTTCGACAACACTCGAGAACAAACGACCTGAATATTGCAGAGTCATGTTGAGTGTGGAAGCCGAACCCACTTCAGTGACTTGGGCGTCAAGCACCCAATCGCTATGCGAGCGACCATCGTTTTCTTGCCGTTCAAAACGTACGTGATGCGGCTCTGATGTTTCGACTTGCGTCATGCGGAGGCGCTTTGAACGAGCAAAAGGCCCAATCTTCCCGCGTAGTTCGACCTGCCACACATCCTCACCCTCGGGAACGACTGCGTGCACTAACCCCATCCATGACGGGTACTGCGCAAGATCGTCAATAAATGGCAAAAGTTCTTTGGCCGAACAAGGCAGATTGACGTCAACTCGAATATCCACAGATATCAGTTAATCACTATTGATCGCGACGGCCGTTGTGACGCGAGCGAAACGCGTCATGCAACATTGAACCAGTGGCATCAAGCATTCCACCTAAATCATCATCGGGATCAAAGTGTGGAGCCCAACGGGTATCGACATCTTGACGAATCAAGAGTTCAGTCGAGTCATCTTGTGTGGGAAGAATTTCAATAACTTCTTCTTCAACAATTTCTTCAATAACCGGCGGCGCCTCTTCACGAACGACGACTTTGGCTACAGGTTCAATGACAACAACAGGCTCAACCTCGACAATGGGTTCAATGACAACAACAGGCTCGACAACTGGCTCATCGAGTTCAGCGAATAAACTCGGTCGCGGAATATCAGCTGGACGTGGTCGTTTTGTCGATCCAGTTCCATCACGCTTGACTGCGCCAGTGACGTCGCGCTTCGTAGCACCGGTTGAATCTTTTGGTCGCGGAGTTTCGTTCGTCGGATCGGGAACAGCACTGAGGTTGCCCCGATCACGCGTCTTGAACAACCGCGGAATTGCTTCACGACGATCTTCAAAAGACCAACCGCGTGGAGCCGACAACGACTCTGAGTGTTTCTGACACACCACTCCACGAGCACCCGGTGGCGGAACTTCTTCGATGCGTTCTGGCGACCAGTGATCGACCCACAAGCCTGCATCAGTGCCACTTGGGGCTAAGCCGTAGATGACAGCGACCGGCTGTCCACATCCAGGCTTTTCACACAGTCGACGCACACACTCAAATTAGCCCGTCGAGCCACCTGTTTTGGGGACAAACAAAAGACCCGGCTACCAAAGGCAACCGGGTCTAGCTGGGTGGGCGATGCGGGGCTTGAACCCACGACCTCCACGGTGTGAACGTGGCGCTCTAGCCGACTGAGCTAATCGCCCCAGCGGACTTTTACGCTACCACTACACCTGCGAGCCGACACCCTCAAGAAGGTGCAACACAGGCTTGCCCCATGCCCTGACGGTCACGGTATGCAACCCACGGATACGGGCACACCGCGTCAAATTCGGCCGGGCCATAGCGTTACGACGGTCGAGCAATTGCTTCTCCAGTTTGTGGCATCGTTGGCTCACTTTTCTTTGGCGTGATTTTAGGAACTGTGGCCTTAGTGCTAGGAAGAAACTCGCGTACAAGAATCAGCGCCCAGTCCGAGAGACTTAAAGGAAGTGGCATGGCCTTAACGGGGATGATTCTCGGAGGAATTGACACAGTTGCTTTCGTGCTACTCGTTGCTTAGAGCAGTTAGAGAAACTCGTCTAACAAGCGTTTGAATAATTGACTCGGTTCAAGAGGGTTCGAAAAGTGTCTA
>JBAXIP010000153.1:0-4770 GCA_037138315.1 Actinomycetes bacterium
ACCTTTTCGCCGTCGGCCGACACCACGACCCAGTCGCCCACGGCGACCTCGGCCCCAATATTGCGGACCCGCACCGGTTCGATGCCCATCGACGGGGGCCCGTACCAAACGGTGCTCCAACCACGGTCAAGGCGCGACACACGGCCCGGCAAATTGGTCCCGTCCAGCATGTGGGAGTGGTTTCGGGCGACTTCGGTGCGCGTTGCATCCCACGTCACATCCCATGTGACATTCCAACCAAGCGCCATCCGTGGGTCGTTCACATAGGTGACCGTAGCCTCAGATCGGCACTCTTCCCCCGAACCAGTGCCAAAGGAACCCCCAACATGTTGTCTCGCCTCGCCCACTGGTGCTTCCGTCGCCACTGGCTCACCATCATCATTTGGCTCGTCGCACTCTTCGGTGGAAGCTTCATTGCCAACGGAGCGATGGGTGGCGGTGCGTTCCAAACCCGCTTCTCGATTCCGAATACAGAAAGTTTGCGAGCCCTCAATCTGCTCAAAGATGCCTTCCCCGATGCCGACACTATTACCGACGCACAAATCGTTTTCGAGGTCGCGTCTGAGACTCCCGATGGCGTCAACAATCCCGACGTCAAGGCGGTTATGACCGATGTCTTCGCTCAATTGCAAGCCGGCATTAAAGGCCTCACGATTACCTCGCCGTATGACGCTCCACAATTGATGAGCACCACGCAACCAATTGCCTATGCAGTGCTGCATCTGCCCAAAGGGAACTCGCAAGCCGACATGCGATTGATCGGAACTGATATTCGAGATATCGCCGAACCAATTCTTGATCAAAACAACTCAAGAACACTCGTCACCGTCGAATACGGCGGTGACCCGTTCGTGTCGTTCAACTTGCCCGAAAGCGAAGTCGTTGGTCTTCTTGCAGCAATCATCATTTTGGTACTTGCATTCGGATCAGTTCTTGCGATGGGACTTCCTATTGGTACTGCACTTATCGGACTCGGCACCGGAATTTCAATCGTCACAATGTTAAGCCACATTATGGAGATGCCCGACTTCGTGGTGCAGATCGGCGGCATGATCGGCATTGGTGTGGGTATTGACTACGCGCTTTTCATTGTGACGAGGTTCCGTGAAGGCACGCGGGCAGGTTTGTCACCCGAAGATGCGACCGCCGTTGCGATAGACACTGCAGGTCGTGCAGTTTTGTTCGCTGGAATCACTGTCATGGTGTCACTGCTCGGCATGTACATCATGGGCATGAAGTTCATTTACGGACTCGCAATTGCTGCATCAACAGTTGTCGGTGTCATGGTTGTCGCCGCGCTCACATTGCTTCCCGCGCTATTGGCCTTAGTCGGACATCGCATTGATGTCACCACTCGCGCTGCTCTCATCGCACTCATTACATTCTCGGGAGTTTCACTGTTTGGGGTTGTTTTCATTGGCTCTTTGTCACTGATCGCCGTTGGCGTTTTGCTGGCTGTCATCATCATGGCCACAAGTTTTTTGGTGAAATCGTGGCGAACCCCGATCAAACATCGTGAACCAAAGCCCATCAAAGAACAGTTCTGGTATCGCTGGAGTCGCTTCATTCAACATCGTCCATGGGTGTCACTCATCGGAGGTCTCTCTGTTCTTTTGGTGATGACATTGCCACTTTTTGGAATGCGCATTGCACTCAGCGACAACGGCAATCGCGCCGACTGGCAAACAGCTCGTCGTGCGTACGACATGCTCGCGCAAGGATTTGGACCTGGTTTCAACGGACCATTGCAATTAGTTGCTGAAGTGACTCCAGCCGATGCAGCAGACACAACAAAGTTGGCTGAAATTTCTGCAGCAATCGGCGCTGACAAAGATGTCGCCTTTGTCTCGCCCGCACAACCTCTCACTGACACTCTTATCGTCTGGAAAGTTGTTCCTCGCGAATCACCGCAATCAGAAAACACTGCAAATTTGGTGCACCGTTTGCGTGATGATGTCTTGCCGCCAGTGGTGGCTGGAACCGATATCCACATCAATGTTGGTGGCTTCACCGCAATTGGTGTTGACCTCAGTGACTATTTTGCGAAGCGCATCTTTTTGTTCATCGGCGCAGTTCTGTTGATGTCGTTCTTACTGTTGATGGCAGTGTTCAGAAGTTTGTTGGTTCCACTCAAAGCCGTGATTATGAATTTGCTTTCAATTGGCGCCGCCTACGGTGTCATCGTCGCCATTTTCCAATGGGGTTATGGTGGCAGTTTGATCGGCGTCGGAAGCGCTGGTCCCATCGAACCCTTCATCCCAATGATGCTCTTCGCCATCGTGTTTGGACTCTCGATGGACTACGAGGTTTTCTTGCTCTCACGTATGAAAGAAGAGTTCGATCGAACAGGCGATAATGCGACCGCTGTGGCCGACGGTTTGGCCGCCACGGCCCGCGTCATCACCGCCGCGGCCCTCATCATGGTCGCCGTTTTCGGAAGTTTTGTGGCGGGCGATGACCGCACGATCAAGCTCTTCGGAATGGGTCTCGCCGTGGCTGTCCTGCTGGACGCCACACTTGTGCGAATGGTGCTTGTACCAGCGACGATGGAACTTTTGGGAGCCCGCAACTGGTGGATCCCCAAATGGCTAGATAAGGTCCTGCCTCGCATCAACGTCGAGGGGCAATCGCACCTCCCCGAAAAAGAAGTGGCTTGACAAACCTAGGCTCGATGCCGTAGCGCTTTATATATATGACAACCCCGACCTCCAAACCCCTCGTGATCGTTGAATCACCAGCCAAGGCCAAAACAATTGGTTCTTTGCTCGGTGCCAACTTTGACGTCCTGGCTTCGGTTGGCCATATCGCAGACCTTCCCTCTAAGGGCATGGCCGTCGACGTGGACAACCATTTCAAGCCCACCTATGAGCTGACTGAGCGCGGCGCCAAGGTGATCAAGGAATTGCGAGCCCTTGCCAAGAAGGCCAGCGCCATCTATCTGGCAACCGACGAAGACCGCGAGGGAGAGGCCATCAGCTGGCACCTCATCGAAAACCTCAAGTCGGCGATCAAGCCCGGTGTACCCGTACACCGTGTGGTCTTTCACGAAATCACCAAGACCGCCATTGATCATGCTTTCGCAGAACCCCGAGATCTCGATTACGGCTTGGTCGACGCCGCCGAGACCCGTCGCATCCTCGACCGCTTGTTCGGTTATGAGGTGTCCCCCGTGTTGTGGCGCAAAGTGAATCGTGGATTGTCCGCAGGTCGTGTGCAGAGTCCGACCGTCCGTTTGATTGTCGAACGTGAACGTGAGCGCATCGCTTTCGTGACGGCCGGATATTGGGGCCTCGATCTGGTGTCGGCCACCAGCCCTTCTTTCAAAGCAGCATTGCTTGAAGTAGACGGCAAGCGAGTTGCCACCGGAAAAGATTTCGACAGTTTTGGCAAAGCTAAAGCTGGCGTTGTCGTCCTCAGCGAATCTGTCGCCACGTCATTAGCTGATCGACTGAAGAGTGCGACCATCAGTGTGCGCTCGGTTGAAGACAAGCCCTACCGCTCGTCACCCAAGCCACCATTCATGACGAGCACCTTGCAACAAGAAGGTGGTCGCAAGTTGCGCTTGTCAGCGCAACAGGTCATGCGCACCGCACAAGGTTTGTACGAACGTGGATTCATTACATATATGCGTACCGACTCGGTCACGCTTGCTGAAGAAGCCCTCACCGAAGTTCGCGCACAGATTCGCAAGGACTACGGCAGCGAGTACCTTCTCGATTCGCCACGTCGTTATGCCAACAAGGTTAAGAACGCTCAAGAGGCCCACGAAGCGATTCGTCCCACCTTGCCCATGCGTTCACCCGACAGCGTGATGAGTCAATTGAGCGGACCCGACCTGGCGTTGTATCGCCTTGTTTGGCAGCGCACACTTGCATCGCAAATGCCTGACGCACAAGGTGTCACCGTCTCAATTCGTTTAGGTGGAGTTGCTGCTGCTGCTGCCGGTGCAACATCGGCCAACGATTGCGAATTCTCGGCGAGTGGAACAACCATTACGTTCCCGGGTCACCGCCGTGCCTACGAAGAGTCACGCGACGACGATGCAGCCGACACCGAGACCGAAGCATTGTTGCCCGTACTTAAAGTTGGCGATGCGGTTCCGGTTCTTTCGCTCGACCCGAACGGACACGAAACCACACCACCAGCGCGGTACACCGAAGCTTCAATTGTGAAGAAGCTCGAAGAACTTGGCATTGGCCGTCCCTCAACGTGGGCATCAATTATTCAAACGGTGCAAGACCGTGGCTATGTGTGGAAGAAAGCACAAGCACTTGTTCCCACATGGACCGCATTCGCAGTTGTTGGTTTACTTGAACAACATTTCACCGGGTTAGTTGATTATCAATTCACCGCCGGGGTAGAAGAAGGCCTCGACGAAATTGCGCAAAAGAAATTAGCCAAAGATAAATGGCTCCACGATTTCTATTTCGGTCTCATTGCCGAGGGTCGCGAAGGTGACGCCAAAGAGCTTGGTCTCAAGCGCCTCATTGAAAACAACATTGCGGGTATTGACGCTGCCGTGATCAACTCATTCTCGATTGGTGCCGACCCAACAACGGGTGAAGTGATTGTTGTGAAGCCAGGCAAGTTTGGTCCGTATGTCAAGCGCGGTGACGAAAATGCTTCGGTTCCCGATTCGCTCGCACCAGATGAACTCACTCTTGAGATGGCCTTGCGTTTGTTAGCAATGCCCAAGAGCGATGAGCCCATCGGTGAATTAAGTGGCCTGCCGGTGTTTGCCAAGAACGGTCGCTTTGGTCCGTACGTTCA
>JBAXIP010000154.1:0-4742 GCA_037138315.1 Actinomycetes bacterium
GCGCCCGTTCCGGTATTGAGAGTTCCACCTGCGCACACTGTTGTAACGCTTTGAGGAACATTTCTTGCCCACTGACAAAGCAAATTGAGCTCTGCAGTCGATGGTAAATACCAGTCCGACTGTGAACCGCCACTATATGCACGAGCCGCCCCTGCAGCCGTAGTCGTGCCATTGCCTTGGGCAACAATTGCTTCTGAGTTTTTATAGCCGAGACCGATTCCTGAGGCGTTGTTGTAGGCCGAAGAATCGTTCGTAATTGAAGGGACATCAACCGATAGGTACGTACTGATTGCCCACAGTAAATTCGATGGATCAGCACTGCCACCACTCCACGTATTTGGTGCAACCTCAAGATATGTGCAGTTCTGACTCAGAGTCGCCCCACAAGCAAACGTGCCACTCGCATGCTTATAAAACACTGTGCCGCCACCAGGACCCGTCTGACCCACCTGGTAAACAACAGGCGCAAGTGTCGTCGTTGTAGTAGTAGTCGTTGTCGGGGCAACAGTAGTTGTCGGGGTAACAGTTGTTGTCGCTGACGGAACAGTCGTTGTCGCTGACGGAACAGTCGTTGTCGCTGACGGAACCGTCGTTGTCGCTTGTGCGCACGGATCAGTCACTTGAGGCACCAACACAAAACCACCCAGCAACACCAAAGGCGCCACCACAACCGACAACCGGCCAGCAGACTGACGCACCCAACGCGCCACAATCACACCAGCAACCAACAAGAACACGCCAGCGATCAAAACAAACGTCGAGCCGCCAGTAGCCGGCAAGTTACATACATCAAGCGCAAACATCAAAAAACCCCTTTAAGTCACAGACATAATTGGGGCCCCTAAGCCGATGCCAACTACACCCTACCCCTACCTACGAACACGCATTGACCGAGATCAGCCACTTCATTTGCACTTGCGACACCCACGCGTTCACAGACTACGGTCAAGGTATGCGCACACGTTTAACAGATCTGCTCGATATTGAACATCCCATCATGCTCGCGGGAATGGGCGGTGTTTCGTATCACGAACTCGTTGCAGCAGTTAGTGAAGCCGGTGGTATCGGAACATTTGGTGCCGCCCCAATGGGGCCTGGACAACTTGACGAAGAAATCGCCGCAGTACACAAACTTACGAACAAGCCCTTCGGCGTTGACTTGTTAGCCGCCATCCCAGGCCAGCTTGAAAAAGATGTTGAAAGCATCATCAAGGGTGGCGCGCGAATCTTTGTGGCCGGCCTCGGAGTCCCACGCGAAATCATTGATGTTCTTCATCAGAACAACATCCTCGTCGGATCGATGTGCGGAAAAGTTCGTCATGCGCAAGCAGCGCTTGCAAGTGGCTGCGATTTCGTTGTCGCTCAAGGAACAGAAGGAGGCGGACACACGGGCACCGTCGCCACCATGGCCCTTGTTCCCCAAGTCGTTGATGCAGTTGGTGACAAGATTCCAGTTATCGCTGCGGGCGGGCTATTTGATGGACGTGGATTGGCAGCATCACTTGCACTTGGTGCCGATGGAGTCTGGATGGGCACACGTTTCATCGCGACACCCGAAGCCAATGCCCCACACGGATACAAGTCGACACTCATTGAGTTGCCCGAAGACGGCACCGTGGTGTCACGGGCGTACACCGGCAAGACCTGTCGTGTTGTTCGCACCGAATGGACTCAACATTTTGAAGAGCATCCCGAAGAACTGAAGAAGTTCCCCGAGCAAGTGATGAAGTCAGTTCAAGCGGGCGCAAACCATATGGGTGCACCGGTCGAAACCGATGTTGATGTCAATCGCGAATTCATGCCTGCCGGTCAAGGTGTTGGCGCAATCAAGGGTCTCATTCCCGCTGGTGATTTGGTTCGACAAATCATGGCTGAAGCCGAACGCGTCATTGACGCAATGAAGAAGTTTGCCTGATAGTCATCTCTCTTGACGAGACACGCGTCAAGTTATGCCATAATCACTGACACTACTTTTACCTAGACGAATACGTGGAGTCAGTCATGAATTTGCCCCGCTACGGCAAGCCCAATGTTGCTTATGTCAGCACTTGGTTTTCTGATCCCAATGACAAACCAATGTGGGCTCTCAACCTGATGAAGTATCGCCCAATTGCCGACTACGTCGACGGGCGCGATCTGCACATCAGTGGCGCTGATGCCGACATGCTGTACAACCCCACAGGCCCATTGGCAGAAGTAGGTGGACGAGTCATGTTGGCCACTGATGTACTTCATCAGATCTCGGGTGACCATATTGCGTGGGACCGAGTCGCCGTTGCTTACTACCCCAAACGGCTCGCAATGATTGAGATGCAGCAACTTCCCAGTTTCATTGATCTGCACGCCCACAAAGACGCAGCAATGGAGTTCACGATTGTGATGGCTTCAATGCCAACCGAAAATTGTCCGCAACCCGCCGATTGGTCAATGCTGAACGAAGACGATCTCTTGCTTGTTCAGGTATGTAACGAACAATCAACTGTTGACTTCGGATCATTGGTTACTTCGCGACGGGTTGGCGAGTACAACGTTGAAGGTGTCATCGTCGGCGATGAACGTTCGTGGACTCGCGCAACATGGGACATCATTGCTCGCACTGAAGTTGACAAACTCGTGGCCGCAAGCACGAATCTTGCCGAAGCATCAACATACGCCATGATTCTTCAACCAATTCTTGACATGATGCCCTAGCCAAAGGACCCATAATGAAATTCGCACTTGCCTTTTCCAACACTGGACCGTTCAGCAACCCCGACAAAGCCATTGCTATGGCTCAAGCCGCTGAAGCAGCAGGATTTGAATCATTGTGGACTGTCGAACACGTTGTTGTTCCTTCCAACTATGACTCGCCATACCCGTATGACGCTTCAGGCAAAATGCCCGGCGGAGAAGAATCACCAATCCCCGATCCACTGATTTGGTTGTCATTCGTCGCCGCTGCGACAAAGACAATCAACTTGGCAACAGGCATTTTGATCTTGCCGCAACGCAACCCAGTCGTACTTGCCAAAGAACTCGCAACTCTCGATCATTTATCAAAAGGTCGTATGTTGCTCGGTATCGGTGTTGGTTGGCTTGAAGAAGAGTTTGATGCACTCGGAGTCCCCTTTGCCGATCGCGGCAAGCGCAACGATGATTACGTCGCAGCAATGCGTTCATTGTGGACCCAAGAAAAAGCCACTCATCATGGTGACTTCTCTTATTTTGATGAGTGCATCATGCGCCCACAACCAGTTAACGGAACCATTCCCATTCATATCGGCGGACATACCGACATCGCCGCACGTCGCGCTGGCCGATTGGGCGATGGCTTCTTTCCGGGCAAGGGCACACACGAGCAATTGGCACGCTCGTTTGACATCGTTCGCGATACTGCTCGACAGTGCGGACGAAATCCTGATGCGATTGAAATGACAACAGGTGGCAACGGAGCTATTGGCCCGAACGCGCTCAACGAAGTCAAAGGTCTCTCAGATATTGGTGTGGCTCGAGTCATCGTGCCGTCATTCTTGTTCTATCGCGATACCGCCGACTCACTGGCTCGTTACGGTGACGAAGTCATCAGCAAAATCAACTAGCAAATAGCCACCAACACCCTCACCCACTGTTCACGACGAATAGGGTCGTAGTGCCATGTGGAAAATGCTTAAAACCAATCCAGATATGCGCCGCGTCTTTATGGCGCAAGTAATTTCGTATCTCGGAGACTGGTTCAGCTTTGTCGCAATTCTTGGTTTGATTGACGATCTCACTGGTTCAAAGTTTTTGATTTCGTTAGTGATGGTCTCTTTTTCACTACCGTCATTCCTTGCATCACCCATCGCTGGGTCAATGGCTGATCGCTTTGATCGTCGGCGAATCTTGGTTTTCGTTTCGATCATTCAGGCAGTTGCGGCACTTGGCCTTCTGCTCGTCGGCAAAGACACAGTGTGGTTGGCTTTCCTCGCCCAAAGTACTGTCTCAGCCCTCGCTGCCGTCGTTGGACCAGCAACTGAAGCTGCTATCCCAAATATCGCCCGCAATGACGAAGAAGTAGCCCTGGCGAATTCGCTGCTTGGTTCAACATGGGGTGTGATGCTCGCAGTTGGAGCCGCTGTTGGCGGAGTATTCGCGGCAGTCTTTGGTCGCGACGCTGCTTTCATCGCTAACGCAGTTTCATTTGCGATTTCAGCAATTCTTTTTGCCCGCATTAAAACTCCGATGCAACAAGAACGAGCGGTTCAATCACAGCGTCAACGCATCCGACCTATTTCTGATATGCGTGAAGCAATCACTCATTCACGTCAAGACCCCGTGTTAATGGCCCTCATTTTTTCGAAGACAACATTTGCAATCGGCGCTGGCGTTGTGAGCCAACTCGCAGTTTTAGCGTCTGATGTCTTTCACGGCGGCGATGCATCTCGTGGACTCTTGATTGGTATTCGAGGTGTTGGAACTGGGCTCGGTCCGTTAATCGCGATGCGTTACACCCGCGGCCAATTGAGCAAGGTGCTCACCATTTGTGGTTTTGCCAGTCTGGCCTTTAGCGGTTTTTACCTCATTGGCGCATGGATGCCTACGCTTTGGTTGACCGCCATCTTTGTGATGTTGGCGCATTTAGGCGGCGGCGCGCAATGGACTCTCAGCAGTTACGGCTTGCAGCTTCGATCACCCGATCACATTCGTGGACGAATTTTGGCCGGTGATTTCGCTCTCGTTACTTTGATGTTGTCGCTCACGAGCGCCCTAGCTGGGCTCGTCTC
>JBAXIP010000155.1:0-4739 GCA_037138315.1 Actinomycetes bacterium
CACCTGGACCACGCGGACATGTTGACTGTGGACTTGGAAACTCAATACCTATTGGACCAAACACTCTCATTGCACCAAATCGTGACATCACATTCACTGGTGAAGAGATGGTGATCGACGGCGTGCGCGTTGTCTATCAACTCACACCCGAAACCGAAGCTCCGGCCGAGATGAACTTCTTCTTCCCCGACTTTGATGCGCTCTGCATGGCTGAAAACTGTTCGCACACCATGCATAATCTGATTCCGATTCGTGGAGCGTTAGTTCGCAACTCATTGCGTTGGTCAAAGTACATCAACGAAGCCATTGAATTGTTCGGTGCGCAGACCAAAGTCTTGTTCACATCGCATAACTGGCCGCGCTGGGGCCAAGAAGATGCTGTTGAATTCTTAGGATTGCAACGCGATCTGTACAAGTGGATGCATGACCAAACAATGCGTCTTGCCAACCAAGGACTTGTTCCCACTGAAATCGCGAGCACCCTCAAGTTGCCCGATGATTTCTTGGCACAAGAGCACACCCATGGTTATTACGGCGACCTGGTGCATAACAGCAAGGCCGTGTACCAGCGTTATCTCAGTTGGTATGACGGTAATCCGGCAAACCTCAATAAGTTGCCGCCAGTTGATGCCGGTCAACGTTACGTGGCGTTAGCGGGCGGTGCCGACAAAGTTATTGCTGCGGGCCGAGAGGCCCTTGCCGAAGGCGACTATCGCTGGGGTGCTGAATTAGTGAACCATTTGGTGTTTGCTGATCCGACCAATACTGAAGCGCGTGCACTTCAGGCCGACTTACTTGAACAGCTCGGTTACCAAAGTGAATCATCAACTTTCCGCAATGCATATTTAATGGGTGCTCAAGAATTACGCCACGGAACACCCGATTTGCAAGCTAGCCCAGCTCGTGCTCGAGGCATTTTGATTGCGATGACCATCGAACAAATATTTGACACGATTTCTGTGCGATTGAAGAGCGAAGAAGTCGGCGGGCTGTCACTCAAACTCAACTGGACATTCCCTGACATGCGAGGCACCGCCGATGAGAAGTGGGTTCTTGCGCTGTCTCACCGCACTCTGTACGGGGTGCAAGGCCGCCACGACTCTGAAGCGGTTGCGTCAATATCGATCAACCGTTCGTTGCTCATCGACATCTTGACGCAGCAAACAACTTTTGCTGATCAAATCACTGCTGGAAATATCACTCTTGACGGTGATGGCGCAGCGCTGCTCAACATCTTTGGCAATATCGATACCAATGCCCCCGGTTTCGCCATCATTGAACCCTAAAACGCTGGTTGAATAGGTGACTATGTCGACATATTCAGCAGACCTCCGCGCCACCTACAACTCGGGCCACACTCGCCCACTCGCCTGGCGCAAAAACCAGCTCGAGCAAATGATCAAGATGCTCGAAGAGAACGAGCCCGAGTTTTTGGCCGCATTAAAAACCGATCTTGGCAAGCCAGCCGTCGAAGGTTTCATCACCGACATCGCGTTCATCACTGGCGAGATCAAGTTGATGCTCAAGAACCTCAAGAAGTGGAATAAGCCCCAGCGCGTCCCCACGCCTCTTGTCACCATGCCGGCGAAGTCACAACTCATTCCCGAGCCGCTTGGTGTTGTGTTGGTGATTGCTCCTTGGAACTACCCCATTCAGTTGTTGCTCGTTCCGGCCGCTGGTGCGATTGCTGCCGGTAATGCCGTCGTCATGAAGCCGTCCGAAGTTTCGGCTGCAACTTCAGAAGTGCTCGCTCGGCTCGTTCCGAAGTATCTCGATCAGAAGGCCATCACATTGGTCGAAGGTGGAGTGCCCGAAACAACTGCACTGCTTGCCGAACATTTTGATCACATCTTCTACACCGGCAACGGAACTGTTGGTCGCATTGTGATGGCCGCTGCTGCCAACAACCTCACACCAGTCACGCTTGAACTTGGCGGAAAAAGCCCCGTCATCATTGACGAGTCAGCCAATATTCGTGTCACTGCTCGCCGTATCGCGTGGGGCAAGTGGCTCAATGCTGGCCAGACCTGTGTTGCCCCTGACTACATCTTGGTCAACGAAAAAGTTCGTCAACCATTCTTGGATGAACTCGGCAAAGCAATTAACGATTTCTTTGGAGCCGATCCGCAAACAAGCGAAAGTTATGGCCGCATTGTTTCACCACGGCACTTTGATCGTTTGAAGTCGCTCATGAGCGGCGGCAAGGTCGTCATCGGTGGCGAAACCAACGCCGATGATCGTTATGTTGCACCCACCGTATTGGCGGATGTCGACATGAACTCGGCTTTGATGAACGAAGAAATCTTCGGACCATTGTTGCCAGTGATCTCCATCACCTCAACCAAGCAGGCCATTGATTTCATTACGGCTCGCCCGCACCCATTGGCGTTGTATGTCTTTGCCGAGAACAAGTCGGTTGTGAATGAAGTGCTGGCCAAGACAACTGCCGGCGGAATGACCGTCAACGGAACTTTGATGCACCTCACGAGCCCACACTTGCCGTTCGGCGGTATCGGCGAAAGTGGCATGGGTGGATATCACGGCAAGTCGGGTGTGCGTTTGTTCCAGCACATGAAGCCGGTATTGAGCCGTGGCACCAAACTCGATCCGTCGCTCGCCTACCCGCCGTACACCGACAAGAAGGCCAAGCTCTTCCGCAAACTGCTCTAGTCAGTTCGGGTCAGCTTGGTATTGGGGTGGTTCCGCCACTCATGATGTACTCGAGCCACCACTGCGGGGCATTGTCGAGCAAGTTACCTAAGTGTGAGTAGTCGTGCCAGCGGCAAATCTTGCCATTGCGAATCTCCATCACCGATGTAAACGGATGCACGATGACTTCGCCAGTCGGAAAATGCCATTCTTCTTTGTGTTCGGTGATCACCACATCGCCTTCGGCCAACACGTTGCCTGGCTGATGCACCATCTTTGCGGTCGGCCCAAGTCCGAGTCGTAAGCGATCAGCAATGTCGCGCCCACCGACAACTGGCGGCACTGCACCCACGTCCATGTATTCGGCATCATCGGCAAAGCGGCTCGCGACATCGGCCCAATTTTTGGCATACATCGAATTCCAGTGCGCTTCGGCAACTGCCTTATTGGCTTGTTCTTGTGCTCCCATAATGACCCCCAAAACTTGTCCGTACGAATACCGAGAGTAGCCCATTGTTGGCGATTATGTTTGAGCACATGTCGCTTGCTTCACACATCTTGTCGGTCGTCTTGGCACTCGTCTGTATCGCTTCGGCATACGCCGACCTCACGATGATGCCGCAGATTGTTGAAAGTATGACGAAATTAAAAATGCCGATTCGTATCATCCCAGCGCTTGGTTTCGCAAAGCTTGCAGGCGCCGCAGGTTTGATGATCGGCTTTAGTAATGACAACTTGCGGATCTACGCCGCGTTTTGTCTGTCTGTTTATTTTGTGTTGGCAACGTGGTGCCATGTACGTGTCCGGGACACCGCGGCGAACACTATTCCTGCGTTGGCCTTGGGTTTAGCGAGTATCGCGACCCTACTCACAAGTATCTAACGTCAGACGCGAAACTTCTCAGTGAGGCTGGTGACGCGCAAACGCGTCCGCGATTTCTTGCTCGGCTGCTTGGCGCCCTTCCCAACCGCGAACTGTTGTTTCTTTGTTCGGTTCAAGCAACTTGTAAGTCTCGAAAAAGTTTCCGACTTCATCAAGCATGTGCTCGGGCAAGTCTTCAATGTCGACATAGTTCTTAAAGCGCGGATCATGCGATGGCACACACAAAACCTTGGCATCGCCGCCAGCTTCGTCTTCCATCCAAAATACTGCGACTGGTCGAACATACACATGACAGCCCGGGAACGTCGGTTGACCTAACCACACCAATGCATCAAGTGGGTCACCGTCTTCGCCCAAAGTATTCGGGAAGAAGCCGTAGTCAAGCGGATACTGCGTAGCCGTGAACAATGTACGGTCGAGCCAAATCGCTCCTGTGTCATGATCCATTTCGTATTTGTTGCGAGACCCTTGCGGAATCTCCACAATCATTTCAACTTCCATGATCAGGCTGGACCCGAGAACATGCCCTCTTGTGTGCGAGCGGCACGAGTGGTGTCGTTGTCTTCACCCTCGTAACGTGCAATTTCGTTACGACCAACGACATGCCAGTGCACTTCGTCGGGACCATCAGCCAAACGCAACGTGCGCTGACTGGCGTACATACGAGCCAACGGCGTCCACTGTGACACACCAGTTGCTCCGAAAACCTGAATTGCTTCGTCGATGATTGCGCACACGCGAATCGGCACCATGGCCTTGACAGCGCTCACCCAAACTCGGGCTTCGGCGTTACCCATAGTGTCCATCGCCTTTGCGGCACGCAACACCATCAAACGCATCGCTTCAAGTTCAATACGAGCCTTGGCAATGACTTCAGTGTTTTTACCCAAGCGGGCGATCGGCTTGCCGAAGGCTTCACGGCTCAAGCCACGACGAATCATCAATTCAAGTGCACGCTCACCAGCACCGATTGAACGCATGCAGTGGTGAATACGGCCAGGTCCGAGACGTACTTGCGAAATTTCGAAACCACGTCCCTCACCGAGCAACATGTTTGCTGCAGGCACGCGCACATCAGTGAAACGCAAGTGCATGTGACCATGCGGGGCATCGTCTTCTCCGAAAACTTCCATCGGTCCAAGAATTTCAACACCTGGGGTGTCCATCGGAACCAAGATCTGTGAGTGACGACGATGTGGTGACGCATC
>JBAXIP010000156.1:0-4729 GCA_037138315.1 Actinomycetes bacterium
CCGATGATGTGATCTTGTCTGAAGAGGCTGCCGATAATCGCAAACGACTGAGTGCCAGTCGAGTCTGGATCATTGACCCCATCGATGGGACGAACGAATTTGCCGAGCACCCTCGTCATGATTGGGCCATTCATATCGCTCTTTGGGAGTCGGGAGAACTCACAGCAGCATCAGTTGCACTTCCGACACTAGGAATCACTTTTGATGCCAGCCCTGCTGCCGTTGTTCCACCATCAAAACGCGACAAGCCTCTCTTAGTTACCTCTCGTTCTCGTAATCCATATTGCGCAGTCATGGTCGCCAACGCCCTGGGCTGCGATGTTGCTCGACTTGGCTCGGCTGGCGCCAAAGCAATGGCAATCGTGATGGGCGAAGCCGATATCTATGTACATGACGGCGGCATGTACCAGTGGGACTCAGCCGCACCGGCCGCAGTCGCTCAGGCTGCGGGCCTCCATGCCAGCCGTATCGATGGTTCTGAGTTGAAATACAACCAAGAATCACTCTGGCTACCCGACTTTTTGGTGTGCCGAACCGAATTTGCCGAAGCTGCGCTGCAAGCATTGAACCCCTAAAGCAAGTATTCTTTACCGGTGAAACGTTTTCCGGGTATCGCAATCGCTGGCCTTGCATCAATCGCTGCTGGCGCAATCCATGGTGGTGCAATTGGCTTACATGCCGAGCATCCACAACTCGCTCGAATCTTTATTGTGATGACACTTTTGCAATTGGCATGGGGAATCACAATTTTGTTGAGACCACAACATTGGCTTTTGCCTATCGGTGTCATTGTGAATGGCGCAGCAGTAGGTGGTTGGGCATTGACCCGCATCGCCGGCATCTCATGGATTGACGGACTTGAAGTTCGTGAAAGCCCACAAATCGCTGACACTTTGTGTGCGGGTCTCGGAATTGTTGCCGCCAGTATCGCGCTAGCCGCGTTACTCGTCGGTGAACGCGAGCTTCCTCAAGTTCGACTGGCATTTCCATCATTTGCAGTCTTGCTTCTCACATTGCCGGCAATGTGGAACGGCGCAACTCACGTTCATAACCACGGAGTTACTGTCGATGCGAGTGGGAACGTAATCAACGAAGCACTTCCTCATGATCACTCGGTAACTGGAACACCAGTCGCTCAAGTGTCTACCGGTACCCCTTCGACAGATGCGGTTGTGATCAACACCGACTGGCCACGCGCTTACGACCCCGCAGCCGGTATCGATATCGGCGGAGTTCCCGGTGTATCAATCGACCAAGAACTTCGGGCCCGAGATCTGATTGAAACATCCCAAAAATTGTTGCCCCAGTGGGCCGATACCGCAACAGCGACCGCTGGTGGATGGAAGTCAATCGGCGATGCATCGTCTGGCTTTGAGCATTACATCAACCGTGCAATGATTGAAGATGACAAATTCTTAGACCCGGCAGCCCCAGAGTCGTTGGTGTACAAGGTCGATGGCAACAAGCGCACTCTCGTATCAGCAATGTTCATCGTCAAAACTGGAATCGCCATTGATGATCCCACGTTGATCAATTTTGCCGGCAACCTAATGCAGTGGCATATCCACGACAATCTTTGTTGGAAACTCCAAAACGGCACGGCGGTTATCGCCGGCATCAGTGATGCCGCCGGAAATTGCCCAGCCGGATCGGTACGTGCTGGTGCTGGAAACGCCATGGTTCATGTGTGGATTGTCCCTCATCCATGCGGACCTTTTGCGGCCCTTGAAGGCAACGGTGCCGGACGCGCCGATGTCAGTGACGCCGAACGGGTTGACCTGTGCAATGTGCCTCATGATCACCAGGCAAGCACAGGTTCATCGACGCCAAGCACTGCAACGACACCAACTGTTGCTCCAACCGTCGCACCAACTGTTGCACCGACGATTGCGCCAACCTACAACGACACCGGCGACGCTCGCATCACCCTCGCTGGCTTCGATGGTGTGTCAGCTGAACAGCAAGCCCGTGCCGAAGAATTGCTCTACCAGACTCGCACCATCTTGCCGAAATTTTCTACTCCCGAAATTGCCAAGACTTATGGGTTCACATCAATCGGAGATGCCAGCACCGGAGTTGAGCATTACATGAACTGGTCCTGGATCAATGATGATCATGAACTCGATCCCAACTATCCCGAAAGTTTGGTATTTGCCGTCGGCCCAGGCGGGACACGTACATTGGCTTCAGCCATGTACATGGTCGGCGATGACTACACCCTCGAAACTGTCCCTGATGTTGGCGGCACTCTGACCCAGTGGCACATACATAACAACTTGTGCTTCAGCCAAGACCCTGCAGTTTCGGGATCAACACGAGTCGTTGGCGTGACATCAGCAGATGGACCGTGTTCGTTTGGTGTCAAACTTCATGCCAACCCCATGTTGCACGTCTGGCTCACGCCTCAGGCTTGTGGTCCTTTCGCTGCACTTGAGGGTATCGGTGCCGGGCAAATCAAAGTGGGCGAAGATCGCTTGTGCGATCACGTGCACTCGCACGGCTAATACTTCGTTGCACAACGAAGACCCAAACGAACCCAACTGCGCATACGCCGAGCACGACAACGGGCATTGACGCTGACCCAACCGTGTCAATCAAAGATCCGATTGACACAGGAACAATCAATCCCCCGATTGCCGCCGCTCCGACAATCCACGCGGTGGCTTGAGCCGAGAGAGAAAGTTTTTCATCAACCATCGCGATCATGGTCGGATATTGCGGCCCCGAGGCGAAACCGAATAATCCAGCACCTAACCAAATCGCGAGAGCGTTGGTATCCCCCGAAATCATGATGATCAAGCCCAATAGGGAAACCCCACATGCCCATCCGACAATGGTGAGTGGCTTGAAAATTTTGCTCATCGGAATCGCCACTAAACGCGCCAATGCAAATGACGCCCAGAAAACTGCCGTCACAAATGCCGGATTCGAACCACCGAGTCCTTGATCTTCTGCGTAGGTGTGGATCCATCCTGAAAAACCAACTTCACCGCCGACGTACAGCAAAAAGAAAACCGCAACTTGTACAACGACTTTGGTTGGCAGCTCGGGTCGGTGCAGATTTGCAGCATGTTCCGGTTCAAAAGGTGATTCACGCCGCCCGAGAATGACGACCGACATGAGTGCGAAAAAACCGACAACAATAGATACTGGCCACAAATGATCGGTGATTGAAATCGCTCGATCAACAACGAGTGGCGCAAGTAAAGCGCCAACACCGAAAAGTAAATGCATTGCATTCAGCGCTGGACCAGATTTTCCGGCGCGCGCCCACACGACCATGATGTTCATTGATGCATCGGTCATACCGGTCGCCGATCCGATCAAGACTGCACCAATGACTGCGTACAGATACGTCGAAGCAAGCGCAATGAACAGCACACCTACCGAAAAGGCAATGACACCGATACGGAGCACAACATGGCCTCCCCATCGCGTCACCCAGCGGCCACCAACTAAGGCACCGAAAAAATTGCTCGCCGCGATGACCGCAAACAAAATTCCAACGACACCAGCACTGACCCCTAAATGATCTTCAAGGTACGAGACAGACGGACCAAGCAATGACAGGGCTATGCCCATCACAAAAGCTACGTAGAAATATGGGAAAACTGGTTTCAGGGCATACTCACGATAGTGACGGTGCCGCTTGCGCCATCAACGGTGATCGTTGCTCCATCGGGGATTCGCACAGTTGCATTGATGACACTCACGACACATGGAATACCTAATTCACGACTCACGATGATCGCGTGACTCACAACAGCACCAACGTTCACCACGACTGCACCTGCGGCAACGAATAGCGGGGTCCATGCCGGGTCGGTGAAAGGTGCGACCAATACTTCGCCTGGTTCTAAGGCCATCGGATCAGCGGCGTCAAGAATGATGCGCGCCTTACCCGTGTACGTTCCGGGCGCACCGGACATGCCTGTTAACACTTCGCCTGAAGTAACAGCGACGGCAGTTGATTCACCTTTGTGCGCCCATTGATTCAACGGCGGAACAACTCCATTCACAATGAACGGAGGCTCAAGCAAAAAGAGATCGAGGTATTGGCGTTCACGTTGCGCGAGTCGGGCCCTAAATTCATCGGGCTGAGCGACAAAGGCATCAAGTTCATCGGCCAGCAACATGCATATCTGTGATGTGCTGTATCCAGTACGCGCCGCCAATGCGAACGCGGCCATTCGAACTTCGTGCACAACTTTGATGATGTTGGTCTTGGCGCGTTCGCGACCGGCCAAATACAAGTGCGCTGATTTCAAGGCCATTTCAAATTGTGCCAACGCTTCAGGGTCGGCAGCTAGTGCTTCACGCACTCGCTTTTCAGCGGCTCGGCGAAGTTTGACATTCTTCTCATTACGAATGACCGGGCTTTCACCGTTAGCCGCACCGCGCATCGTGTCAATTAATGCCGTCACCAATGTTGGTTTGGTTTCCCAAGTATCGGAACGGATGTCCCATTCATTGGGTCCACGACTTCCAAATTCACGAATGAACGCTGCAAATTTTTCGGCATATTCCCCTGAATCTTTTGACAACCGCGAGAGTTCCCACATCGCTCGACTCGGCGCCGCAGAGTCGACGTCGCCAATTGCAGTGATCAACGTCAACACCAACGATGGATCGCCCAACGCTGCAGCGATCGCGCCGAGCGCTCCTGGCCCAATTGAAGTACCGGCAGTCATATCAAGGTGATGTTGAAAGTCTCGACGCAAAGTTGCCG
>JBAXIP010000157.1:0-4690 GCA_037138315.1 Actinomycetes bacterium
TGTGATTTGCCTGCCGTCACCACGAAACCAGCAATATCGATCATTCCGCACTCGTGGAAGCGCGGGAATTCTTGATCGTCCATCGCCCAACCGCCGCCGACCATAGCGAATGCATTTGCGCAAACGTTTTCCATTTGCACTGGAACCTCAAAAAGTTTGGCATCGGCATCAATGACCTTCAATGGCATTCCAGCGATGCCGCCTTGGGCGTTACACCATCCTTCAAATGCAATGCCCGCATCGTAAAGTTCGCCGTTGAGTCCGGGAACGAATGAGTTTCCTTTATCTGAAGGCGTTGCTACTTGGATTGCATCTGCCGATCCGCCGTTTTCGTCGGCGGTGACAACCGGAGTAATGCCGTCAATCGCTGGACCACAAGGAGACTCAAGGTCACCGAACATGACTGTTGGTGACTCGGGAGTAAGTGTGGTGTCGCTTGTCGAGTCAGTTCCTGGTGCGTCGGTTGGTGCAACCGAAGTTTCAAGAGGTGCAGTTTCTTCACCACGGTTAGAACAGCCAATGGTCACAAAAACAAGAGCAGTGGCGAGCGAGAGAGATGTCAAACGATTCACGTCTCTATTTTGGCTGGTCTGGCGGCCAAAGTTGCACCTTTCTACTGTGACGTGCCCTTTAAGCGCTCGCATCTTTGTGGCTAAGGTGCAATACGTGAAGGTAAACATTCTTGACCGCGACATGTACCAAAACGATCCGTTTCCGACTCTTGAGTGGATTCGCCGAAATGAGCCGGTTTATCAAGATGTCAATGGCATTTGGGCATTGACAAAGATTGAGGACATTCGCTTGGCCGAACGCCAAGCCCAGATTTTCGCCAGTGGCATCATTGGTTCTCGCCCCAATGGTGTCGTGCAGCCATCGATGATCGACAGCGATGACCCAGGTCATGCCGATCAACGCCGTGTTGTCGCTCGCGGTTTTACCCCGCGCCAAATGGCGGCATATCAAACTCATGTTGAAGAAGTTGCCCGTCGCTTAGTTGACGCTGCGGTTACTCGTGGGTCCTGCGACATCGTTGCCGACATTGCGAGACCTTTGCCAATGACTTTGATTGGTGAAATGCTCGGTGCGCCCGAAAGTGACTACGACAAGTTGCAACACTGGAGCGACGCAATGATCAATGGTGCCGACGACCCTAAGTACGTCACCGACGATGTCGTCAACGCGGCTTTTGAGTACTACGTGTACATCTCTGAAGTCATTGAACAACGCAAAAAGAATCCGGGCGACGATTTAGTGAGCAAGTTAGTCGTTGCTACTGAAGATGGCAGTGGCATGGATGATGAACATGTCGTTGGAAATGCACTGTTGCTTTTGGTTGGGGGTAACGAAACCACACGTAATGTCATCACGGGCGGCCTTGAGGCAATGATTCGTAATCCAGAGCAAATGGCTATTGCGCGACGATCACCTGAAGATCTTGATCGAGCGATTGAAGAATGTCTGCGTTGGGTCACGCCGATCGTCAACATGGTGCGGGTCACGACTGAGGATGTTGAGATTCGTGGAGTCAAGATTCCGAAAGATTCTCAAGTCATCATGAACTACACCGCGGCTAATCGCGATGAGGACATGTTTGTTGAGCCACATACGTTTGATGTGACCCGCAGTCCGAACCCTCATATTGCATTTGGTTGGGGACCGCACTTGTGTCTTGGTGCGAGTTTGGCTCGACTGGAGCTGCGCTCGATTTATACCGAACTATTCAAGCGAACTAACAAAATTGAATTCGCCGACCCCAATTATCAGCCGGTGTATAGCCACGCATCTTTTGTGCGCGGCATTCAGTCGTTGCCCGTTAAGTTCAGCTGATTGATTTAACGAGTATCGAACAGTCGAACTGGTGACATTGGTGTAAAGCCTGCTCCAGTTAGGAAGTACCCGTTGAGGTCGACGATGAGGTCGGTGGTGCCTCGGGCGTAGAAGCACACTTCTCCTGACGCTGAGACTGGTGCGATCACAGCATTGGGAACTATTTGCCCCGAGACAAAGTTGAGATTCGATGCGTTGGGTATTGCCCCGCATGGGTACACGGTGACGTAACCACCGAATTTGTCAGCAGTTGTGCCCGTTGCTGTGACGTTGAGTGAAACAGCGCCAACACCTGATGACGGAGTCAGGCCAGCGATGTCGGTGAACTTCACTTTCAAAGTTGTGTCACCCCCAACTTTGGTCTTAGTGACAGTGCGAACCCCCTGGTCGGATCCCGAGCGAGTATCTGCGATACGTGTCGGAGTTGTTGGAGTAAACCCTGCACCACTGAGAAAGTATCCGTTGATATCGACGATGAGGTCGGTGGTGCCTCGGGCGTAGAAGCACACTTCTCCCGATGCTGAAACTGGTGCAATGACAGCGTTCGGCACTGTTTGACCGGAGACGAAGTTGATGCTCGATGCGTTTGGCCGATTGCCGCACGGGTAGACCGTGACATAACCACCGAAATCATCAGCAGTAGTTCCGGTTGCAGTGATGTTCAGTGAAACTGCGCCGACTCCAGTTGATGGTGTGAAGCCAGCAAGGTCGGTCATTTTGACCCGCACTTCTTGAGCGCCACCAATTTTGACTTTGTTCACTGTGCGCAGACCTTGGCCCGACGCGGCACGTGTGTCGAAGACGCGAGCTGGGCCAGCTGCTGTGAAGCCTTGACCCGTGGGGAAGTAGCCGTTGATATCTGCAAGCAAATGGGTCTCAGTATTTGTATAGAAGCAGACATCACCAGTTGAAGAAACTGGTGCGATGACCGCGTTGGGCACTGTTTGATCGAGTGTGTAATTAAGGTTTGACGCATCGGGCTTTGAATCGCACGGGTACACCGTGATGAATCCCTCGCCGTCGGGAGATGTGACAGTGACATTCATTGAGACAGCACCGACACCAGTGGCTGGAACGCCGTTAGTTCCTGCAACTTTGATGCGTAGTGGAGTACGCGGAAGAACATCGAGGGAAATGCGTCCCATCGGATTACGCGAGATAAATGCGCGGTTCGCAGAAAGTGATTGAGTTTGAATGTTCCCGGCTGGTTCACGAAGTTCATTTGATTGAACGACTCGGGTTTCGAATGTTGAACCAACAACATAAATGTTTCCAAGATTGTCAGCATCTATGCCAGAGATATTTCCAGCAAAACTCTGGTAGCTGATCAGATGATCTATTAAAGGTAGTTCTCCACCTATTTCAAAAAAGAAGAGATTTTTGTCAACTGTTAGGGCTAGTCGTCGACCATCGTTAGTGACGATTGCCTTCCAACAGTCATTGCTATTTCCTCCATTAATCCACGCAATGCGTTGCGAAAGAGCTAAAGCATTTGCCATGCACATACCCCCTGTGTCTGTCGGAACGCCATTGCGACTTGCCCAAGCAACGGCAGTTGAGATATTCCCGTCATAATTCTGCCCATAAATTCCTAAGCGGGGATCAACATTCCCAACAAGGTGGCCGTCTGAGGAATCAAATACAGAAATTCGAAATGATTGATTTCCAGTTCCAGATGACTGGGTGTAGATCCAAAGTGCTCGGTCAGATATCGCGACACTTTTTTTATCAATTGGGCCGATAATTCCATAGTGCTTAAATGAAGAGATGTATCCGCCAGTACTTAAAGAAAAATGCGAAAGACCAATAGCGGGTCTAAGTGATTGAGGGAGTGAAGTCGGATCGACCGTTAGGTTTTGGCTATTAAAGCTTGATGCCAACCACAAAGTGTCGCCCGAGCCCTTAAGAATCGACGTCTCTTCAAGTGCGGGGCCGTTGTTGGTACCTATCCACAAAGTCACATCAACATCCCATAGTTGATTCATCATGTTGTCGTACTTCAGCAGATGTTTGTTGCACAATCCAACAAATCCACCGGCGGCGGATGGGATAAATGCAGTACATGAACTGATATGCCCGGCGGCGCCGACTGTGATGGTGCCAACGGATCGAGTGAGGGTTCCTGATCTTGACACTGTGATAGCTGCACCGTCGCTACAACATCCCGAAATGAGAACATCCCCATTTCCGTCCACTACGAATTTGCTAGGAGCTGCAGGGATTGAGTTGTCGTTGCTCGACTCGTATGGAATAGTCCAATCAACGGTTCCGTTTACATTGCGATGTTGCAGAAATTTTGACCAAGAACCATTACTGTTTAGGCCCTCAAACATTCCGTAAAAGTATCCAACAATGAATACCCCACCAAGTGGATCAACTCGTAAATCTTGATTGCCAGAAACATTATTTGCATTTGTTGGGTCTTCGCCATAGATGTAATCCCATTGATCAGCACTCGCTGAATTGGTGATACCAAAGACCAAGGCAACAACGACAAAGAGGCTGGCGAATAATCGATTTCTCATAGGTGCAGTTAAGCACCTAAATCAAGGCCATATTTACACTAATAACAAACGTCGAAATTAGGGAACTAAGTCCTACGAGCGCTCGTCGCGCAAGGCCGAGCGACGAACCTTGCCGGCGTCATCGCGAACCGCATCGCTCGTGAACTCAAATGTGCGTGGCACCTTGTAACGAACCAGTCGATCGCTCAAGAATGTACGCAGCTGGTCTTCATCAATCGGCTTTGACACCTGTACAAGCGCATGAATGCGATTACCTAAATCTTCGTCGGGCAAACCAATGACCGCCGAAGACACCACATCGGGATGTTCGCTCAAGGCGACCTCAACTTCTGCGGGAT
>JBAXIP010000158.1:0-4647 GCA_037138315.1 Actinomycetes bacterium
TCATTGATGCATTGACAGAACTTGGTGTGAAAAATGCTGGTCGCTTGACAGGATTTGCTGGCGTATGGCTTGACGCCGACAACGATCGTCGCCGCAAGATCAGCGCCATCGGCGTTCGTTTGGCGCATGGCCGAACGATGCATGGGTTCGCCCTCAACGTTGATCCCAATATGACTTACATGCGTCAACACATCGTGCCGTGTGGTGTTGCCGAGTATCCAGTGACATCACTCAAAGAAGAAGGCATCGAGGTTTCGATGCAAGATGTCGTGAAGATTGTGAGTCGCTTGGCGATTGAACGTTGGGGCGGGGGAGAAGCCGAGCAACAAGAAGTTGCCTGGGTTCACCGACCAGAGGATCTGTCGCGTTTTTCGCGTGGCGACGGACCTGGTGAGCCAGTACGCATGCTCGGTCGTCTCGCCGATGCTGGTGTTGACGGTGGCGTCGATCTCGCCGAACGCAAGCCCGAATGGCTACGACCTAAGGTGCAAATTGGTCCCGAGGTACTGAAGATCAAGCGCACATTGAGTGAACTGAAATTAGTGACGGTGTGTGAAGAGGCCGGTTGCCCGAACTTGTCTGAATGTTGGAAAGACGGCACCGCGACGTTCATGGTGTTGGGCGAACGTTGCACGCGAGCATGCGGTTTTTGTCTCGTTGATACACGTAAACCAGAATTGCCCGAAGCAGACGAGCCGCAACGAGTTGCCGAGGCCGTTGCATCAATGGGATTGACTCATGCGGTGCTCACCATGGTCGCACGCGACGATTTGGCTGATGGCGGTTTTGCCCATGTTGCTGAATGTGTGCGGGCAATTCGTGATCGCAATCCGCTAACACGTATCGAAACATTGGTGTCAGATGCCAAAGGCGATGTCGCTTCACTGCAGTTGTTGTTTGATGCTCGACCTGATGTCTTTAACCACAACATCGAGACTGTGGCCCGATTACAGCGCGCCGTTCGACCTTCTGCTGGCTATGCCCGCTCCCTCGGAGTTTTATCAGCGGCTAAAGCGGCTGGCCTAGTGGTGAAGTCTGGTCTGGTTTTGGGAATGGGTGAAACCACCGAAGAGGTCGATGGATGTCTGGCCGATCTTGCGGGAATTGGCGTCAACATCGTGACGATTGGTCAATACCTGCGGCCAACGACTCACCACACACCCGTTGCCCGTTGGATTCATCCTGATGAGTTCACTCGCTGGAAGCAAGTAGGAGAGTCTTTGGGTATCGGCCATGTGGAGTCGAGCCCGTTAACACGTTCGAGTTATCACGCCAAACAATCTGCGGATGCTGCAGGCGAAGCAGTGCCCGTGGCTATAAAAATTCGCAGCTAATTGTCACAACAGGGCTGGCAGTTTCGTTAGTGAGATGTGAGCAGATTCTTCAGGTTCGTTGTGCAGTTGATTGTCATGTTGCTGGTCTCAATAACGGTGTGTGCATTGCCCGCAAATGCCACGGGGGTTCCTAATCCGCCGGTTGGAGAAGACCCATGGTTGGCGTCGATTAACTGGTGGCGCTCTTTCGGGGGTTCAATTGATGGAACCCCGATGGTGAATGTAACTGACTCAAGTGCGACCGATCGTGGTCCGCAAAATTTTGTCGACTACCTAATGTATCTGCGTCGTATGGGCAGCGACTATTGCTTGCACTGGGAAGATCCAGCTTTTCCGCGACCTGTTGGAGTTGACTATTCCCACGGAGTTTTGTTTTGCGGCCCGAAAAATCTTTCATCGGCAGTTGAAGGTTGGATGACTACTCCGTATCACTCGGCAGGCCTCAGCCCGCATGTTGACAAAGTAGCAAGTGGTTTTGGTACTTATGGTGCAAGTACTGCGTTAGCGCTTTTGTTTCAAAGGTCGTTAATCCTCAACAAAACCTATGTGTGGCCCAAGCCAGGTGGGTACATGCCCCGTCAACGCTGGCTAGGCGGCGAATGGCCCAATCCTGCAGATGTTTGCCCGCCGGTTGCCGGCGCGATCACAACTAACGGTCAACCATCATTCGTGTGGTTCCCTCGAACTAATCAATACTCAAACCCACAACGCAAGCTGGTGTCATTGACAGCCTCCGACACTAGTGGCGTGGTGCCCATGTGCATTCCGATGATTACGGATTATTCAGCTCGTCCGTACCTACAACAGGCGGCGACACCGGGCACGGTGATTTCTGATAGCCCGCTTTTTCCGCAACGTATGTGGAAGGCCGGCACTGCCACGATTTCGTTAGTCACCACAGATGTGAATGGTGCAGATCGCCAAACTTTAACGTGGTCATTTGAAGTTTTGGCTCCTCCTTCCTCGGTCAAGAACGCCCGAGTTGTACAAGTCGATGCCGAAATTGGTCGTGTCTTTTGGGACGAAGGATCTCCCCAGATTGAAAACCCAGTGTTGGGATATTCGGTGGAATACTTTGACTGGAATAGTGGGGAAGTACAAGAAAGAGAGACTGAGACTCGTTTCATCGATTTGCCGTATCCACTTTTTGGAATTTGGGTTAGAACTTCTCCAGATATATATGCCCGTAACGCAGCTGGTTTAAGTGAGCGAGCCCAAATTTCAAATTGGAATCGTTTGACGGATGATCGGAAACCGGTGACGCATGGTCTGAGACTCGTCTCAGCAGGGTTGCCGGCAAACGCAACTTTGGCTCTTGTGAACTTGACAATGGCTGACATCTTTTACTGGGAACCAAGCCATGGTTACATCACTGCTAAGCCATGTGGTTCCCTGTATGACGAAGAACAATCAACGAGTAGCGGCAATTTTGTTGAGAATGTTGACGTTGCAAATCTTGCTGTTGTTCCACTGGACTCTGACGGAACTTTTTGTATCTACCATTCGAATTTGATTGAGACAATTGTCGATACGCAGGGATACTTTGCATCAACCGGGACCTTGGCTTTCACGCCGCTTGATCCGAAGCGAGTTTTAGACACTAGGCAGACAGTCCGTCCACAGAAAGGCTCAACGACTCGTGTTGAAACCGGACTTCCGGCGGGCAGTCAATCAGCTCTTGTGAACTTAACCATGACCGGTTTGTTTGCGTCCGATTTGATCCACGGTTACATCACAGCTGACAAATGTTCTTCGTTAGTTGCCGGACCACAAACGAAGAGCAATGGGAACTTCAATTCAGGTATTGATGTTTCAAACTTGTCGGTGGTGTCACTCGACAGTGATGGATCCTTCTGTATTTATAGTGAGCAGGCTGTTGATTTAGTTGTTGATGTCCAGGGATCATTTAGTACTTCTGGAGCGACAAAGCTCTCGTCAATGACCACGCAAAGAGTTTTAGATACTCGAGCATCCAATCAACCACTGGCAAACTCAATCACTCGGGTGAACACAGGTGCTGCAACTGGTTCTCGTGCGGCGCTTGTGAACCTCACAATGACCGGGGCATCAAACTTCGGATACATCACGGCCGATAAGTGCTCAAGTCTTCAATCTGGCCCACAGAGTCGAAGCAACGGAAATTTCCGTCCTGAAGCAGATGTTTCAAATCTCTCGGTTGTGCCGCTCGATACTGATGGGTCATTTTGCATTTATTCTGAACAAGCGGTGGATCTCGTCGTTGATGTTCAAGGGTTATTTTCGCCCACAGGGACATTGCGATTTACGCCAACAAATCCAAGTCGGGTATTAGATACCAGAACCTGGTCATCTTGAACTGACGTTTGGCTAACATCATCTAGGTGAGTGGTCATTCAATAGTTTCGTCGCCGGCAAATGATGCCAAGGTTTTCGCTGATCGCTTAGAACGGGCTCGCCAATCAATGCGCGCTCAAGGTGTTGACGTGGCGTTGTTGTCGCTTGGCCTCGACATGCCGTATCTCACGGGCTACAACGCGATGCCACTTGAACGTTTGACAATGCTCGTCTTGCCCGCACATGGTGATGCCACAATTGTTGTTCCAGGACTTGAAGCTCCGCGAGTAACATTGATGCCAGGAGTATTCACCTTGTTGCCCTGGAGCGAAACCGAAGATCCGGTCGCAATCACCGCACGGCTCGTCAAAGAATCAACTCCTGAATCGCGAGTTGTCGCGGTGGGTGACCAGATGTGGGCTCGCTTCTTGGTAGATCTGATGCCAATGCTCTCGTCAACGCAGTATCGCCGTTCAGTTGATGTGATTGGCTCATTGCGCATGCGCAAAGACCAAGCCGAAATTGATGCGTTGCGTGTTGCTGGAGCGGCTGTTGATCGCATCGCTGGCGAACTGCAGGCTGGCCGCATTCCGTTAGTTGGTCGCACTGAAGCACAAGTATCGGCCGATCTGTCAGCACGTATCTTGGCTGAAGGCCATGACGTTGTGAACTTTGCGATCGTTGCCGCAGGTGAAAATGCCGCCAGCCCACACCATCATCCGGGCTCGCGAGTCATTCAAAAGAACGAAATTGTGCTGTGCGATTTTGGTGGCACGATGAATGGCTATTGCAGTGACATCACGCGCTGCGTGTACACGGGTGACATTGCGACCGATGTCGCCGAGGCTTATGCGGTGCTATTCGAAGCAGAAGCCGCAGCGGTACAAGCAGCCACAATCGGAACACCGTGTGAAGAAGTTGACGCAGTCGCACGACGCATCATCACTGCGGCGGGCTTTGGAGATTATTTCATTCACCGCACGGGTCACGGTATTGGTCT
>JBAXIP010000159.1:0-4592 GCA_037138315.1 Actinomycetes bacterium
GTTCGGGAGCGGCACACACTGTCACGTGCAACCTTGAAACGTGGGCCGACATCTTGACCGGCAAGTCACAGTTGTCGGCAGCGATAGACGCGGGACAAGTGGTGGTAACTGGTGATGTTGCAGGAGTGAAGTCGGCACTCGCAGTTTTTGAAGTTGAAGGTTTACGTTCGTGACGACGTCGATACCGCGCGCCACAACACCGTACGCCGGGAAGATCGCACGGTTGACCCCCGACTCTGAAGGTGCGCCGGTTCCGCAAGTGAAGGCGCCGGCCGATGCTCCAAACATTTTGGTGATCATTCTTGATGATGTGGGCTTTGGTTCGTTCGGAACATTCGGTGGACCAGTGCCAACACCTGGGCTCGATCTTGTTGCGCAAAAAGGTTTGCGCTACAACCGTTTTCACACCACAGCATTGTGTTCGCCAACTCGCGCGGCATTGTTGACTGGCCGAAATCATCACGCTGTACACATGGGTGGCATTCCCGAAATGGCTAATGGCTTTCCGGGCTATGACACAATCATTCCGCCCGAGGCCGCAACGGTTGCTCAAGTGTTGCGCATGAACGGATACGCCACCGGTTGTTTTGGGAAGTGGCATCTCACACCGATGTGGGAGATGGGACCTGGTGGTCCGTTTGATCGTTGGCCAACAGGAATGGGCTTCGATCGCTTCTACGGAATCCTTGGTGCCGAGTCATCGCAATACGAACCACCGGTGTACGACCAAACCACACCAGTGTCGCCGCATCTCGGTCGTGAGAATTATCACCTCACTGAAGATCTTGTCGATCAGACCATCAACTGGATCGATCGTGTGAGCGTCTCGTCACCAGGAAAACCCTTCTTTTGTTATTTGCCGACTCCAGCCGTGCACGCACCACATCATGCGCCCCGTGAATGGATTGACAAATTTGCTGGTCAATTCGATGCTGGTTGGGATGCATTGCGTGCCGACATTTTCAAGCGTCAGATTGAGATGGGTGTCATTCCAGCCGACACCGAATTAACTCCTCGGCCTGAAGAAATTATGTCGTGGGATGAATACCCCGACCGTTACAAGCCAGTTGCGAGTCGGCTGATGGAAGCTTTCGCCGGCTTCTTGGCGCATACCGATCACCACATCTATCGGTTACTTACTTCTCTTGAAGAGCGCGGCATGTTGGACAACACACTTGTCTTCTACATCACTGGTGATAACGGTGCGTCGGGTGAAGGAACTTTGCATGGAGCTTGGAGTGCACCCTCATTCCAAAACGGTCGCCCCGAAGACCCCGAGTGGTTGCTCGAACACATGGACGACTTTGGTAGCGCCGATTGCGAAAACCACTACAACTATCCCTGGGCATGGGCACTTGATTCGCCATTTCAGTGGATGAAACAAGTTGCTTCGCACTTTGGAGGAACGCGCAACGCGATGGCGGTGTCGTGGCCAAAAGGCATCGCCGATGCAGGTGGATTGAGAACGCAGTTTCATCATGTGGTTGATATTGCGCCAACTATTTACGAAGCATGTGGCATTACGCAACCGAACAGTGTGAACGGCATTGAACAAATGGAAGTTCACGGCACATCAATGGCCTACACGTTTGACGTTGCCAACGTTGAAGATCGTCACGAGACGCAGTACTTCGAAATGATGGGTAATCGCGGGGTGTATCACCGCGGCTGGATGGCTTCGTGTTTTCATGGTCGACCGCCCTGGATTCGTTGGCAAGGAATGCCATTTGATGGAGAGCAAGAACGTTGGGAGCTGTACGACTTGCGCACCGACTTCTCGCAAGCCGTTGATGTCGCGGCACAACATCCAGAAAAGTTGGCCGAGTTGATGGAAGTCTTCGATCGCGAAGCTCGACGCAACAGTGTGTATCCGATGCGTGATCCAGGTTCGGGTTCGCAGATTGTGGCGCCAGTGCCATCGAGTCTTGGCGAACTGACAAAGATGACTTACACATCGGCGCATACGCGCATGCCCGAGTTCAACGTGGTCAATGTGAAGAACACTTCGTGGCGGATGACTGCAGTTGTTGAAGTGTCTGCAGGCGCGCACGGAGTGATCGCGTGTCAGGGTGGCAACATGGCCGGCTGGTCGCTGTACTTGTCAGAAGATGGCGTTCCGACTTTCCATTACAACTGGTACGGGCATCAACACACTTCGGTGGCGGCACCAACCGCGCTCACACCTGGACGCCACGAGATTGACATGTTGTTCGTGTACGACGGTGGCTTTGCCGCGGGTGGTGATGTGGCGTTGTCGGTTGACGGCGTACTGGTCGCCGAGGGTCATGTGCACAACACGGTGCCAGTGATCTTCTCGATGAGCGGTGAAACATTTGATGTGGGCATAGATACTGGTGCACCGGTTGGCCCGTACCCACATCAGTTTGAATTCGCCGGCAAGATCGTTGGCGTTACGATCGAACGCCTCGGCGAGCGACCCGAGGCAGTACTTCAGGCAATGCGTGAGGGGCAGGTTCGGGCCAGCATCGCCTCACAGTGATCTGCTGTAACCATTGACACGCGAAATTCATTGGCTCCGACTTATGGTCCTTGTGAAAATGTGGCATAGCCTGACCTCGTGAGCCAGACGCCGCTGTTTGATCTCGAGTCTTCTGATACCGACCGTCGTCGGGTTGAAGAAGCGTTGCTCGAAGCAGTTCAAACTCCCGACGCGTATCTCACCGAAATCGCCTCGCACTTGTTGCTCGCTGGTGGAAAGCGTCTACGCCCAATGTTCTCGGTCGTGGCATCGCAAGTAGCTGGTGCGCCGACTACCGAAGATGCAGTACAAGGTGGCATCTCATGCGAGCTTGTACATCTTGGTTCGTTGTATCACGACGACGTGATGGACGAATCGCCCACACGACGTGGTGTTGAAACTGTGAACGCCAAGTGGGGCAACCTGCAAGCGATTCTTGCTGGTGACTTCTTGTTGGCTCGAGCTTCAGAAATTGCTGCATCGCTCGGTACCGAAGTAGCTGCACTGTTGGCACGAACAATCGGTCGCCTGTGCGAAGGCCAGATTGAAGAGTTGCGCCACACCTACAACGTGGCTCGACCAGTTGAAAGTTATTTGTCGTCAATTAGCGGCAAGACTGCATCGTTGTATGCAACCGCTGCTCGTATTGGTGGAATCGTTTCGAAGTTTGATGCACCCATGGTGAATGCACTCACTGCATACGGCGAGGCCTACGGCATGGTGTTCCAGATTGTTGATGACTTACTCGACCTGTCGGCAACCGATGCTCAACTTGGCAAGCCATCGGGCCACGACATGGTTGAAGGCGTCTACACGTTGCCGGTGTTGCACACGTTGGCATCGGGCGGAGTTCCGGCTCGCGAGTTGGCCGATATTTTGGGCAAGCCACTTGATTTGGCCGAGCGCGATAAAGCGTTGTCAATCGTCCGTTCAAACGGCGGTGTCGAAGCTGCTATTGAAGTTGCCGAAATGTATGTTGAGGCAGCTGAAGAAGCGTGTCGTGCATTGCCAAATTCGGCAGCGACCGTGGTCTTGCGGTTCGCACCGAATCACTTGCTGTCAACCGTCCGCTGACACATTCATCAACCAATTTGGCTCAAAAGCCACCGATCTGGTCTGGCGAAGTAGCAGAAAACCTCAGCTAATTCCGACCAGATCGGTGGGTGTTTTAGAGGGCGAGTCGTGCGCGGCGACGGAGTCGAATCGTGAGGGCCACGATGAAGAGCACAACCACTGCAACCGTAATCGGGAGTACCAGTTTTGACGTCAAACTTGAGTTTCCGATCGCGGTGACTTCAACACCAAGAGCAATGATGATTTCATCGTTTTCTGGTGAGCGGCCCTTCACAACAATGCGGTGTGCTCCGCTATCAATGCCTTGTGGTGTTGAGAAAGAACCGTTGGTATTTCCGTCAGCATCGGCCATGAGGTCTTTGACTTTGACTGGAATCGAGAACATCCACACTTCAACCGGTGTGTCAGATCCAAATCCAGCAAGGTTGACATTCACTTCGTCACCGGGTGCGAGCACCAAATTGCTGTTGGCATCAAGTTGAATCTGCGACCCATCTAGCGAACTGGCATCGAGTTCTCCTGATACTCCGCCAACACTAAACGTAATTTTGTTGCCGTTTGTTTTGATCTTGACCTCAACCTCTTTGCCATCAATCGTTGCAACGGCCGAGCCAATTTCAACTTCCGGAACGACTGGTGCATTGACATCAACAACAACGGGGGTTGTTGTCGTTACTTCGGCTACTTGTTTTGGTTCAGTGGTAGTCGTTGGTGCAGAAGTTGTGGCAGGTGCTGCGGTTGTATTAGGCGTGTCACTCACAACGAGAGGAGTAGTGACCGAAGGAGCAACAGTTTCCACTGTCGGGATGAGTGCGTTGATTCCACTATCGGAAGCGCCACTTCCACTTACGGGCACCACATCAACAACAGTTGTGGTGGTTCGTGGAACAGTTGTGGTGGTTCTTGCGACGGTTGTTGTTGTTCGTGGAACTGTTGTTGTCGTTTCTGGCTCACTGGTTGTGGTCGTCGTTGAGGTTGTCGTTGTCGTTGAGGTCGTCGTCGTAGCGGGAGGGAGTGTTGTCGTCGTGGTCGTGGTCGT
>JBAXIP010000160.1:0-4588 GCA_037138315.1 Actinomycetes bacterium
CAACGCGAACACATTCATCTCGTGCGAGTCCCCGAAGTGTTTGAACCCCAACCGGTTTTGGATTGGGAAACTCTCAACGCTGAATACCTTTTTGAATTGCGCTGGTGGCATATTGACGAAATTACTGCGGCAACGCAAACCTCATTCGCCCCCGCCGGGCTACATACTCACGCGATGAACATTATTGAGGACCGAATTCCTTCATCGCCCATCGACGTTGAGGTCTAGAGTTAGCTCGTGCCCGACCTGCATTCAATCATCACTTTCGCTATTGCATCAGTTGCACTATTACTCATTCCTGGCCCAGCAGTCATCTATGTTCTCAACCGCAGTGTGTCTGATGGTCGAGAGGTCGGGTTGGCCGCGGTTGCTGGACTCGAACTTGGCAACTTTGTTCATGTCATCGCTGCGTCAGTCGGACTTTCAGCAGTACTCGCAACATCCGCGACAGCTTTCAACGTCGTGAAGTGGCTCGGTGTTGGCTATCTCGTTTTTGTTGGCGTGCGAACGCTGCTTCGTAAACCAACCGAGATTGAAACTGAAGCGACAACAACAAGTTTGCGGCGCTCATTCACGCAAGGAATCATCGTGAATACATTGAACCCAAAAGTGGCTTTGTTCTTCTTGTCGTACCTTCCGCAATTCATTAATGCCGACAAAGGTGCCGCCTGGTCACAAGCTCTTGTACTCGGAAGCACTTTCGTATTGATTGGCTGCGTTACTGACGGCATGTACGCACTGACCGCGAGCGCTCTTCGCGCCAAGTTGTTGAGTGGTCGTACATTGCCTTTCGTGCAGCGTTACGTTGCCGGAACAGTCTTCATCGCACTTGGCCTTGTCGCCGCCACCACATCAGCTTCAACATCTAAATAGTTACCTAAAGTTTCGGGCCACAACTTGAGCCGCGACCGAAAGTGGCGCAATGTGTTCGGCAACAATATTCACGACACCTTCATGACGCTGCAGCCGACCTCGCACCAACAATGCACCCGCACCACGAGCAATTGGTCGAAACCGTTTCCAACATCCGACCGACACCACCACATTTATCAAACCTGTTTCATCTTCAAGACTGATGAAAGTTGTTCCCTGAGCAGTTCCTGGTCGCTGACGATGAGTCACTGTGCCCGCAACCCACACTTTGGTTTGTTCGGTGGTCAACAATTGATCAGCAGGCACTACGCCATACGCATCAAGTTGCTCCCGCAGAAAGGACGTCGGATGACCATTGGGCGACACACCTGTTGCCCACAAATCTGCGACAGCGACTTCGATCGGTTCCATACCTGGCAACATCGGAGCCTGCGTTCCTGTCGCCAAACCCGGCAAACGATCGCGGCGCGACTGCGCGGCCGCACCAACTGCCCACAACGCCTCGCGACGCTCAAGACCAAAACACTCACCGAAAATTCCGCCTGTTGCCATGGCTTCAAGTTGCGCAAGTGTCAACTCATCAACTCGGCGCACTAAATCTTCGGCATCAACATAATCACCGCGCAACACTCTTTCATCTTCAATCTGTTGCGCGAGACCCGAACCAATTCCGCGAATCGCGCTCAGCCCCAAACGCACTGCAAAACCACCATGGCTTTCTGCACAGTCTTCAAGAGTTGCCTGCGCGCCAGATGCCAACAGATCTGGCGTGCGCACCACTACGCCATGTCGACGCGCGTCTTGAGCCAACGAATGCGGACTCCAAAATCCCATGGGCTGGGCATTCAAAAGGCCTGCGTAAAACGCGGCAGGCTCATACAACTTGAGCCACGATGACGAGTACACCAAGTAAGCAAACGACACTGAATGACTCTCAGGAAATCCGTAATTCGCAAACGCTGCCATCTTGTCAAAAATTTCATCGGCGATATCGCCAACGATGCCACGTTCGGCCATTCCTTCGTACAAACGCTGGCGCAATAACTGCATGCGTTTTTGACTGCGCTTTGATCCCATGGCTTGACGCAACTGGTCGGCTTCAGAAGCCGAAAAACCAGCAACATCAATGGCCATCTGCATCAGTTGTTCTTGGAACAACGGAATTCCCAATGTTTTGCCCAAACTATTTTCAAGCAACGGATGCAAATACGTAATGGGTTCTTGACCATTGCGCCGGCGGATATACGGATGCACCGAACCACCCTGAATGGGTCCTGGTCGAATGAGTGCAACCTCAACTACTAAGTCATAGAAACGTCGGGGTTTCAATCGTGGCAATGTTGCCATTTGCGCACGCGATTCAATTTGAAAAACACCAACCGTGTCGGCTCGACACAACATTGCATACACATCATCGTCTTGTGGTAATTCTGCTAAATCAATCGTCACGCCTTTGTGTCGCTTCACTAAATCGACAGCACCGTGCAAAGCCGACAACATTCCGAGACCCAACAAGTCGAACTTCACTAAACCAGCCGCAGCACAATCATCTTTATCCCATTGCAAAACACTGCGATCTTGCATACGACCCCACTCAACAGGACACACTTCAATCACTGGTCGATCACAAATGACCATTCCGCCCGAATGAATACCAAGGTGACGTGGTGCATCTTCAATTTCGGCAGCAAGTTCTAACACCAATGGCGGAATGGCTTGATCAACACGACCCTCAGGAGTTTTCTCTGGAGAGTTTGCGGCCACATTGCGCCACATGTCCATTTGTTTTGACCACGCATCTTGTTGCCCCGGTGCATACCCGAGTGCCCGCGCCATATCGCGCACAGCTGAACGCGCGCGATAGGTGATCACATTGGCAACCTGCGCAGTGTGATGACGTCCGTAGCGGTTGAACACATATTGAATAACTTCTTCACGCCGACCGCTCTCGATATCAAGATCAATATCGGGCGGTCCATCACGATCGGGTGACAAGAAACGTTCAAAGAGCAATCCCAATGACACTGCATCGGCTTTCGTGATACCCAGCGAATAACACACCGCACTATTAGCTGCACTTCCCCGACCCTGACAAAAAATGTCGGAGTCATTACAGAACTGCACAATGTCCCACACCACCAAGAAATAGCCCGCAAACCCCAGTAGTTCAACAACTTCAAGTTCATGATCAATTGTCTTCCAGGCCCGCGCGCGAATGCTGAGGTCTTCACCACTTTGCGGACGTTCGCCGTAGCGACGTCGCGCGCCTTCTTCAGTGAGGCGTCGCAAAAACTGCATCTCGGTCAAACCATCAGGGCACGGATACGGGGGCAACTTTGGCGCCACAAGCGACAAGTCGAATGCCGCAGCACGACCAATCTCGGCGGCCAAGTCAATCACACCTGGATAGCGCGCAAATCGCCGCGCCTGTTCGGCACCACTACGTAAATGTGCTGTTGCTGCGGCCGGCAAACAATGATCAATCTCATCAAGACTGCAGCGTTGATTCACCGCTGCGATTGCTGTTGCCAGTCTTCGTGCCGAGGGAGTTGCGTAATGAACATTGTTTGTGGCAATGCACTGCACATCAGCCCGTGCCGCTAGTTCGGCCATTGCATCGTTACGTGCAGTGTCTAGCGGATCACCGTGATCCCACAGTTCAACCAACACACGATCGCGTCCAAAAGCAGTGACCAACTTTTGCAATTCGCGCAATGCCGCACTCGGACCATGCTCAACTAATGCCGAAGGCACAGCACCCAGCCGACAACCCGTCATCACCCACCAATGCCCCGCGCCTACCTCGGCCAGGTCGGGCATTGTGCACCGCGGGTCGCCCTTACTACCGGCCAACTGCGCCAAGCTCAGTGCCCGTGCCAAACGTGCATAGCCCGCAGTGCCATCGGCCAAGACAACGAGGTGTTGTGGGCCATTCGACGATTGAACAGTGATTTCACTACCGAAGACTGTTGGCAAACCCACCACGCGCGCTGCTTCGGCAAAACGCACCACGCCATACAGCCCGTTGTGATCGGTCACCGCCAAAGCAGTCAGACCCAAACGATGCGCCTCTTCAGCCAACTCTTCAGGATGCGATGCGCCGTCCAGAAACGAAAAATTTGAGTGGCAATGCAGTTCGGCGTATGGCACAACGGGTCGAGGTGTACCGCCAGTGGGCGTGCGATCGGGCTCGGGCGCAACTACTAGGTCGCGGACCGGTCGAACAACAGACTGGGGCGGCGACTCGGGTTTGCGGCCCGATAAACGGGCTTCAAGTTCAGACCAGGTAGTTGGCCCTTGCATTCCCCATGTCGGCCCCATATCGATAGGCTAGCGAACATATGTTCGTATGCCAAGAGGGATGTTCTACCGGGATGTTTTAAGCGAGTGCCTGCATGACGTCGGCGATCAGATCGTCGGCGTGCTCGAGCCCACAGCTCATCCGCACGGTTCCGGGTGTGATGCCACTGTCGGCCAGTTCTTCAGGAGTCATGCCGGCGTGGGTCGTCGAAGCGGGGTGCGTCACCAAAGTTTCGGGGCCACCCATCGATGTTGCGGCGTGACACAACTTGACCGAACGCACAAACTTGGCTCCGGCATCAAGACCACCGGCCAATTCAAACGACAACACGCCACCGTGTATGCGGTACTGACGCGCAGCCAATTCAAATTGCGGATGAGATTCAAGACCCGGATGCCGCACCGAAAGAACTGC
>JBAXIP010000161.1:0-4569 GCA_037138315.1 Actinomycetes bacterium
GATACAGCCTTGTCGCTCATTGGCGATTTCGTGAGCCGTTTGTAACAACGAATAGGGACGAATGGTAAGAATTCCACTCGTTGTCGGCGGCTAAGTTGTTGGTATGTCCGAACAAGGTGAACGCCACTTCAGTCATCGCATCGGACTTCTGCGGGCGATGGTGCTCGGTGCCAATGACGGCATCATCTCGACGGCGTGTTTGATCCTGGGTGTTGCTGCTGCTGACGCAAGCGGTCATTCAATTTTGGTTGCAGGTACTGCAGGGCTTGTTGCGGGTGCGGCTTCGATGGCGATTGGCGAATATGTCTCGGTGAGTTCGCAACGCGACTCTGAACAAGCTGATATCAAGAAAGAGATTTGGGAGTTAGAAAACACTCCCGAACGTGAATTGGCCGAACTTACTGGTATTTATCAATCCAAAGGTTTGACTCCAGAATTGGCGCGTGAAGTTGCTGAAGAGCTCACGAAACACGATGCATTAACGATTCACTTGGCCGAAGAGTTAGGAATCTCAGCGCATAATATGGCGCGTCCAATTCAGGCCGCTTTGAGTTCGGCTTGCTCTTTTTCGGTCGGAGCAGGAATTCCATTATTGGCCTCATCGCTCGCGAATGATTCAAACCGAATTTGGCTCACGATTGTGGTGGTGTTCGTTGCACTGCTTGGCCTCGGCGCCGGTTCGGCAACTTTTGGTGGAGCGCACCCCGTGAAGCCAGTCTTGCGAATTGTTTTAGGTGGCGGTGCGGCGATGGCTTTCACCATGGCGATTGGCAGTTTGTTCGGCGCAACTGTCGGTTAACCGATTCAGGTTCCGCAGAACGTCTGATAATTCTTGTACTCAGACGGTGCTGGTTGAGCAAAGCGCTCGAATCCAGAGAGTTCATTGAAAGGTTGCTGAATCACCTCAAGAAGTTTCAGCGTTGGATTGAGATCGCCTTCGGTTGCTGCCGCAAGTGCTTCTTCAACTAAATGATTGCGCGCAATGTAGATCGGGTTGACCGAATTCATTGACGTTGCAATGTCGGCTGATGATTGTGATTCGTGACTGATGAGTTCTTTCCAACGTGATTCCCAAGCATCGTATTGTTCAATGTTGATGAACGAATTGCGTGCAGCCGATGCATCGCCGTTAAGGACCGATGAAAGGGATCGGAAGAATTGGGTGTAGTCAACCGATTGTGTGTGCAACATTTGTAACAAGTCGTTCACGAGATCGGTTGGCGCATTCTTGAGTCCTAGTTTTTTACTCATGCCCGCATCCCACAAGGCTTGATATTGCTTCGGGAAGTCCATCAATACTTCAGTGGCAATAGCAACAGATTCATCTTTGTCATCCGAAAAGAGTGGCAATAAAGTTTCGGCGAGGCGAGCAAGGTTCCATTGCCCGATATTGGGTTGATTGCCAAATGCATAGCGACCATTGTGATCGATTGAACTAAAAACCGTTGCGGGATCGAAGGCATCCATAAATGCACAGGGGCCGTAGTCGATTGTCTCGCCAGAGATAGTCATGTTGTCGGTATTCATGACTCCGTGGATGAAACCGACAAGCGTCCATTGCGAAATGAGTGATGCCTGGCGTTGCGTAACTGCTTTGAAGAACTCGAGATACTTGTTGTCGTGATCGGCGAGATCTGGGTAATGGCGGCTAATCGCGTAGTCGGCTAGTCGCTGGACCAACGTGGGGTCTTCGTGATGCGCGGCATATTGAAATGTTCCAACACGAATGTGGCTTGCGGCGATGCGACACAGCACTGCGCCAGGCAACCAAGTTTCGCGAGCGATCTGTTCGCCAGTTGCGACGACTGCGAGCGCGCGAGTTGTGGGAATTGCGAGGGCGTGCATTGCTTCGCTGACGATGTACTCACGAAGCATCGGCGCGATTGCCGCTTTGCCATCGCCGCCGCGAGAGAATGTTGTGCGGCCCGAACCTTTGAGATGTAAATCGAAGCGTCGACCTTCGGTGTTGAGTATTTCGCCAAGCAGTACAGCTCGCCCATCGCCAAGTCGTGGTGAGTATCCGCCAAATTGGTGACCGGCATAAGCAAGCGCCATAGGCGTGCATCCGTCAATCACATCATTGCCAAGTAAGAAACGCACTCCGGCTTCGGTCTTCAAGAAGTCTGAATCAAGGTTGAAAGTTTGAGCGATCTCTTTATTGATGATCAGCGCAGTTGGTGATGGAGCAACATCAGAATTCCAGGTAATGGCCAACTCTGGCAATGCGCTCGTATATGAGTTTTCAAATGTCACGGGAAATGAACTCACAAAGGTGAGGCTAGGGGACTGCGGGTGAACTGGGCTATTTGAGTAGAGTTTTGCCATGGAACTTTCGCAAGCCCTTTACACAACTCGCGCCATGCGTCGCGTCACAACCCAGCCCATTCCCGATGAAGTGATGGCCAAGTTGTTAGATGCCGCGGTGCGAGCACCATCAGGTGGCAATACGCAAAAGTGGCGCTTCCTGATCTTGACCGACCAAGCGAAGAAGACTGCCTTACAGAAGATCTATAGCGATGCATTGACAGATTTGAATGCCACGCAATACAAGCCGATGATGGACCTCATCGCCAATGGCGATCCCAACGACCCGGAAGTCATTCAAGTGAAAAAGACGTATGCATCGGGTCGATGGTTGGCCGACAACCTCGACAAGGTGCCAACGCTGTTGTTTGCTTGGGGAAAGCCCAACGGCGAAAGCTCGATTTTCCCAGCCCTATGGAGTTTGCAATTGGCCGCAACTGCTGAAGGTATTGGAACATCGCTGACGACGTTGTTGTTCAAAAAGCACACGCAACAAGTGCTCGACATTTTGGGCGCACCACCAGTCGGCGAATGGGTGCCGATGGCGATGATCACTCTTGGTTACCCGACTGGCAAGTGGGGTGTTGCCAAGCGTCAGCAACCTCATGAAGTCGCGTTTCAAGAAACTTGGGGCAACCCAGTTTCGTGGACCGTCGACCAACCCCTCTGGCCGTAAGGCGATCTGGTCGGGAAAAACTGAGGAAAACTACTAGTTCGCCAGACCAGATCGGTCATGACAAACGCAAAGTCAAGGCTGGTTGATCGGGTTGAACTGCTGGCAAGGTGATGGTGTCGCCATCGCGTTGAACTGTCTCGCTTGATCCGAGAAGTTCAACGGTTCCACTTGGCAATCCCGGAATTGTGAATGAGCCGTGCGCCGTTGCGAGGATCATTGCGTACGTTGATCCATCGGCACCTTGCGTGAGCCGTACAAAAGAACCATCAGATGCTGTGAGTGCATTCAATTCAAGTTTGTGTGAACCGAAAATCGCTGCACCATTGATCTTGAGCCATTGCCCAATTTCAATCAGTCGCTGCTTCTGAATATTAGGAATTTCGCCGTTGGCTTTCGGACCGATATTGAGCAGTAAGTTGCCACCATCGGCGACACTATTGATCAATAGATGAATCAACTCAGTTGAAGATGCATATGTCGTCTCGTCATCAAGTTGGTTGTAGCCAAAACTCATGCCGATTCCGCGACAAACTTCAAACTTGCGTCCTGGTGCAGTGAGTCCTGACGAATATTCGGGAGTGATGTAATCGCAATGGGCGCTTCCTTGCACAACGCCGATCATGTCAAAGCGATCGTTGACAACACCGTTTTCGTTGATGTTGTAGTAGTCGGCCATGAGTTGTAGTGCTCCAGCACCTCCGCCGGGCCAGCCCACATCATTCCAAAGCAAATCAGGTGCGTAACGATCGATGAGTTCCGCGTAATGGGCAGTGGCGTATTGCTTGTACTCGTCAGATTGTGGAGTCGCCATCAACATGCTGAGCCATCCGTTGTAACCGAGACCTTGAAAGGTCAGGTCCAGTCCTCCGCAGTAGTACAAGCCAACTTGCATGCCGACACTGCGTGCTGCATCACATGCTTCGCCAACGAGGTCGCGAGTCGACGTGTATCGCGGACCCTTGAACGGGTTGTGTAATTCGGTTGGCCACATCAGTGCACCATCAATATGTCGCGTTCCCATCACGATGTACTTGGCATGTGATTGAGCGAAGATGTCAGCCCAAGATTTTGGGTCCCACTCTTGAGCCGCGTCAAAGAACTCATCGACAAACTCGTCATAGGGTTTATCGCCGTACACCTCGGCATGGTGTTTCTGAACAGATGAGCCTTCAATTGCGAGCGAGTTCACGTACCACTCGGCATAGGGCGACTCGGTGAACGCCACGACGTCACCATATTTTGCAGTCTGAGCAAATAGATCTTCGGTTAATGGCGCATATGCCGGCACCGAGGCTGGGTACCAGTGAATGAAGATTCCGAATTTGGCATCGTCAAACCACTGGGGCAGCCGGTGTTGCTGGACCGACTCGAGGCTTCCTTCGTATTTCGCCATGAGCACACGGTACTTGACCGATCTGGTCTGGCGAAGTGGCAGATTTCCTCAGCTTTTTACGACCAGATCGCTTTGGCCAGATCGCTCAGGGGAGAAGGGTGTAGGCGGGGTTGAAGAAGCGTAAGCCTGTCGGCGAAGCCATCGGCACTCCTTCGATCACAACTTTGCGTCCAAGGTCGAGTCCACTGATTGAACG
>JBAXIP010000162.1:0-4507 GCA_037138315.1 Actinomycetes bacterium
TAAAGTTGAGAGCAATGACACACCGACTCCTCCCCCTCGTGCTGATTCCTGTAGTGCTCGCCCTTGGTGCGTGCGCCGATGATGGTCGCAATATGAAGCCACCGGACGGAAATCAGAATGAATCGATCATGACGACGACGTTGCCCCTTGAAGGCGACGCCAGCTTCGACACCACCGCCCCCTAACAAACCAACCGACCGTTTCCTACCACTTTGGAATCTCGCTGCCGCCCAGCGGCAGCGAGATTCCAAAGTGGGTGATTATGGCGGGGTCGACCACCCTCCGCGTTGAGTCCACCACAATCTGCCAAACTGAGACATCAGTTCGTCCACGCCAACTACCCAGATCGGACTCTTTGCTACCGATGCCTCGGGCCGACTCACCTCAGCCGATTCACGGTTTCGTGAACTCGCACTTTTGGGTGGACCGGTGCCTATCGGTCGAGCACCGTGGGCCAACGCCCACCCTGACGACCGCTCCAACGCCGAATTGGTTTGGCGACATGCCATTGACTCATCGCTACCTATTGACATCGAAGTCAACCTCCCAAGCATTGACGGACAAAATTCAACTGTTCGTTTTCTCGCGAATCCAATACTTGATGCCGACGGGTCAATCATTGGCTATTCGGGCGTCGTCGTCGCCATGCCACATCATCAACAGTTGTTCTCGCATGAATCGGGTCAACTGCTTGCACTTCTTGAAGCTTCGGAAGATCCGACCATCATCACCGACATGAATGGCGCTGTACTGCACCTAAACGCTGCAGCAAGCCACTTTGATCAAATGGCAGTTTCGGTTCGCGATCAGATGCCCCGCGAAATTTTATCCACTCCCGATTCGCATTGGCGCGGCGAAGTTGGTTTGCGTGGATCCGACAATGAACTTCATACATTTGATGTGCAAGTAGCTTGCGCTAATAACCGCATCACCATGTTGGCTCGCGATATCAGTCCATCATTACGTTTGCAAGCCGAGTTGGCTCACCTTGCAACTCACGACGCATTGACTGGTCTGCCCAATCGCACGCTGTTCATTCGCAAATTGTCCGAGGCAATAGAACGGGCTCGTTCAACGACATCGACAGTCTCTGTGATCTTTTTAGATGTTGACAAATTGAAAGACATTAACGACAGCCTTGGCCACGAAAATGGTGATGCTCTCATCACCAACATCGGTCGCCGCTTAGTTTCAGCCACTCGTCCCGGCGACATCGTGGCCCGAATCGGCGGAGATGAGTTTGTGATTTTGTGTGAAGGACTCACCGACGAAGAAGCAGCCATGGACCTCGCCGAACGTGTGCGTACGTCAATTACCGGCCGAGTACTTCTGCAAGGCATTGAAGTAGTGACTGGAGCGAGCCTTGGTGTGGCCATGACTCGCGGTGAAATTGATGAACCAGCGCTTGTCGATGCCGCAGTCGCACTCATGCGTAACGCCGACACCGCCATGTATCACGCCAAAATGCGCGGGCGTTCGCGATGCGAGCTGTACAGCAATAACATGCGCAACTCAGCCAAAGAGCGCGCCACGTTGTCGGCATCGCTTGAACAAGCGCTCGCAAACAACGAACTTCATCTTGTGTATCAGCCGATCATGTCGCCGCATTCGAACAAAATTGTTGGTGCCGAAGCCCTATTGCGTTGGCGCCATCCAACACTTGGCTTATTAACCCCATCATCATTCGTAGATCTTGCAGAAGAATCAGGCGCAATTGTCCCAATTGGCGAGTGGGTCATTCGTCAAGCATGTTCCGATATGCGTGTGTGGCTGAACGAAAAGCGTATTGATCGCCAATTCATTGTTCACGTGAATGTTTCGCCGCGCCAAGTAGGTGACACTCGTTTCGTTGAACGCACTCTGGCTGCCATCAAAGATTTTGATCTACAGCCACAACATTTGGCTCTTGAATTTGATGAGAAGATGCTTATGAAGGACACGACGAATACCTTGCGCACTTTACAATCAATGAAACGTTTCGGAGTGCGCTTGTCTATTGATGATTTCGGAACTGGCTACTCATCGCTGTCACACCTACGTTCGTGTCCGGCCGATTACCTCAAACTTGACGGATCATTTGTGCGCGCACTCGGCGAAGACGAAACCGACGATCCCATCGTGCGTGGCATCGTGCAGTTAGCGCACAGTCTCAATATGGCCGTCATCGCCGAATGGGTCACGACCGACGCTCAAATTGAGCGGCTGCGCTTGCTCGGTTGTGATTTAGTCCAGGGTTATCGCATCGGTCGACCGGTTGCTGCCACAGCATTTGGTGCTTCAGCCACTACCGTCTGATTTAGTCACTATGTCTGAAACATCTGATTTCGCTCCCCCAGTTCTGCCACGTTGTTATCGCCACTCCAATATGCCAACGGGTCGTTCATGCACCCGATGCGGACGACCCGCGTGCGGTGATTGTTTGCAAGCAGTCTCCATTGGCAGTCAGTGCCCCGACTGCATCAAGGCATCGCGTCCAGCCGCAACAGTTCGCGCGAAAGACTGGAATGCCTCGCAGCATGCGCTGGTCACCCGCGTCATCATGGCCGTCAATATCGCAGTTTTCGTTTGGGTGCTCATCGGCGATACAAGTACTGCCGGTTTTGGTAGCAGCGTCTCATCACGCGAAGTTGATCTTGGATTGAATAAGGGACTACTAGCCGAAACCCATGAGTGGTACCGACTCATCACATCAGGCTTCTTGCATTTCGGAATTTTGCACATTGCCATGAATATGTATTTACTTTTCCAACTTGGAAAACTTCTTGAAGCACCGCTTGGTCGTTTGCGGTTTGGCCTGTTGTACTTTGCCTGCTTACTCGGCGGATCACTTGGGGTTCTCGTCATCGAAGGAAGTAGCAACGGATTACATGGCGGAGCATCCGGGGCAGTCTTCGGGCTGATGGGCGCTGCCGCTATCGGCATGCACCGACGCGGAATCAATATTTTCCAAACTGGTCTTGGTGCAACGTTGATGATCAATCTGCTACTGACCTTCACCATCCCGGGTATTTCAATCGGAGGCCACATCGGTGGAATCGCGATGGGAGCGATCTGTGGCAGCATCATGCTTTCGCCGCCTTCGCAGAAGCAACCGCAGTGGTTGAGTTACCTGGTGCCCGTGATCGCAATCATCGGCAGTGTCGTCGCCAGCATCATCATCGTCGGCTAAGCCTGCAACACCCCTTCTCTAAGTTCTATTCACGACTTCCCCTCGTTCCATCTCCAAGCCACACATTGCTTGGTCATGACCAGGAGGTCTTTCGTGACCACATCACATCAACAACCCGATCGCCCGATTCCTGCATGCGGAGTCGACCCCATCACATCAGCATCCGTTGCCTCATTGCTTGGCGACGCGCTTCATACATCAAGTCACCCATCAGATATTGCCGTGGTTCCACTTGATCACCAATCAATCGGCCACGGAGTATTGCTCTTTGAAAATGGAGCGCATTACCTCGACGACATTCGGCAAATACTGGCTGTTTCGCTTGATCACCACGAAACACCAGACGTCATTGTGTATTCATATCGCGACCATGATGTTCTCGATGAAAACGACATCTACGAATTCGATCTCACTTCAGCGTGGTTCGATAGTCAAGGTATTCAACTCATTGATTGGTTCGTAGTCACCAAGCGCAATTCGCGCAGCATTCCTAATGAATTTGGTCGCTCAAGCAACTGGACCGAGTGAAGTGTCGCGACTTTTTCGTACGCGCAGTCCGGCGGCGCGCATGCGATGCAATAACTCACGACTTGTTACTTCGGTCGCTCCTAGTGCAACTGCCTGCTCGCGATACGCCTCGGGCAAGTCGTAATGATCACGATGAAACCCACGTTCAGGAATTTCTAATAACGCAGCAAATGCGTGCAGTTCTTCAAGGCTGACATCACTCACCATGTGACACCAATGGCGTTCTTTGTGCCACCAGCGGCACTCATCAACGTAAATTGCCACAGGTTCAACGTTGGCGAGGTTTACGGACCTTCACTGGAATCGGCTTCGCCTTCGAAGCTTCTCCAATGACCCGCGTTCCGATTGCACCAATACCAATCGCTGAACCAGCGACGATCAGGTTCACAATCCAAGAAGCCATGGATTGCAACTTACATCACAAATGGGACGCTGGTGCTGGCGCAGCCGAACTTTCGTACAACGGCATGTCCACGAGGGTAGGCGTCTGCTTGACTTATGTCATGGCTTCAAACGACCCCATGACCGCCCACCCTGCAGGCTCGACTCTTCTCGACACTCGGCTCGATGAAAACACGCAAACCGGCGAACCTACCGTTGCCCACATCGTCAAAGTTGAGCCAGGTGAGAGCGCACAAGCCAAAGTCATGGAGGCCCGCATTTACGGCACTCCCCTTGAAGCCTTGTGCGGTCATGTGTGGGTTCCATCGCGCGACCCCAAGAAGTTGCCGATGTGTGAAGACTGCAAGTCGATCTACGAGATGTACCGCATGATGAACGACGGACTCAATGACCAACCCTCCGACTGAA
>JBAXIP010000163.1:0-4480 GCA_037138315.1 Actinomycetes bacterium
CAAGCGCACCCATAACTTCAACTCGAGTGTCGCCAACGATGACTCCAATTTCGGTGATGCCAGCCGAGACCATGGCTTCAATTCCGTAAAACAAAATGGGTTTATTCGCAACAGGTACCAACTGCTTGGCACTGGTGTGCGTGATAGGTCGCAATCTGGTTCCAGCACCACCAGCCAAAATAAGTGCTTTCATGTCAACAAACCTCGTCGGATCAAAATGGTCGGCTCTGACCGTTCCCTATTCTGCCATCTAACAGCGACCCTCGTATGGTCTCACGAGTCACCCGATGGGCGGAGGTGGCCCCGTGCCAGCGAAATACGCCAAAACTGCTCCGGCGTTGGCGCCAAGAACCAACACATCTTTGCCATCAACAGTTTCTGGGACCACTGATAAGGAATACCGTTTCACGCCGCCTGAGGCAAGTGGCTTGAGGTAGTCCGCAGTTTCGAGCAAGTTCAGTCCTGGGTCAACTGTGAGTGAATCAACCGCGGCATTGATGAGCTCGCTTGTGCGCATTGGATTTGCGGTTGTTTGTTCAATGGCTTTTGAAATTGCAGCTTGTAAGAAGACTTGTTGACGTTCAATGCGCCCAAGGTCGGCTCGACCATCAACATCCCATGCCCCATCACGGAAGACTTCGTAATAACGACTACGCGCATAGGCCAACGATTGGTACTGATCAAGCGTGTAACAACCAGGTGCGGGAACGTTCAAACCTGTGTTGAGATCGCGCGTCGGATACTCAAAACAAATATCAACTCCACCCAATGCGTTGACAATGTGTTTAAACGAAGTGAAGTCAACTTCGATGTAGTGATTGAGCGGAATTCCTAGGCTTCCTTGAACGGTGTTCACCAAAATATCTGCGCCATGTGAATACGCCGAGTTCAAACGATCTTTTCCGTGTCCGGGAATATCAATCCATAGGTCTCGCGGCAACGACATGATTGAGGCGACCCCCAATTCGTTGTCGACGTGCATAATCATCACCGTGTCTGAACGGCGCCCACCGGCGTCATTGGTATTTCCGATTCCGCCATAATCGGGACTATTGGGGTCAGATGTTTCGCGGGTGTCACTTCCGACTAACAAATAATTTACAAATGGACCCGACTTGTCAGCCAAAACTCCACCAAGTTCATCCGCGCGATGGACATTTGCTTCTTGCTGCCTTGTGGCAATAATCAATCCGATCGCGGTCAAGGCAACGAAAACTACGCCAATTGTCAGGGTGTTGATCTGCGGAAAAATTGCGCGGCGTCGACGAGCAGACTGACGCGGCGAAGACATGTCATAGAAACTATTCGCCCGCAGCCCCTCAGGCTTGTCATCCCTGTCGACTGATCACGTACGCAGGTGAACAATGTCTCCGATATCAAGGCGTTGGGTCACGCCACACGAATCGAGCACAACGAGTCGACCATCTGCTTCCACGTCTAACGCCCGGCCTTCAACGAATTCTCCCGATGGCAATTCGATACGCACCGCTCGGCGCAACGTCGACAATTTGGTGCGGTAACGCTCGTGCAATTGTTCGGGCGTTAAATCAAGCAATCGATCGAGGGCAACTAAAAGCGCTTTCAATACTGCATCTCGCGCAATCTCGATCGATGCAAAAGTCTGCAAACATGCTGCACCCTCTGGGGCCCAACCAACGTTGAGCCCCAAACCCACCACCACAAATTCGGGCGCAACATATGACTCAATGTCAGTCATCATTTGTTTGATTGGTCCAGCAACCGACAAGATGCCCGCCAACTTTTGCCCATCAACCAACAAGTCATTGGGCCACTTCACATCAACTTTGACTTTCCCACCTGCTGCTGCCACAACTGTCTCGCTCGCTGCTGCTGCGGCCAACGCCACTGCGTGCGTGAGAGCATGAGGAAAACGCGGCACGTCTCGCAACAACAAGCTCACCAACAAGTTGAGCCCGTCTGGAGCCACCCACGTGCGGTCTAAGCGCCCGCGACCCGCAGATTGGTAATCAGCCACCAAAGCCACTCGGCCAGAGACTCCCGCTCGGCCGGCCGCCACGAGGTCGTCATTGGTGCTTCCGGTCGTTGCCAACCAGCGAACCTGCCAAGAATCGGGAAATTTTCCGATATTTTCGCCAAAAATCGGCTCTCCCGGCAAGTTCTCGTCATTTGAGGTGGCGAAAGGGGTGTCCATCAGACCAACATTGTCACTTGTGTCGACTAAACCCCTTACGAAGATCCTGATCGCCAACCGCGGAGAGATCGCAGTCCGCGTGATCCGAGCCGCTCGAGAGATGGGAATCGCCACTGTGGCGGTGTATTCCGAACTCGATCGCAATGCACTTCACGTACGTCTAGCCGACGAGGCCTACGCCCTTGGTGGCCAAACCGCAGCCGAGAGTTACCTCAACACCGAAGCCATTCTCGATGCCATTCGCAAGAGCGGAGCCGACGGCGTTCACCCCGGTTACGGATTCTTCAGTGAGAACGCCGATTTTGCTGACGCCATTACCGATATGGGCGTTGCATTCATCGGGCCCCCAGGCGATGCAATTCGCGAAATGGGCGACAAAGTTTCAAGTCGTCGAGCAGCTTTGCGCGGCGGTTGCCCCATTGTTCCGGGTACCACCGATTTCGTCACAACTGCTGATGAAATTAAGACGTTCGGTGCCGACTTTGGTTACCCCATTGCGATCAAAGCAGCCTTTGGTGGCGGCGGTCGCGGCATGAAAGTTGTGCACAACGCCGAAACTGTTCAAGAAGCTATGGATAGTGCACAACGCGAAGCAAAAGCATTCTTTGGTCGCGATGAAATTTATGTTGAGAAGTACCTCACCTGGCCACGCCACGTTGAAGTGCAATTAGTAGGCGACCAACACGGCAACTACGTGTGGGTATCAACTCGCGACTGTTCAGCACAGCGTCGTCACCAGAAGCTCGTTGAAGAAGCCCCCGCAATTGCGATGGGCGAAGGCGTCGAAGAAGCGATGGGCGACGCTGCTGTTCTTGCTGCTCGTGCTGTTGGTTATTTCAACGCCGGAACCGTTGAATTCATTTACCAAGACGGCGAATTCTTCTTCTTAGAAATGAACACTCGTTTGCAAGTTGAACACCCCGTTTCTGAAGTCATCACCGGTATTGATCTTGTTGAATGGCAGTTGCGTGTTGCCGCCGGCGAAAAGCTTCCGATGACGCAAGAAGAAGTCACCGCTCGCCGCAATGGTCACGGCATTGAAATTCGTATCAATGCCGAAAACCCCGCTGGTGGAAAATTTCTTCCGTCGCCCGGCAAGATCACCAAGCTTGTTCCATCTGATGGTTTTGGTGTGCGCTTCGACTCGGGCTACGAAAGTGGCGACGAGATCAGCCAGTACTATGACAACTTGGTCGGCAAGCTCATCGTGTGGGGTAAAGATCGCCCAACCGCAATTGCTCGCACCATTCGCGCACTTGAAGAGATGGTTGTTGAAGGTGTTCACACCACCATTCCTGCCGACTTGGCAATCTTGAAGCACCCCGACTTCGCAGCGATGAAGCACTCAACAAAGTGGGTTGAAGAAGTGCTTGACCTCTCAGGAATTGGCGTCACCAACGCCCCATCAAGTGATGGTGACGATGCCGAACCCCTCGTACGTCGTAACACCACTGTCGAAATCAACGGTAAGCGTTTCGACGTCGCAATGTGGGTTCCTGAACAGACTGCAGTCATTTCGAGCGGCGCGCCAAAAGCAGCAAAGCCCAAGCGGGCATCTGGAAGTGGCGCAGGTGGCGGTGCTGGCTCAGGCCAAGTCACCGCTCCCATGCAAGGAACCATCGTCAAGGTGCTCGTTGAAGTAGGCCAAGAAGTCGAATCTGGTCAGGCAGTGTGCGTCCTTGAAGCCATGAAGATGGAAAACCAGATTCTCGCCGAAAAGACCGGCAAGGTCACCGAGATCAAAGTCAAGGCTGGCGACACTGTCGGTGCTGGCGACGTCGTCGTCGTTATTGCCTGAAGGTTTCGCGATCAAGCGACGGTTCCAGTAGACCCGCCACATCAATCAATCAGTTATTCACAATTGTCGTGGGGAATGCGCCGGCGACAAGAGCACTGGTGTACATCCAACGACTATTACCAATTGAGTCAACCAACATCAGATAACTCGCGGTCCACACCCCAGACTCCGCGTAACGAGGTAAAACCATCGAGTACTGGTACACCCCATCCAAACCATCACCACTGATCCGATTCGTCAAAATCGCATCCACGAACTGTCCACCACTCGGACTCATAAAACGAATTTGGCTCGCACCATTCGAATAATTTGGCCCAGATGCACCCGACAAATCATCAGTGATCTGCGCTGTCACCGTAACAACCTGCGAAGACAACGTCGTATTCACAGCGCTTGGAGACAACGACAACGACACCAACTGCGGCCCAGAAATATCCCCTTGACCAACTTGAGTAATTGTCGTGGGGAATGCGCCGGCGACAAGAGCACTGGTGTACATCCAACGACTA
>JBAXIP010000164.1:0-4470 GCA_037138315.1 Actinomycetes bacterium
ATGAATTTGACGACTGCTTCATACAACGGCACGACTTTGGCCGACATGGCCAAATTCATTGCGTCGTCGGTACTGATTCCTGAGTGCATTCCGGGCTTAGGCATACAGCGATATTAGTTCGCCGTGCCGAAAAGCCACCTAACGTGCGAATTCGCGTAGTACTCGTCCAGGTCGGTGGCCCGTGTGTTCACCCTGATCGGTCACAACTTCGCCATTCACAATGGTCGCGGCATAACCCCGAGCCTTAATGCGGAAACGGCCCTTTTCGCCCGGGAAGTCATAGACATACTCGGGATACTCAGTCTGCAGTTTTTCAGGGTCAAAGACGTTGATGTCGGCAAACGCGCCAACCTTCAAAGTTCCGCGGTCGACCAGTCCCAAAACGGCAGCCGGCTTGGCGGTCAATTGGTAAATCGCCTTTTCGAGGGTCACTGCCTTGCGATCGCGATACCAGTACGACAAGTAGAACGTCGGGCTATCGGCGTCGCAGATCTGGCCAGCGTGAGCACCAGCGTCACCAAGACCTGGGACCACTGCATCGAGTTGCAAGAAGACTTCCATTGATTCGGTATTGCGATTAAAGAACCACGCGTTGTACAACTCGCGGCCTTCGCTTTGCAACAAGCGATCAACTATCAACTCAACCGGCGTTACACCGGCTTCGGCGGCGAGCACAGCAACCGACTTCGGGTTATCAACGTTGTAGTTCGGCAACTCATCAAGACCTAACGGGAAAATCTTGGCCGCGTCATACCAAGTGCCTTTGCGATTTCCTTCTTCAAGCAATTCGGCGCGTCGCACGGGATCGCGCAATACCTTCAAGCGATCTTCAACGGTTGGCAACTTCATCATCTCGTTCCAAACTTTGCCGGCAACGACAGGAGTTTGCTTGAGACCCATCAATGTTCCACCGGGACGGGTTTGTGTCGCTGAAGAAATGCGACCCAAGTTGTCATTGATGTTGGTGAAGAAACTATTCATGCGTTCAACCGAACGAAGGTCGCCATCGCCTGCGCCACCCGAGAACAAAACGTCTCCGGCATGTTGCGCCATCTCACGCAACAACGTGAATTCATACTCGGCTTTAGTAGCGAAATCATTGACTGCTTGGAAGACTCCGCCGCCAGCACGATTCATTCCATCAGCGATTGCTTTGTATTCATCGATCTTGGCGTACGTACCAGGTACACAACGCCCGTCCGGAACAACGTGCAACAAGATGCGTGATGTTGAGAAACCAACAGCACCGCCAGCGACTGATTCTTCGGCGATGTCGGCCATGCGACCTAGTTCTTCGGGAGTTGGCTCTTCGTCACTGAGCGAACGATCGCCCATGACTTGCGAACGGATCGCGCAGTGACCAACCAGACCAACAACGTTGAGTGCTGGCTTGAGTCGTTGCACCGAGTCGAGATACTCGGGATACGTTTCCCAGTCCCACGGCAATCCATCAAGAATTGATTGACGCGGAATGTCTTCAACGCTTTCCATCATCTCGGCCAAGAATTGACGATCTTGTTCGACAACTGGAGCGAAGGTGACTCCGCAGTTGCCCATGAGCACAGTGGTGACTCCATGCCACGAGCTCGATGTCATGTACGGATCCCAACCGACTTGTGCGTCGAGGTGAGTGTGCAAGTCAACGAAACCTGGCGAAACGGTCTTGCCCGTTGCATCAATTTCACGAGTGGCAGTGTCTGATGACAAATCGCCGATAGCAGCAATGCGATCGCCCGCCACTGCGAGGTCGGCACGAATGGCCGCCTTGCCCGTGCCGTCAACAATCATTCCCCCACGAATAATCAAGTCGTAATTCATATTTCCCCCAATGGCTGAACTTCCTTCAGATTAGGGCTTTGTTCGTCGGAGACTTTGCTTAGAGGTCCAAAAGTCGAGCGCCATTACCGAAATAAAAGTCGTCATATTCGCTTTGACCTACGTTGGGCATACTCGCCTCAAAGCGCCGAATCGGGTCGTCGGTCCCCTCGTGGTGGGGATAATCGGACGAAAAGGCCACCATCTGCGACCCAACCTGCTCAATAATCCAGCCCACGTCTTCACCGGCGAATGGGCTCACGACAACCTGTCGGCGCAAGTAATCGGACGGTCGCATCGACAAATGTGAAAGATCTTGGATGTTCTTAAATGCTCGGGCACCCGTATCAATGAAATGCAAAAACGAGGGCAACCAGGTGGCACCTAGTTCTGTGACACCAATCCGCAACTTCGGAAATTTCTCGAGTACTCCGTCGTAGACAAGCGAAGCCAGGAAAAGTTCACCCGGATAACCAATTGCCATATACGACAAGGGGTCTCCGGGCGCATCAGAACGAAAATGTCGCATGTCGCGACCGTTGTCAAAAAATGCTTGAGGAACAGGTCGATAATTCTGATCGGCACCGACATGTAGAAATACCGCAAGGTTTGATTCTTGAAGTGCTTCCCACACCACATCAAAATCGGGATGAGTGAATGAATGTTGATGTGAAGCAGGTATTGAATCAATCAACACAGCTGAGACTTTGTTCGTCACGGCTTCGGCGATCAATTGGAGCGCAATCGCTGGACCAAACTCAAAAGGAACATAGGCAGTGGCGAGCAATCGAGCGTCTTGACAGAAATCAATCATTCCGCGATTCATTGCCCGCACTGCTTCAACGCGCACAGAGGTTGGCGTTTGCATGATTTGCTCAAATGATCCAGTCGGAAAAATCAGTTGGCAATCAAAACCCAATAGATCTAACGCTTGACGACGTTCATCAACGTCCCAACCGCCGAGCGACATCCAGCCCTTACGTGGCATTGACATAAACTCATTCGCCAGTTTGCTTTGAAGAATCTCATCGTTTTTTCGTTGGTCATAGTCGCGATACGAATCATCTAACAATTGATTGAAGTTTGAATCACTTTCGCCCAATTCGGGAATCTGATCTTGTACCGCTGCAGATGCATACGAACGCAACCAGCCTTTGTGCTCAAGAATGTGGGCATCAATGTCGACGATGCGACGGCCAGCAGCATAAGTTGAAGTCATGGTTTCCCCCTCTCGTGCAAACTACAACGATTTTGCGAGTGAGGCTAGGAAAAACTTGGTCTACAGGATGGCGAGCGCAGCAGCCTCAGAGGCTTCGCGGCGCTCAACCTGGCGACGGGCAACCTTGCCGACACGGTCAATGTACTTAAACATCGCATCACGGGCTTCTTCAGCAGCCGATGAAAGACCTTCGACCTTGTCAATGGCCCACTGGCGGAAAACCAAAGGCATGATGATCTTTTCGTGGTGAATTGCAAAGTCGTAGATACCAACTTGGGCAATGGCCTTGGCATGTTCAACGAATCCTGGGATTCCGATACCAGGCATTGAGAACGACATGATCTGTCGCTTTAAGGCCTCAATAGCTGCCGAAGGATTCAGCTCAATGAGCTTGCTGACCAAGTCGCGATAAAAAAGGTGATGTCGATTTTCGTCGGTCGACAATTTCATCATCACGTTGTAGCCAACGGGATCGTTCAACATGGTGCCGGTGTTGCGGTGCGAAATACGTGTGGCGAGTTCTTGCATTGCCACGTAACACATGCCGTCAACGGGCGAATCAGGTTCGGGCACGATTGCGCTGCTCACTTGAGCCATTCGTCCATCTTCAAGAACTTTCGGGTCGACCAAACCACTCACAGTGATGTAGTCGCGCATCACGATGGCGTGACGCCCTTCTTCGGCGGTCCAACGTTGCGCCCATGCACCCCACGCCGAGTCTCCACCAAACATGCGCGAGATCGTGCGGGTGTACCACGGCAAGTTGTCTTCGGTGAGCAAGTTCACGAGCAAGGCTGAGCGGACACCCTGCGGAAGCGGTTCTTCACCAAATGTGAAACCTTCACTATTCAAACGTGAGGCACGATCCCAAGGAACTTGCTCATGTGGATACCACTCTTCGGCCGAACTGAGGTGTCGATTGAGAAGACGTTCTGCTTCTGGTTCAAGTTCAAGCAAGATCGTCTCATCAGTCACGTCTCCAAACTAAACGCTGGCAGCGGTCGTCGGTAGTGCCATAGGTCAATTCTTTATGCAATGACATGACCAACATCTAAGGTTTGTGAATGAGTGAATATTGGCCCAGTTCATGGTCTGGCGAAGATGGTGGACCAAAAAGACAGCAAATCGCCACAAATGTGTCGATTCCGCGCATTTCGAGCGCAAAACAGCTTGAAGTCGTCTCCCGCGATGCACTGGCAATGACCATGCCAATTGTTGGACCACTTGACGAACTATTTCTTCAACGTGTCATGCCCGGGCTTGATTCGGTGGCGTGGGTCGAAAAAATCGATCCATTGACGCTCGAGACGCTCGCGCAATCTGAACAACTTGCGGGTGGACCGATGTGGCCAGGTGGCATAGCTGCTCACGCCAATGGTTCGTTATATGTGGTGTTCGGAAATCACGCGCATCGATTGTCGACTGATCTTGCTGTT
>JBAXIP010000165.1:0-4458 GCA_037138315.1 Actinomycetes bacterium
GATGAATTGCGGGCGCAAAATGTCGAATCAGTCGGTATTTGTCTGATCAACAGCTATGCCAATCCGGCAAATGAGCGAGCAATCGCTGATTACCTGCGTGTTGAACTTGGTGTACCGGTGTGCATCTCAAGTGAAGTGTCACCGCAAATTCGCGAATACCCCCGCATGATTACAACGGCATGTAACGCCGCAACGATGCCAGTCATTGGGCCGTACCTTGATGAACTCACCAAGTGGTTGGCCGCTGAAGGTTTTGGCGGTTCGGTGTTGATGATGTTGTCAAACGGTGGAGTTGTGTCAACTGATGATGCCGCTCGTACCCCAATTCGTTTGGTTGAATCTGGACCTGCTGCTGGTGCTCTTGCTGGAAGTTGGTTCGCTCGACGCCTCGGCGAAGAGCGTTTGATGTGCTTTGACATGGGTGGCACAACTGCCAAGTCGTGTCTCATCGTTGACGGCGAACCAGAACTGACCAACACCTTTGAAGTGGCGCGTATTTACCGCTTCAAAAAAGGTTCAGGCTTCCCAGTTTCGGTTCCCTCAGTTGACCTCGTTGAAATCGGTGCAGGTGGCGGAAGCCAGGCCTGGGTTGACGATCTTGGTTTGTTGAAGGTTGGACCCGAATCAACTGGTGCCATGCCCGGACCAGCGTGTTACGGACGCGGTGGCACTCATGCTGCAGTGACTGACAGTGACTTGGCTCTTGGCATGCTTGACGCCGAGTTCTTCTTGGGTGGCGACATGCCGCTCGATCTCGCTGCGACACAAGCTGCGCTTGGTCGTATTGCCGACAAGTTGAAATTGCCGGTTGCCGACACTGCTGCTGGTGTGCATGAATTAGTGAACCAAAACATGGCGGCATCATCACGTATGCATGCGGTCGAACTTGGTGCCGACCTTCGTGGTGTCACGTTGTTGGCCTTTGGTGGTGCTGGTCCGGTTCATGCCTGTGGCGTGGCTGAATTGCTCGAATCACCTCGAGTTATTTTCCCGGTCAACGCCAGCGTGTTGTCAGCGATCGGAACTTTGGTGTCGCCAATTCGTATCGACTTGGCGCGCAGTATGGTGCGACCCATTCAGGGCATTGATGAAGCCGAACGCGATACTTTGCTCAGCGAACTTCGCGAAGAGGGCCATCGTGTTTTGATTGCTGCTGGCGCCGACCCGGCGTCAGTCACTTTCCGTTACGGCGTTGATGCTCGTTACATCGGTCAAGGAAATGAAATCACGATTTGGATGGGTGAAGGCAATAAGTTTCCGGGTAACACGCTTGACATCGTGGCGGCTTTTGAAACTGACTACCGACGTATTTACGGACTCACGATTCCAGATGTTGGTGTCGAAGCGGTGACTTGGCGTCTATCTGCGTACACCAAGGTCGAAGAGTTTGAGCCATTGGTTGACCTCTCCGATAAGCAAGGCACACCACACAGCACGCGAGCAGTTCGCTTCACGCGCCAAGGTGAGGCAATCATCACGCCCGTGTATCGCCGTGGCGATATCGGACGCGGTCAGGTCATTGATGGCCCGGCAATTATTGAAGAACGAGAAACAACTGCAGTTATCCGTCCGAATTGGACAGTGAGTCTTGGTAGCGATGGATCACTCATCGCCGACCGGAAAGTGAAGTGACCAAAATGGCCCGTACTTTTGATCCCATCGAACTTGAAGTGTTGTGGCAGAGCCTCATCGCAACAGTGAACGAACAAGCGCGTGCTCTGCAACGAGCGGCTTTCTCGCCGATCGTTCGCGAAGCTGGTGACCTGGCAAACGCGGTGTTCGATAAGCGTGGCCGTATGGTTGCCCAGGCTGTGACTGGCACACCTGGCCACATCAACTCGTTGGCTCGTGCCATTGGCGCAATCCTTGATGAGTATCCCATCAGCAGTTTGAAGCCTGGTGACGTCATCGTCACCAACGATCCATACAAGACTGCTGGTCAATTGCTTGACGTCACGGTGATGTGTCCCGTTTGGAAGAACAACGAAATCATTGCCTTCTTTGGCTCAACGATTCACCACACCGATGTTGGTGGCTACGGAATCGGTGCTGGAGCCCGTGACGTTTTTGAAGAGGGGCTCTGGATCCCGATTTGTCGCTTGATGATTGGCGGCGAACGAAACCCTGATGTCTGGAAGTTCATCTTGTCGAATGTGCGTCAACCCGACCATATGGCTGGTGACTTGCAAGCACAGATGGCTTCAGGTGAAGTTGGAGCACGCCGTTTGTTGGCCTTGTGCGAACAGCACGATCTTGATGACATCGAAGAACTTAGTGACGAGATCATTACGCGTAGTGATGTTGCAACCCGAGCAGCAATTCGTGAATTGCCAGCCGGTACCTACAAGGCCAGTGCCGAACTCGACTTGGCCGACGGCAGTCGAATTCATATTGCCTGTGCCATCACCGTCGACGTTGTCAAGGGCGAAATCTTGGTCGACTACGAAGGTTCATCGGGCGCTAGCCCGTATGGCATCAACGTGGTTCGTAACTACACCCATGCCTACACAACCTTTGCGGTCCGCGCGGTGTTGAACCCTGACTTGCCAAACAACTATGGCAGCTTGGCACCAATATTGGTTGAGGCACCTGTTGGTTCAATCGTGAATGCAGTGTCTCCACAGCCATGCACCGCTCGACACGTTGTCGGTATGTTCTTGCCGAACGCATTGCTCAAGGCTTTGGCGCAAATTCGCCCGATGCAAGCAATGGCCGAAGGTGCTGGCGCGGTGTGGACCATGCAAGTCAGTGGAACTTATGATGACGGCAGTCCGTTCATCACGTCAATGTTTACCTATGCCGGTGGAGTCGGTGCTCGCGCAACCAAGAACGGTTTGTCGGCTTGTTCATACCCAACTGGCGTGTCGGCAGTGCCGGTTGAAGTCGTTGAAGCATCGGCACCTATTCGATTCTTCCGTAAAGAACTGCGTCGTGGTTCGGGCGGTAAGGGCCACACCATGGGCGGTCTTGGTCAGACGGTTGAGTTCACTGTTGATGCGCCAAAGGGTTGGCAACTCAATGCAGTGACATCTCGATTGGCAGTTCCGCCCGAAGGAATTTTTGGTGGAGAAGCTGGCGAGTCGGGCAACTTTACGGTCAACGATGAAGCAGTTCGTACACAAGCACGTGTTGCTTTGAAGTCTGGCGATCGAGTGCGTCTTGATCTTCCAGGCGGCGGAGGTTACGGAGCAGTCGATAGCTGATTCGCTACGAGGCAAGTTGAAAGACGCCAACAAAGTTTGAGTTGAAGGGGGAGGGGAAAATGACAATAAATACTGATGGCAATACTGAAGGCACATGCTTCGGCAATCTGTGGCGTGATGCTGTTGCAGCGCGCTCATATGCGCCGTTTTTGGTCTTTGAAACATCATTAGGAACCTCTCACTCGTGGACGTACGCCGAATTTGATGTCGTCGTGGCGCGGGCCGCTGCAAATTTGGTTCAACTTGGCGTCGGCAAAGGTGATTCAGTCAACCTTGCTCTCACCAATTCGCCGGCCTTCGTCGCACTCTGGCTTGCCAGCGTTCGTCTTGGCGCATGGATCGTGCCAAGTGATCCGCAATCGCGAACTCAAGAATTGGTTGAACATCAGTCACGAACAAACTCAAAAGTTGGCGTGTGCTCGGTTCATCGTGAAGACGAATTCCGCGCTGCTGCACAATCAATACCTGTGATTGCAATTGACGAAGATGATTGTGAATTGTCAGTATTCGGAACTGAGAAGTTCACCAACTGGCCGACGCTTGATATTCGTGATCGTGCCGCAGTGATGTTTACCTCGGGCACGACTGGTCGTCCCAAAGGTGTTGACATCAGCCAGGCCAACTATTCGTTCGCTGGGCAAGTCATGGCATCGGCAAGTGGACTCACTGCTGATGATCGTCAACTCGTTGTGCTGCCGCTCTTTCATGCCAATGCGCAGTACTACAGCTTTGCTTCGGCGATTGCTGTTGGGGCATCGGTGGCCCTCATGAGTACTTTCAGTGCAACGCGATTCTTGCAACAGGCCAAGACCTATGCAGCAACTCACGCCAGTTTATTCGCGGCACCAATTCGCATGATTTTGGCCCGAGGCAATACGCCAGTGCCTGGTTTAGCGCTGAAGCATTGTTGGTACGCCATGAACATTGCCGATCATCAATACGTCGAACTTTCCCAATTGCTGGCCTGTCAGCCACGACAGTTGTACGGCATGACCGAAACAATTCCGGCGGTACTCACTGACGAAGCGCAAACCCCACGTTCAGACTGCATGGGCTATGTCTCGCCCGGTTGTGTGTTGGATGTACAAGATGCTGACGGCAAGTCAGTTGCAGTTGGCGAAATCGGCGAGATCGTGGTTGGCGGTACACCAGGAATCACCTTATTCAGTGGTTATCTCGACGACCCAGAAACAACTACGAAGAGTTACCGCGGTGGCTGGTTCTTGACAGGTGATCGCGCAACTCGTGATGCATC
>JBAXIP010000166.1:0-4452 GCA_037138315.1 Actinomycetes bacterium
CTTCCAAAATGAAGATGCTGGTATGCACCGAATGATTGTGACCTATGGCAAGACCATCGAAGACCTTGGCGGAGGGGTCAAGAAAGAAACCGTGCTACAAACGTGCACAGCAATGATTGGCCAAGGCGGCGCACAACAAATAGTTGTTCGGATTCCAAAGCCTTCTTTTGCTAGCGATGTGCCATACACGATCACTGCTTCTGGCGTTGAAGGTGCGTCGATTGAGGTGATGGTGCCGTGAAAAAGATGATGAATCAACTTGGAGAATCAATGAAGACTGCACGACGTTGGCGTCATGCCTCGAAAGCGGTTATTGCCGTTTCGGCGTTGAGTTTCTTGGCTAGTTGCGGTAGGAATTCACCTCAGGACACTTGGCAACCAGCAGGACCGAACGCTCAACGAATTGACAATTTGCAGCGTCCAGTTTTCTATGTTGCTGGCGTCGTTGGCGTCATCGTTTTTGCTGCGGTGGCATGGGTGATGTTCCGTTACCGCGATCGTGGGCAAGCGATTCCTGAACAGACTCATGGTAAGCCGGTCGTTGAAATTGTTTTGACCGTTATCCCAGTGCTCATTCTTCTTGGTGTTGCAATTCCGACCGCAAGCACCATCTTCAAATTGGCTAAAACCAGCGACACTGAAATGACCATCAACGTCACTGGTCAGCAGTGGTGGTGGGAGTACGACTATCCCGCTGTTGGTTCGAATGCCGAGCAGTACGGAATTAACGCTCCGATTGTGACTTCAGGGCAACTCGTTATTCCTGAAAACACCAAAGTGTTATTGCGAGTGACTAGCCGTGACGTCATCCACTCATATTGGATTCCAAAATTGAACGGTAAGAAAGACAGCGTTCCTGGTCGTGTGCACTTGTTGCGCATGGAAGGATCGAAACCTGGTATCTATGCCGGTCAGTGCACCGAGTTCTGCGGACTTTCGCACGCGTACATGCGCATGGAAGCCGTTGTTCTGTCACGAGCTGACTACGACAAGTGGGTTGCCAATCAACTTGAACCGTACACAGCACCAGAAGCTGGTACCGAAGCATCTGCTGGTGAAGCGTTGTTCATTCAACAATGCAGTCGTTGTCACCAAGTCAATGGACTTGCGAACCCTGATGGAAGTTTGATTATCTCGGCTCCCGATCAATATCTCGTGTCGGGCGCTGCACCTAACTTGACCAACCTCTTAACCCGTAACACCTTTGCTGGTGCCTCATGGGACTTGCTGACACCTGAATGTCGCAAGAATGTTTGGAATGCCTCGTCAGCTGATTTCGGTGAGCGCTATCTCGAAGGCGTTTCAGCTGATTGCTTGAATCAGAAAGATCTTCGTGAATGGTTGCGCAATGCTCCGGCCAAAAAGCCGATGTATGCCGACCCGACTAAGTTGACAACCACTGGTGGCAAGTACCGCGGTATGCCAGCTCTTGGTCTCACTGAAGATCAAATCAACACCATCATCGCTTACTTGCTCGAGCGGAAATAACGGGAGAACACTCAGATGACCATCATCGAACGTCCCTCCACTGAAGTGGCTGTCGCCGGCGGAGCGCCTTCAGGCGTGAAGCCGAGCGAAGCTCTCGGTGTCTTTAAGCGGCCTGCCGCGTCAACCAGTTGGCGCGACTGGATTGTCACTGTGGACCATAAGAAGCTCGGAATCATGTACGGAGTAAGTGCATTTTTCTTCTTCTTGGTTGGTGGTGTTGAAGCACTGCTGATTCGTTTGCAGTTGATTGCCCCTAACGGAAAAGTTCTTAATGCCGATCAGTACAACCAGATGTTCACCATGCACGCCACCACCATGGTGTTCTTGTTCGTGATGCCGATGGCTGCGGCTTTCGCCAACTATTTTGTGCCGTTGCAAATCGGTGCTCGTGATGTGGCGTTCCCTCGCATTAACGCCTTCGGATTTTGGTGTTTCCTTTTCGGTGGATTGTTCTTGAACTCATCGTGGTTCTTGGGTGGTGGTGCTGATGGTGGATGGTTCATGTATGCACCAAACAGCAGCACGCTTTTCTCACCAAGTCACGGAATCGATTTCTGGACAGTTGGTTTGCAGATCACAGGTATTGCGTCGTTGACCGGTGCAATCAACCTCATTGTGACGATTCTGAATATGCGCACCAAGGGTATGAAGATGATGCGCATGCCCATCTTTACGTGGATGGTTCTAGTTACTCAGTTCTTGTTGTTGTTCGCGATTCCGGTCATTACGGTCGCCCTTTTCCTTTTGACTTTCCAGCGCTCATTCGGTGCAACATTCTTTGACGTTGCCTCTGGCGCTGACCCACTTTTGTGGCAGCACTTGTTCTGGATATTTGGTCACCCTGAGGTGTACATCATGATTTTGCCGTCGTTCGGTATTGTCAGTGAAGTCATCCCGGTCTTCTCGAAGAAGCCGTTGTTCGGTTACCCGATTGTGGCGATGTCTGGTGCTGCAATCGGTTTCGTTGGTTGGGGAGTGTGGGCTCACCACATGTTCGCCTCTGGTCTTGGTCCAGTTTCGGTTGCGGTGTTCTCGATGTCGACGATGGCGATTGCTGTGCCGACTGGTGTGAAGATCGTGAACTGGGTCATGACGATGTGGGGCGGAAAACTCACCTTTACCATTCCCATGATGTTCGCGATTGCGTTGATTGTTCAGTTCACTATTGGTGGTCTCTCTGGCGTTACCCACGCCGTGGCCCCGGCAGATACTCAACAAACTGATACCTACTACATCGTGGCGCACTTTCATTACGTGTTGTTCGGTGGAGCAGTATTCGGATTGTTCTCTGGCTTCTATTACTGGTGGCCCAAGATGTTCCGCCGTCAACTCAACAACGCCATTGGTAAATGGAACTTTTGGTTGATGGTGATCGGAATGAACCTCACGTTCGGACCTATGCACATTCTTGGTCTGCAAGGCCAACCGCGCCGAATGATGGTGTGGACAGAAGCTCGCGCTGGCGAAGGATTCTTTAACTTTGGATTCTGGAACCGCGTTGCATCGATTGGTTCGTTCACACTCGGTATTGGTGTCTTGTTGTTCTTGGTGAACGTCATTTACACCCACAAGTCGAAGAAAGTTGCGATTGCACCCCTCGATCCTTGGGACGCTCGCAGCCTTGAATGGATGACGCAGAGTCCTCCACAAGAACACAACTTTGATGTGCTGCCGACTGTGAGTCACTTGGATGAGTTCTTCCACCGCAAGTACGAAACTGATTCGTCAACTCATGGAGTCACACAAGTTCGTAGTGCTGAAGAAGTCATGGCCGAACTCAATGCCCATCCCGATGAGCACATTCACATGCCATCACGTTCGTACTGGCCGATTTTGTTGGCATTCTCACTACCAGTCATTGGTTACGGTGTCATTTACAACCGTACGTTGATGGCTGTCGGTGCCGCCATGATTTTGCTCACCATGTTCGGTTGGGCCATGGAACCATCGACGTCACCCGACGACGATTTCGATCCCCCGGCACCTGGTGAAGGTGGCGGCCACACGAAGGAGCTGTCGCCCCTTGGCTGAAACAGCAATCTCCCACGATCATGACGCAGGTCATGATGCTCATTCCTCGACTGGTTTGTCAAACAACAAACTTGGTATGTGGATGTTCCTCGGTTCAGAATGCTTGCTATTTGGCGGACTGATTTCGACCTACATGTTGTACAAGGGTCGCGTTAACTCTGGTCCGCAACCGAACAACATCTTTGATATTCCTTTCACTTCAGTGAGCTCGTTCGTGTTGTTGATGAGTTCATTAACGATGGTGTTGGCTGTGTCTGCGGCACAACGTAAGGACGAGCGCAACATGAACTTGTGGCTTATCGTGACGGCGCTTCTTGGAGCAACGTTCGTTGGTGGCCAGGTGTACGAATTCACTTCGTTCTATCGCGAAGGTTTAGGTTTCACGACCAGTCTCTTCGGTTCAAGCTTTTACACCTTGACAGGATTCCACGGAGTTCACGTATCGGTCGGAATCATCATGTTGATGGCACTGGTTGGTATGAATCGCAATAATCGAATTCCTGGCGACAGGGCAGAAGTTGTCGAATTGATCGGTTTGTACTGGCACTTTGTTGACATCGTCTGGATTGTTATCTTCACCCTCGTCTACCTGATTCCGTCCTGAGGAGCGACTAATGAGTACCGCTACCGAACATATTGAACACACCGAAGGCCACGAGGCCGAGCACCACGGTTTATCTGACAAGCAGTACATCTACGTCGCGTTGATTTTGGCTGCCTTGACGGCCATCGAAGTGTCAACGTATTACGTCGACTTTGGGCCATTCTTTATGCCGACATTGTTCATCTTGATGACTGTCAAGTTTGTGACAGTGGTGTCGTACTTCATGCACCTCAAGTTTGACAACAAGCTTTTCACATACCTTTTCTATTCCGGCTTGATTTTGGCTATCTGCGTGTATTGCGGATTTTTAGCTACCTTTAAATTCTTCT
>JBAXIP010000167.1:0-4452 GCA_037138315.1 Actinomycetes bacterium
GTTTCTTGCTTTGTTTCTTGCTTTGTTACTTATTGTGTTGCGGAGTACTCATTCACAACCTTGCGGTCAGCTAATTGGAGTCCAATCGCCGACAACAACACCACAGTTGACCGGTGCTGCACAACCGTTGTACAAACCGTTCGCATCAGGTGCAGTGTCAATCGCTGCTGCAGTAATTCGCACGGTATGCAAAGCATTGGCTGCGAATGGCTTGCCTGGCGCAAACTTTCCAGTTCCACCACCAGCAAGAGCCAACGGCACTTCGCCAAGGTTCAACACTGCGTCAATGTATGACTGACGAGTCGGGTTCACGCCCGCTGCTGTCAATCCAAGGTTCATGATGTTGGCCAACGCACATTCCTGCGGCGTGTAGTCAGAAATCAAGGTTTTGCCATTGACGTCGGTGTAGACGTTTCCAGCGGGAACGCCGGGGTTTGACGGGCCACCGTAGTAGTCAGAGAAGCTTTCGTCGAAGAACGAACGGCAGGCTGCTTCAAACTCGGTGTCGGGACGAATTGATGTTCCATCAGTTGCATGGTCGTATGCGGTGACACAGTCACTACCAACGGCAGCAGCTGGAGCACGGCTCAGACCGAATGCTGAACAACCCGATGATGAAGTATCAAGCAACGAGAACTTCAAACCAGCAGCGGCAGCAGCACCCCAGAAACCTTGGGTTTCAGTGAATGGTGTCGAAACAAAAGTTTGCACAGCGCCTTCAGCTTCGAAGACTGCAACGGCTGCTGCGCCTTCTTCGTTGGTGGCAGCTGAGTCGCCCTGCGTCGAGTTGATCTCAATCAACTTCGGAGTGAATCCGCCAGCTGTCAGGGCAGCTTCTGCGGCCTTGCCGGCAGCAGAGCCGGTGACTGTGTTGTTTGAGAGAACTCCAACTACTGAACCGGGAGCTGCATCGGTTGAGTCCATCCATGCGGTGACTCCAGCTTCAGCGACAGTTTCAGATGGTGCTGCGAGTGAAATCGCGAGACCAGTGTCGAGTTCTGCTTGGCCCATGACGTCGCCGTACATGATTGGCATACCAGCATCAAGCAGGCACTTGCGGGCAGTTGATGACAAGCCAGTTCCGTTGATGACCATGAACAGTTCATTGTCAACGGTTGCGGCAGCACACAATGTGTCGAACGTGCTTGGATCAAGCGGGTTCCACACGAGTTGTACTGCTTCAACTTGACGTCCGTTGATGCCGCCTGCGGCATTCCACTTGTCAAAGAAAACTGTCCAACGCTTGAAAAGGTGGTCGGTCGTCAAGGTTTCAGGAATCGTGATTCCCATGGCCCGAATGGCTTCAAGATCGGAAACAGCGACGCCGATCTTGATGGTGTCGGCGGTGATACCGACGTCAGAAGCAGTAGGTGCCTCTGGTGCATCGGTAACAGGAGCCTCGCTTGAGGCCGGAGCCTCGCTGGCAGTGGGAGCCTCAGTTGCTACTGAGCCTCCGTCATCGCCGCCACAAGCGGCAAAAATGAGTGAAGCGCCGGCGACGAACGCGAGCGCAATACGTGATTTCTTCATGTGATATCCCCCTTGGAAGTTGTGAAGTCGGTTGGCCACTAGACCAGCCGCATGGGCAACCTAGCAGAGAATCTGAGCGTTTCTGACGGACCGTCAGAAACTTCTGACGGTCCGTCAGATTTTTCTGATTCGCCGTGAGAACTTGAACGGAGTCGCACTATTGTTCCAAGAGAGGTTTCGAGGGGAATATGCAGGAATTTGAGGGGAAACAAGTCGCCGGACCTTCGGCTGCGGCGCTGGCTTCATCGATTGTGGTCGATGAGCACAGTCGCCGGGATCGCGATGCCCAGACCAATGAAGCCGACGATGACGTAGCGGCCCCCCAAGAATCGATGAAGTTGCGTGAAGGCCTGCGCATTGGCGGATTTAGCGTGGCCACGGTATTGCTGTTGTTCACTGTTTTTGAAGAATTTGATCGAGTTGCAATGCAAGTCCTTGGACCAGATATTCAGCAAACACTGGGAGTATCTGACACCGTTTTGCTCGGTTTACAAAGTTTTGGTGGCGTGGTTTTGGTTTTGGCAACTCTTCCGTTTGCTTGGCTGGCCGATCGTCGTCGTCGAGTGCGTGTGATGTCGGCAGCATCGGCCTTATGGCTCGCATTCGTCGCCATCACTGGGTCGGTTGTCAATACATTCCAGATGGGATTAGCACGAGCTGGTTCGGGTTTTGGTGCCTCGGCTCGAGTGCCAATTGGACCATCGCTGGTCGCCGATCAATATCCGATGGCAGTACGCACACGAATTTTTGCCATTGAAGCGCTTGGTCGTCCGCTCGGTCAAGTGCTTGGACCATTGTTCGCTGGAGCGATAGTGGTTGCTGCTGGTAACGATGCCGGTGATTGGCGTGTCGTTTTCTTTGCGCTGCTTATTCCGGCAGGTCTCACCATCTTGTGGTCATTCACGATGAAAGAACCAGTGCGCGGTCGTCAAGAACAACAAGCAGTTTTAGGTACAGAAGTCGTTGAGGCAGAAGCCGAACCTCCGGTGTTGTTATCGGCAGCTTTTCAGCGATTAAAGAAAGTTCGCACGTTCTACTTCTTGGTTGTCGGAATTGGAGTTCTTGGCTTTGCCCTGATTGCTGTGCCAGGTGCATTCAACTTGCTATTGAAAAACACCTATAACTACAGCGCGTTTACCCGCGGATGGGTTGGAGCAATTACTTGGTCTGGCGCATTGATCGGTATTCCGCTCGCTGGTCGCATTGGTGAAAAATTGTTCCGCCGTGATCCTCCTTCGGCATTACGCATGATGGGTATGTGCATTCTGTTCTACGGAGTTTTCGTCACCGTTGGATTGCGCTTCCATAGTGCTGTGATAATGATCGCGTTTGTCACGATCGGTAATGCATTTCAAGGTGCGGCGTTCACGCAAATGGGTCCGGCTATTTCTGCCATCGTCCCGTACCAAATGCGTTCGCAAGCTTTCGCCATGGTCGGTGTGTATATCTTCTTGATGGGCGGCTTCTTTGGCGGTCTTCTCGCTGGTGGATTATCTGATGCGCACGGCGAACGTACGGCATTGACCGCGGTGGTGCCGCCCGCTGCGCTGATTGGCGGACTTCTGATCATCTACGGCAGTCGATTTATGAAGCGCGATATTGCGCTCACGATTAGCGAATTGAAAGAGCAACAAGCAGAGGTGTTGCGTTTGCAAAATGATCCTGGCAACATTCCGGTTTTGCAGGTGCGCAACATCGATGTCAGCTACGGAAACTTGCAGGTTCTTTTTGACGTAGGTTTTGATGTTCGTCAAGGGGAAGTGCTTGCCTTGCTCGGAACAAACGGAGCGGGCAAGTCAACGATCCTGAAGGCGATCTCTGGTCTGGTGATGCCAGATCGTGGCGTCGTGCGCATGAACGGTCGCACAATCACTTTGGTAGAGCCTCAATACCGAGCCTCAATGGGCTTGGTGCTGGTTCCTGGTGGCGAAGCGGTATTTAGTTCGATGACGGTTGAGGAAAACCTTCAGGTCTGGAGTCGTCAGATCTCCGACTCTGGCAAGCGAAAAGAAAAATTAGCGCAGGTGTACGAGACATTTGAAATCTTGTGGCAGCGCCGAGATCAGCGAGCCGGATCGTTGTCGGGCGGTCAACAACAAATGCTGGCGTTAGCCAAAGCAGTGATGCTCGACCCCGAATTGTTGTGTATTGATGAACTTTCACTCGGCTTGGCGCCAGTAGTCGTGCAAGATTTGTTGAAGATTGTGGAGAAGCTCAAGGAGCAAGGAGTCACCATGGTCATCGTTGAACAATCAGTGAATGTGGCTCTTTCAATTGCCGATCGAGCAGTGTTTATGGAACGTGGGCAAGTGAAGTTTGAAGGACCTGCTCAAGAGCTTCTTGACCGAGACGATCTTTTGCGAGCAGTCTTCTTGTCAGGGGCTGGCGCATGAATGCATTAATCGCCTTGACATATTCCAACGACATTTTGTTTGATGGGCTGATTCAAGGCCTTGTGTACTCACTCGTGGCCTTCGGTTTGTTGTTGATTTATCGAGCGACCGGCGTCATCAACTTTGCGCACGGACAAATCGGAGCCTTCGGTGGCTACATCATGGCGCTCCTACAAATTCGCTACAACGTTGCTTATGGATTGTCGTTGCCCATCGCTTTGATTTGCGGAGTCCTGCTTGGTGTTGCGGCCGAGTTAGTGCTGAGGCGTTTGTTTACTCAACCACGGCTTTTGCTTTTTGTTGCCACTCTTGGTCTGACACAAGTCATTCAGTTATTACAACTTCGATTGCCGATTCCTGATGAACAAGCTACAAACGTCACTTTTCCTGTGCTGATTAGTGGCAGTTGGAAAGTCGCCGGCGTCAATGTCACAGGCCCACAACTCACTGTGCTGCTTTTTGTGCCAGCACTGATGCTCTTTTTGGGTTGGTTATTCCATCGCAGCGCATTCGGTATGAATGTTCGCGC
>JBAXIP010000168.1:0-4446 GCA_037138315.1 Actinomycetes bacterium
TTCCATGATCAGACAAAACTGTTGCTCTTCAACATTGAGCGCTGCGTGATAGCACTTGGGTGCTCGCACGTCGACCGTTGACGCGATACGCGAATAAAAGTTGAACTCGGTGACGTAGGCGGTGCCGCCAAAACCAGTTGCCCGCGCAGTTTCGTCGAGCGACGGGAACTTACCCATGACTGTTTTTGGACGACCGGCCGGATTGTCCCATGCCAATAAAAATCGAGCATTGCAACCGGTCTGCCCCGTGCCCACAAAACCTTCAAATGTGCACTTCGTGATTGTGGCTGAACCAGCAATTCCCGAAGCTCGTAAAGCCTCATTCATCCATGGCGCATCGATGGTCGTCGGGTCGCTCCGAATGTCAAGATTTTGCCCCATAGACACACCGTAGACCGAAACCTCTCTAGCCTCATAAGGGTGAGTCTGATTGAAGGGTTTCGAATAGGCATTCAATTGCCCGAGGTTGAGCGAGAAGTGCGCTGGCCCGAATACCTCTCGATGTCGCAGGCCGCTGAAAACTCGGGATTTGATTCAATGTGGATCGGTGATCACCTCATTTATCGAGGCGATGGTCGCCCCGAACGTGGACCATGGGAAGCCTGGACTTTGTTGTCGGCCCTTGCCGCGGTCACCGAACGTATTGAACTTGGCCCACTAGTTGCGTGTGTTGGTTTCCACCCACCGGCTCTGCTCGCCAAAATGGCGGCCGGAATTGACGAGGTCAGTCAGGGTCGATTCATTTTTGGAGTCGGGGCCGGATGGAACCAGCCCGAGTTTGATGCATTCGGAATTCCTTTTGACCAACGAGGCTCACGCTTTGAAGAAGCATTCACGATTTTGCGGACTTTGTGCTCTGGTGAACGCTGCACATTTGCTGGCAAATTCAACACGGTTGACGATGCAGTACTTTTACCCACACCCCGTCGACCGATCCCACTCATGATCGGTTCAACGGGCGAACGCGTTTTACGTGCTGCGCTACCCCATGCCCAATGGTGGAACACCTGGTTCGACTGGTTTGGCAATTCAGCAGAAGGTTTCGCCAAACAAAATGATCACATCTCAGAAATTGCGAGTGAAGTTGGACGCGACCCCGCAACTTTGAAACGCAGTGCTTGCCTTTTAGTTGTCACGGATGCATCTGCCGGCGAACGCCCCGTTCCCGACACGTATACCGCGGCGACATTGAGCGATGTCCGTCAACGAGTGATTGAAATGCGCGATGCCGGCGCCGATGAAGTGATACTGGTGAGCGACCCCATCAATGAGCGTTCGGTACTCACATTGGCCCAGGCTCTGCAATGAAACTACGTTTGCCGGCGATTGCACTTTTCGTTGGGCTCACCATTGCCACAGTTCCGATGCGCTCGATTGCCAGTAGTCAAGTTGAGCCGCAAAACAAACTGGATTTAATCACCGAACTCATTGTTGAACGCTTGCCAGGACGATCGTCGCTTGGCGCAATGTCGTTCATTGAAAATGAATTTGATCTTGATGCGACTGTTGAATCAAAAATTGTTGATCGTCTCGAAGTGATTCAACTTGATCAGCCAATTACTCGCACCGAAGCCAACGTCCTCGTGCAACAACTCGTTGATTCAGGAAAAGTTGCATCGGCCGAAATTAACGAGAAGCGCTACGTGGCTACAGCACCCAATGATTCTGAGTATGGCAACCAGTGGTATCTCAAAGATTTCGCAACGACCGATAAGGGAGTCGGAATTGAATCAGCGTGGCTGCACACAACGGGCTCACCGTCAATAGTCATTGCCGTCATTGATACGGGCTACACCCTTCACTCAGATCTACCGACCCCACTTCCTGGATATGACTTTTTTGATAACGACGCTGACGCCACCGATCCGGGTGATGCGCGCTTATTAAATCAATGTTCTGAAACACCATCGGCGGCTTCCAGTTCTTGGCATGGAACAAAAGTCGCAGGCGTGATTGGTGCAAAAGTCAACAACACAATCGGCATTGCTGGCATCAATCAACAGTCACGAATACAGCACATTCGAATTCTCGGCACCTGTGGCGGCGACACCAGTGATGAGATCAAAGCCATTAGATGGGCCGCAGGATTACCCGTTGATGGCGTGCCACCCAATCCCACCCCAGCGCGTGTGATCAATCTCAGTCTCGGTGGTGGTGGTGCGTGTTCAACTAGTGAACAGGAAGCCATCAATGCGGCAACGGCTGCTGGTTTGATTGTTGTCGTTGCAGCTGGGAACGCTGGGGTTTCAGCGACAAACTCAAGCCCCGCCAATTGCAACAATGTCATCACCGTCGCTGCAACAACTTCAACTGGGGCGCGCGCGAGCTATACAAACTTTGGTTCCGTCGTCGACATTGCCGCACCTGGGTCGAATATTCGTACGACAACAGTCGGTGGGTATGCGAGCATTGATGGCACCAGTTTTTCGACACCAATCGTCAGTGGAGTTGTTTCGCTGATGCTGTCCGTCAACGCCACTCTTGACTACAGCAAGATATTGACACTCTTCAACGACTCGCTCCATCCGGTCACCAATCCGTTTCCCACTGGGGCATCATCTTGTTCAAGCAACATCGCCGACACTTATTACTGCGGTGTCGGAATCATTGACGCTGGACACGCAGTAGATGCGGCACTTTCGATTGCCCCCGAAGTCTTTTCGCCGTTGCAACCGGTTCGCATCGCCGACACCCGTCCTTCTGGAATAGTCAGTACTGATAATCCTTTAATTATCAATCTCAAAGGAACCTTTGGACTTCCTAACGCGGGCCTAGGCGCGGTGGCACTCAATGTCACTGCCACGGGCGCAACTCAAGCGGGATACGTCACAGTGTGGCCATGTGCCGACCCCAAACCCGTCACGTCAAATGTGAACTACACCGCCGGCGAAGATATCCCCAACACCGTGATTGCCATCCCAGATCAATACGGAAAGATTTGCCTCGATTCTTTTACACCCGTGAACTTGATTGTTGATTTGAGTGGATGGTTCATCAGTGGAGATGAATTTCACACCTTCGCGCCCCAGCGCGCATTCGATCTTCGCCAGACCGGACTTGTCATCACTCCAAGCACGCCGTACGCATTTCAAATGACCGGAAATTTTGGCATACCAACAACAGGTGTGAGTTCAGTTGTTCTTAATGTGACGGCAACGGGAGCGACAGCACCTGGGTATATCACGGTGTGGCCATGCAATCAGCCTCAGCCCTACACCTCAAACCTCAACTACTTGGCGTATCAAGACATCCCCAATGCAGTGATCGCAACGGTTGATGCAAACGGGCAAGTTTGTTTTGCGTCTTCATCACCCACTTTTTTGATCGCAGACATCAGTGGATGGTTCGCCCAAGGATCAAACCTCAACGTCATCACCCCTCAACGACTCTTTGACACTCGGTCGACGAAGCGGGTTGCGACAACACCGATCTATGTTCTTAACCTCTCAACGTCGTCGCCAGTAGCGCAAGGCGCGGCAACTGCCGTTGTTTTGAACGTCACCGCGGCCGGAGCTACGAAATCGGGATTTGCCACAGTGTGGCCTTGTGATCAGGCCCAACCACCTACTTCAAATCTCAACTTTGATGCCAACGAAGATATCCCCAACCTCGTCATCACCAAGGTGAGCGCCACGAACACGGTTTGCTTCAACGCGTCAACCCCCGTCAACCTCATTTCCGACCTAATGGGCTGGTTCGCCCCGTAGGTGACAAACCTTCTTGACCAAACCTAAACGTTGCTGGAGGCGTGTTAGTTCAAGGCAATTAGCCTGAGGCAGGTCAGGAGTTCAGGGTGAGCATCGATTATTTGGGATCAAAGCGAGCAATCAAGAGTTTCATCACTCTCCTCGTCGCCCCAGTTCTTGTCGCTTCAACTCTCGCCGTATCTCCGATCAGCGCATCAGCCCAAACTTCGCTTCACCTCCCCGCCACTCAAGGATCAACGCAACGCGTGATCGTTACTGTTGTCAACGATGCCGATGTTGCCGTTGTTGCCAACGAAGTTGCAGCCGCAGGAGCGGTGGTTCACGAAAGATTTATCAATGTGCTGTCGGCATTTACCGCCTCTCTCACAACTGCCCAAGCTTTAGTGCTCGCTGATGACCCGCGAGTGACGGGTATCGAAATTGACGAGGAAATTTCGCTTGATTCATTTGAGCCAGCCAGTGCAACTCCCTCAGCAGCCGGCGACCTGATACCAGGTCAATACATCATCACTTTGCGCCCGAACGCGAGTCAAACCGCCAAGGACAGCCTCGTTAGCATTCTTGGAAATTCAATTATCAGAACTTTTTCGTATGCAATCAAGGGATACACGGTCAACCTGAGTCCGGCACAACTCAAGGCGCTTAAAGGCAATCCTGCGGTTCAAAACATTGAACAAGATCAAGTGATCACCATCAGTAGCGATCAAGTGAATCCGCCATGGGGTCTCGATCGCATTGA
>JBAXIP010000169.1:0-4445 GCA_037138315.1 Actinomycetes bacterium
GCACCAGTGACATTGGCGGTGAGTAAATAATCGATTGCTGCAACTTCATCATCGATTGAAATCCAGCTCTGCCATTGTTTGCCCGAACCCATTTTTCCGCCGGCACCAAGTTTGAAGAGGGGGAGTAATTTGGCGAGGGCGCCACCTGCGGGACTCAACACGATTCCGGTGCGTAGGTGAGCGACGCGAATACCAGCACGCGATGCTGCTTCGGTTGCGGCCTCCCATTGGGCGCACACGTCGGCCAAGAAACCTTTCCCAATAGGGGAAAGTTCGTTGAACACCGTTGACAGCGATTCGCCGTAAACACCAATGGCTGAACCTGAGAGCAATACTTTGGGGCCGTCGCTTGTTTCGGCCATTGCTGATGCCAGCAATTTTGTTCCCAGGACGCGGCTGTCAAGAATTTCTTTTTTGTATTCGTTGGTCCAACGTTTGTCACCAATGCCAGCGCCAGCCATATGCACAACGGCATCAACGCCACTGAGTTGGGCGGCGTCAATTGTTCCGGCAACGGGGTTCCAAGCGATCGTGGTATCGGATGATCGTCCCGTACGCGTGAACTTCAAGACGCGATCTCCGTTGGCTTCAAAATGGCGGGTCAAGGCCGTGCCGATGAGACCGCTTGCTCCGGTGATGGCAATAGTTCGAGTGCTCATGAGAATAGGCTACGACGATCATCTGAATACTGTCTGACTGTGGGGCGATCTGCCCCGTATCATTTGTCTCGCTATGAAAACCCGCAATCTCATCATTTTGTCGATCTGCTGTGGCCTGATGATTGTGCTGGCCGGGGGATTCAAACTTTTCCAAGTCGCCACCGATCGAACTGAAGTGCCGGTGAACAAACTCGGAGTCGCTGCCACAATCGGCGATATGACTGCAACAGTCACCTTGATTGACGAAAGCACCGAAGGTATTTCGGTTGCTATCGAAATGAGTGGCGTGGCGGGAGATTCGGTGATTGACGGCTGGCGCCTACTCGGTGATGGAAAGGTGCTTGAGCCTTCTGGCGCAGTTTTGGACGGCGCATGTGATGCCTCGACCAAGGTTCCCGAAACCGGGGCCTCAATTCAGTGTTTTTTGCGGTTCCCAGCGGTCAAGGCAGTTCAAGCTGTGGCGTATACCCGAGCTGGCGAACAGCGACAGTGGGGCCCCTGAACATCAATTTAAAGAACCTTTACATGACAAGGGTCATCTACTCATCGGTAACCAGCCTCTGACCACTACTGTTATGAACTGCACAGCGCAACCCGCGCCCGTCTCTCGGAGGTGGCCTAGATGGCCGAGCAATTTGACCTCGTGGTGATTGGTGGTGGACCCGGTGGATACGGGTCGGCCCTCTACGCCGCGTCGGCAGGAATGAATGTCGCTTTAGTTGAACGTGATGCGCTTGGCGGCACCTGTTTGAACCGTGGATGTATTCCGGCCAAGGCATTTCTCGAAACCGCCTCGGTGTTTCGTCATGTGGCCCACGCTGCAGAATTTGGTATTGAAGCAAGTGCTCCGGCAGTCAACTTCGCAACCACCCAAGCCCGCAAGGCCAAGATCGTTGACGGTCTTGTCAAGGGCATCGGTGGATTGTGCAAGTCGCGCAAAGTGACGGTGTTCAACGGCACAGGTTCACTTGGCGCCAATCGCACCGTGAACATCACGATGGCCGATGGTTCAACTGCAACTGCACAAGGCGCCAGTGTGATCTTGGCTGCTGGTTCGGTTCCACGCACGATCCCTGGCTTTGACCGTGGTGGACCCATCATGACGAGTGATGAAGTGTTGATGCTTGATCATGTGCCCGCACGTGTTGCAGTTATTGGTGGCGGTGCAATCGGTTGTGAATTTGCTTCAACTTTTGCCGATCTTGGCGCCGCCGTCACGATTTTGGAAGGTCTGCCCAAAATTCTTCCGGGCCTTGATACCGACGTTGCCGCCGTTGTCGTGAAGTCATTCAAGAAAAAGAATATTGATATTCGTACCGGTGTGGCCGTCAAGAGCCATGCACCAACCGCGTCGGGTGGAACTGTCGTGACATTCGGTGAAGGCGAACAACTTGAAGTTGATGCTGTCATCGTTTCGGTTGGTCGACGTCCGTATGCCGACCTCCTTGGATTGCAAGGAACCGCCGTCAAGGTGAGTGATCGTGGATTTATTGAAGTTGATCCGTGGTGTCAGACATCTGAGCCTGGCGTGTACGCAATTGGTGACCTCATCAATACTCCGCAACTCGCTCACGTTGCGTACGCTGAAGCGATTTTGTCAGTGAAGCACATGTTGGGCGAAGGTCCGATTCCGGTCGCATACGACCGAGTGCCGTGGGCAATTTATTGTCACCCCGAAGTGGCTTGGGCAGGTCCGGGCGAAGATGCATGCAAGGCCGAAGGTCTTGATGTTGTCGTGGCCAAGCATCAATTCCGTGCGAATAGTCGCGCGATGATCTTGGGTGAAATCGATGGCTTGGTCAAGATTGTCGCTAAGCGCAATGCCGACGGAACTGCTGGGCAGATTCTTGGTGTGCACATGGTGGGTCCGTGGGTGACCGAGCAGTTGTCAGGTGGTTACTTGGCAGTGAACTGGGAAGCCACAGTTGATGAAGTGGCTGAATTCATTCAACCTCACCCAAGTTTGTCTGAACTATTCGGTGAGACTGTGTTGTCGCTCACCGGTCGTAGTTTGAACGCGTAAAGCAAGAGCATTGCAAGCCCAGTCGAAAGCAGGAAAGTCATGGCAGAAGTAACCCTTCCGCAACTTGGAGAAACAGTGACCGAAGGAACCATCACGCGATGGTTCAAAAAGGTTGGCGACATTGTTGCACTTGATGAACCTTTGTTCGAAGTGTCAACTGACAAAGTTGACACCGAAGTTCCTTCGCCAGTCGCTGGCGTCTTGACAGAGATTCGTGTTCCTGAAGGCGAAACAGTTCCAGTTGGTGCTGTGATCGGAGTCGTTGGCGATGCGGGTGCTGTTGTTGCAGCACCGCCTGCCGCCGCGCCTGCGCCAGTCGCCGAAGCTGCGCCAGCACCCGTGGTTGCTGCTGCGGCCCCAGTCGCTGCGCCAGCACCCGTCGTTGCAACTCCCGCACCTGTTGTCGCTCCGGCTGCGGGCAATGACAATCGTTTGTTGTCGCCAGTCGTGCGTCGTTTAGTAACCGAACACAATCTCAATGTTGACTCCATCGCCGGCACTGGCCCTGGTGGACGTATCACGCGAGAAGACGTCCTAGATCACATCGACAAGATCGCTACTGGTTCAGCTCCTGCCGCACCAGCCGCAGCACCTGCACCAGCCCCTCGGCCCGCTGCAGCAAGCCCCGCACCAGTTGCCTCTGCTCCTAAAGCTGCAGCGCCTGTAGTGCGCGCTGGCGAACGCGACGATGTTGTTCCGTTGTCGAAGATTCGTCAACTCACGGGCGCACACATGACGATGTCGTTGAGTGTGAGCCCTCACGCATTCAGCGTGGTCGAAGTTGATTACGCCAATGTCGATAACACGCGAGCCAAGACCAAAGAAGAGTTCAAGTCGGCCGAAGGGTTCAGCTTGACGTACCTCCCATTTATCTCGCGAGCAGTTGTTGATGCATTGGTTGATTTCCCGCATATGAACGCGAGTATTTCGGGTACCGATCTCATCGTGCACCGTTATGTCGACCTTGGTATTGCGGTTGACATCGAAGGACTTGGACTTTTGGTTCCTGTCGTGCGCAGCGCCGAAGGAAAGCGTTTGCGGGCGATCGCTCGTGAAATTAGCGATTTGGCAACGCGTGCGAAGACTCGCAAGCTCAGCCCTGACGAAATTCAAGGCGGCACGTTCACCATCTCAAATAATGGCTCTGCTGGTTCGGTACTCACGATGGCAATCATCAATCAGCCGCAGGTTGCGATTTTGTCAACCGATGCAATCGTGCGTAAGCCAGTTGTCGTGAATGTTCCTGGTGGTGGCGAAAGTATCGCGATTCATCCAGTCGGACATTTGGCCATGAGTTGGGACCATCGTGCATTTGATGGCGCATATGCCGCCGGATTCTTGGTGCGCGTGAAAGAAATTCTCGAGACCCGCGATTGGTCGAGCGAGTTCTAAATCATGTTGCGCGTCCGCTGGATTGGCAGGGTCGCGTATCGCGAGGTTCTGGCTGTACAAACCGCGCTCTTTGAGCACGGTCGTGAACAACATCTGTTGCTGCTTGAACATCCACATGTCTTTACATATGGGCCACGTGCCGAACTTGAAAAGAATCTGAAGTGTGATCCTGCCGGAGTAGGAGCCGACTTCGTTGCGGTGAAGCGTGGTGGCGACATCACGTATCACGGACCTGGACAGCTTGTTGGCTACCCCATTCTGAATCTTGAGAATGCGATTGGTGCAACAGCACATGTGTGCAGTGTTGAGCAGTTGATCATTGATGCATTGACAGAACTTGGTGTGAAAAATGCTGGTCGCTTGACAGGATT
>JBAXIP010000170.1:0-4437 GCA_037138315.1 Actinomycetes bacterium
AAAGTTATTGGTGGTAGTTGGGGGCTTCGTTGGTGACAAGGACGTCGTGAGGATGGCTTTCCTCGCGGCCAGCGGTGGTTACTCGCATAAAGCGAGCCTTGGTACGTAACTGATCAAGATTGGCTGCCCCCACGTAACCCATACCTGATCGAAGTCCACCGACGAGTTGATACACGACATCGTGCAACGAACCCGAATACGCAACGCGTCCTTCTATTCCTTCAGGCACCAACTTGTTACGTGCCATACCTTGACCGCTTCCGTAGCGATCGGCACCAAGTCCTTGCATCGCACCAAGTGAACCCATTCCGCGATAGCTCTTATAGCGGCGACCTTCAAACAATTCCATTTCGCCTGGAGCCTCATCGGTTCCGGCTAGCAAGCTTCCGAGCATGACCGAACTTCCACCCGAGGCCAAGGCCTTCACGATGTCTCCCGAATAAGTCACGCCGCCATCGGCAATGATCGGAATACCCAATTCACGAGCGCGACTCGCGGCATACCAAATCGCCGACAACTGCGGCATACCTGCACCCGAGATCACACGAGTCGTACAAATTGATCCTGCACCGACACCGACCTTGATCGCATCGCAACCAACTTCGGCCAATGCATCAACACCTTCTTCGGTCACGACGTTGCCAGCAATGACCGCCAAGTTTGGCCAGGCCGACTTGATGCGACGTACTGCAGTCAACACACCTTGGGTGTGACCATGTGCAGTGTCGATCACGACGACGTCAATGGACGATTTCACAAGTGCTTCAACACGATCTTCAAGATCGGGACCAACACCAACTGCCGCACCAACTCGTAAACGTCCGAGATCATCGTGAGTTGCGTCTGGGTAATCACGCTTCTTCATAATGTCTTTCACCGTGATGATGCCAACCAAATGCCCGTCTTTGTCGACGAGTGGCAATTTCTCAATGCGATGCTTTTGAATAATCGTCTGGGCTTCGGCCAACGTTGTGTCTTCGTTGCCGGTCACCAGCGGAGCCTTGGTCATGAAGTCGCTCACGGGGCGGCGGAAATCTGCTGGTTCACAAAAACGAATGTCACGATTGGTCAAAATACCGACGAGCACTCCGGCCTTATCAATGATCGGCACACCGGAGAACCTGAATCGACGCATCAAGTCTTCGGCCTCTTGCAATGAGGCATCAGGCCCGAGGGTGACTGGGTCGGAGATCATGCCCGATTGCGAACGCTTCACGCGTCGAGCCTCGGCTGCCTGGTCTTCAATACTCATGTTGCGATGCAAAATTCCGATGCCACCCAAACGAGCCATTGCGATTGCCATCGGTGCCTCGGTCACTTTGTCCATCGCTGCCGACAACAACGGCACAGCCAACGTGATCTCGCTCGTCAACTGAGTGCGCACATCGACTTGATCGGGAAGAACATCGCTGAATCCGGGGACCAAAACGACATCGTCGAAGGTGAGACCTTCGTGGGGGCTAAACACAGTGTTGTTAATCGGGTTCATGAGGGTTCTCCATTCGTTCGCGTAACGTTAAAAAGTGCAACGATGACAGGGGGAATTACCGCACCTCACAGTTCATATGTACAAAATAGTTTTCATGCAACGATTCGCCCAACCGCTACGAGCCCATTCAATCACCTTTTACGGAATATAAAGAGAGAAGCATCATGCCGAAGTTGACCGACAATGAAGTAGAAGAATTTCTCAGTGAACGAGGTCACCTTGCGCGCATCGGAACGGTCGATGCCGATGGCATGCCACGAGTGCTTCCGTTGTGGTTCATTATTCTTGGTGACGAACTTTTGTTTACTCCTCGGTCTCCAGCGATCATTTGGAAGAACATTGAGCGCGATCCACGCGTCGGAATTTCAGTTGACGAAGAGGCCGACCCATGGCGCAAGGTGTCGGTTCAAGGCCATGTGGTTGTCAAGTATCAGCCCGGTAACGACGATGCGTGGCGTGAGATCTATCGCGACATTGCCAAGCGCTATGTACCCGACGCAGCGGCCGACGGATATGTCGATGGAACCGACGACCAGCCTCGCGCTTTGTGCGCGGTGTCGCTCAGTGCCCCCACCACCAAGATCGTGACCTGGCGTATGCCCGTGGCCGGCGAAGACCCTCGCGGGGTCTGGGCCAAGCGCTATTTCTTGCCGGGCACCAAATGGTCAGACCGCTAGTTGCCGATAGGATTTGCACCCATTGCCCGGGTAGCTCAGTCGGTAGAGCAACGCACTCGTAATGCGTAGGTCAGGAGTTCGATTCTCCTCTCGGGCTCCAGTGCAACGCATCTCCGGTAAATGCTAATCTCGCATTGTTCATCGATTGATGGGCAGTTGGGGGAAGTAAAGCAAAATGAGTGATCAAAGTCATCCTGAAATGAGTGATGCAGCGTTTATGCCACCGCCACCACCTGCGCCCAGTATGTCTTTAAAGGCAACAAACACTGGAAACGGTCGGCTGACAGCAAGTGGTGTCCTCCAGATCATTGAAGGCGCCCTCTTTGCGATTTTTTCTTTATGGTTGTTCTCAATCACGCAGTCCCAAATCGGCGAATTTGCCGACGATTTAACTGGGGGGACAATCACATTCCTTGCTGTCATCCTTTTGATCCTCTCTATCGCCTTGATATGGACCGCAGTTATGTGCATCAAAGCCCGCAAGGGTGGATGGGTTAGCGTCGTGGTTTTTCAGAGCATTTTCGGGGTGCTTTCAGTGCTCGGCATAATTGGATCTGCAGCAGAAGGTAATCCGGCCGCCGGAAGCGTCTTCGTTGCGGCGTATTGCGGTATTGGTGTTTTTCTCGCTGTAACTGGTGGCAAGCGTTCACGATCCTGACCCTTAACGCCCCATCTGAATCAATCAAATAGCGACTTGTCCAGCAATCAATCAACACTCTGGATTTAGATGATGGCCAGTCGCGTGAACGTCGTGATTCCCACGAAATCGAATTTCACGGGTTTGGCCGAACTTGTCGGTGACCTCAGCCTCGACCCTGCCGTCTGCACTATCTGTATCGTCGCCGACGGGCAAAACACCTACGACACCCTCCCCGAACCCAGCGATGGAATCATCAAGGTCATGGTCCCCGAAGGCGTCGGCATTCACAAGATGTGGAACCTCGGCATCAAGACTGTGGGGCGCGAATCTCATATGGCCTTCCTCAACGATGACGTGCGCCTGAGTCCCGAATGTTTGTCATCGCTGGCAAATTCACTGGACAACGATCCGACCATCGGACTCATCTGTCCGAATTACTCATCTATAGATATGAATGAAGATCGGCGCGTCCTCAACACCTGCGGTTCGCGTTATGACGGAACTGGTGGACTGGCCGGTTTTGCCATGATGCTGCGAAGCGACTTGGTCAAAGTCTGGAACTTCGACGAAAACCTCACCTGGTGGTACGGCGATGACGACATTTTGATGTGGGTCACCCGAACCATGGGCATGCACGCCGTCATCTCACATACGGCTCGCTGCCAACACGCCGACAGTGTCACTATCCGAACTCATCCCCCAGCCAACTTTGCTCAACTCGTTGCCGACGACCGCGAATACTTCCGATCAAAGTGGCTCTGAGCAATCTCCGTCAATAATCGGTCTGGCCTTGCCTCTAGTCTGAATACTTACTACGGGTAAGGGGGCGGATATGCAAGATCGATGGATTACTGACTGGCCGACCAGTCAACGCTTCCCGCATTACACCCGAGCCAACGCCGGAGAAGTTCTCGCCGACCCGGTGAGCCCACTCGGCTGGTCGTTCGGCTGGGACGGCGGAATCGTGGCCGGCTACAAAGCTGGCCTCATTCGCATCGGCGCGTACGAAGACGCCGACTTCAACCCGCAATATCCCGAATCGGTCGCCTGCTTTGGTGGCTACTTCTATATCAACCTTTCAGCGATCCGTATGCAGGGTGTGCGCAACCCCGCCGCAACCGTTGCTGCACTCGACCAAGCGTTCTTCGGTGACCATCCCGATGTGCCCACGTATGTCGCACATCCTGACGACGAGAAGCCACATCTCACTGCAGGCATTGACGCTCACACCGCATGGATCATGAGCGGAGTTGCCTGGCCCGAACTCGATGCCGACAAAGCCAAGGCCGCAGAACTGCGTGCATCACGTGGCGACCTGTCGTCATATACCGACGCTCAACTAGTTGCTCGTGCACGCGTTGTGCAGTCACAGTTGCCGCACTTGTTCTCACAACACGTTGTGTCGGGCAGTAGTGCTGCCGTTGCACCTGGCCTTCTTGGAGTTGTTGCTGAAGCAATTGGCGAACCAAGTCTGCCGATGGCGTTGTTATCGAGCATTGGCGATGTCGATTCGGCCGATGCCAACTACGCACTCTGGAATTTGTCACGCATGGTGCACAACGATGCGCATCTCTCTGCCGCGTTCGATGCCGGACTCAACAGCGATCTTTTACGAATCAATTCATTCTTCA
>JBAXIP010000171.1:0-4400 GCA_037138315.1 Actinomycetes bacterium
GATCACGCTCGTTGGACACGATTTGATGAGTGACGAACTCGTCACTGCTGCGTCACAACTCGCACGCGATAACAACACGCGCATCACGTTTCATATTTCGCCATCCTCAGGTGACACCGCTTCGTACCTTACGCGCACCGGCAAGCATCCAGTTCGCCATTTGTACGACCTTGGGGTTCTTGGCAGTCATGTGTTGCTCGCGCACGCAGTGCACCTCAACGACGACGAGATTGATTGCATCGTCGAAACCGACACCGCAGTTGCGGTATGTCCGTGGGCTTACCTGCGACTCGCCCAAGGAATCACCGCTGCTGGACGCCACGACGACATGCTGAAGCGGGGCGTGCGTATGTCGCTTGGCTGCGACTCTGAAAACGCTGGCGACGCTGTTGACCCCATTCGCAACGCGGCATTATTCGCTGGCCTCATCCGCGATCGTCACATGGACCCGACTCTCATGAGCGCCGTTGACGCGTTGGCCCTGCACACCATTGACGCCGCACGAGCCATCGGAATGGCCGACCGCATTGGGTCACTTGAAGTGGGCAAGCAAGCCGACTTGGTTGTGTTTGGCACCGATGGTCCTGAATGGCTGACCCGTAGCACCGAGCCGATCTTGCAACTGATCTGGGCTTCGAGCGGCTCAGCGGTTGATGACGTGTACGTTGCCGGAAAAGCCGTGGTCAAGGCCAAGAAGTCAACCCAGATCACGGGCACCGCCTTCACCGACATCGTGGCTGAAGCCCAAGAACGCATGACATTCCTTGCCGGACAATAAACACAAGAAATTCCCGACCAGACTCTGATTTTGGTGTGATTGTCAGACCAAAATTTGGGCTCGATGTGTTATCGTCGGCACATGACCTACACGTCTTATAACCCAGCCGACGATGCCGACAAGACCGGACAGTTCGTCCCCAATTACCCGAACACGCTGATCTTCGTCGACCTTCCGAGCGACGATCCGGCTAAGACCGCTCGCTTCTATGCCGACCTCTTTGGTTGGGTCGTTGAGGGTCGCCCCGAAGGTGAATTTCACCGGTGCGTGCCTGGCCAAAACTTCATGTTGGGCGATGGCACCCAGAGCGCCGTTGGCAACTTGCACCTTGGTATCTACAACGTCAATAACGCTCGCCCGCATCCCGATCCGGCCGGTGTTGAGCCCCGCGTCTTGTCGCACAAGCACCGCCAGGGTCGCATTTGGATTTTGGTCAGCGATGACGACAACCAAGAGCGTTTGCTCGATCGTGCCGAAGAACTTGGCGCAACCATTTTGTGGCGCAAGCACTACTGGAAAGAATTCAGTGGCTTCAACGGCGCATTCGAAGATGCTTGGGGCAACGAAGTCATCTTGTGGACCAAGGGCGGAGACAACCCCGACATCCCGAGCGACCACACGTTCGAGTGAATCTTTTTAACAACTGCTATTCAATAGAACTGGATCATCATGACCACTCCCGAAAACATTGACGCCGATGCAATGCGTATGAAGAATCAGATCAGCGATACATCTGACAAGAACACTGTCCATCCCCCGATGGCACGTTGGACGCATATTGCATTGCCATCGACCGACATCGATCGTTCAATTGCGTGGTACGAAAAATTCACACCACTCAAGTTGCTTGATCGTCGCGAAGATGCCGATGGTTATGGCGCGTGGCTCGGACACAACGATCAGTCCGATAAGCCCTTCGTGTTGGTTCTCGTGAGTTTCTTCAAAGACCAAGCCGGTGGACCGCAGCCGATCATGGCTCCTTTCGCCCACATTGGCATGGAGCTGACCAGCCGTGCCGAAGTTGAGCGCATTGCCGAACTCGGCAAGGCCGACGGATGCATGGCTTGGCCGCCCACCCAAATGCCTGATCCCATTGGCTATATCTGTGCTCTCAAAGACCCCGATGGCAACATGATCGAGTTCTCGTACGACCAGGGTGTGTACGCCAAGGCTCAAGAAGTCTGGGGCTGAGATCGGGCTCACGCCCGGTTTGATTCTCATGACTCGCGACGAACTCGCCACTATTTGTCGCCACTATCTCGAGTCATTCGCTAGTGGTAACGCCGATCTCGTTGCCTCGTTTGTAGCCGACGGATTTGTCAACGAGCACACCGCCGCTCTTGGTTCGGGTTGTGAAGGCAAAGACGAATATCGCCGTCGTCTGCCTAATTTCATCGCTTCAATGCCTGGTTTGCGTTACGAGGTTGAGCAACAAGTTGTTGATCTCACCACAACAACCGTGGCCAATGCGTACACGCTGCACGCTCATGTGAACGATCGTGATTGTGCAGTGCGCGGATTGCTACGAATTCAACTCGACCCATCGACTGGACTCATTATCAATCGAACCGATTACTGGGATAGCAAAGTGTTTTTAACGCAAGCTGGTCTTGAGTAATTTCAGCGGCCTGAACGCACTGCATCAATAACAGTGCCAAAACCTTCGAGGGTGTCGCGCAAACCTTGATACATGCCGTTGCCCACCGGGAATGACAAGTTCATACTGATGCTGTTGAAGCCCAGGTCCAAAATGCCACGGGCTAAGTCTTTGCATTCATCGGGTGTACCGACGATCGCAAAACTTGTTACTAGTTCATCGGCGATCAACGAAAAGATTTCGGGGTCGTCGTAACGATCGTGATCGAAATACCAACCGGTTGAACGGGCAAGCGCTGCGTCAACACGCGAATACCAATCGGCATCTAGCCCCATTCGCTCGTTCAATTCGGCAGGCCGAATGAGCGCGATGTAATGCGCCACATAGCGCTTCACGCTGCGACGCGCCAGATCGCCATCTGAAGACACGCACAACGTCACTCGCGGAGCAACTTCGACTGACGCAACATCACGACCAACGCGCTGTGCACCTTCAGCAATAAACGCGCGGTAATTCGCGGCCAATGACGGCGACAAGTAACGACCACCGACAAGAGCGATGTCGGCAATCTCGCCAGCCAAACGCATCATTTGTGGGCTGCGAGTACCTATTGACATCGGAACATGCGCAGGGTTCAACGGATCGACGTGTTGCAATCGCGAATCGTTGACCGTAATCGTTTCACCCTGATAGTTGACCGTCTCACCACGCAACAACGCCCGCATCACTGTCACCGCATCGCGTACATGAGCAACTGGCCGCGCATACGTCTCACCAACGGCTTCAAGCCCGGCGCCAACACCCATGCCCATAAATGCCCGACCGTGAGAAACATCATGCAATGTCGCAGCGATTCCTGCAAGCACCGCAGGGTGACGCGAATACGGATTAGTCACCATCGGGCCAAGTTCAATACGCGTTGTTGACTGAGCAACAAGCCCGAGCAACATAAAACAGTCATGCCAAAACACCACATCAGAAATACCTAAGCGATCAAAACCCACGTCTTCAGCAAGTCGCGCGAGTTCAATCACTTGGTTGACGGGCATACCCGGCGTGATTTCGGCTTCAAGTGTGATGTTGTTAGTCATGGTTATCCAATGTTCGCAAGTCTCAGAGAACCGGATACTTAGATTTGTCGGGCAAGCCCGAACGTGCGGTGATTGCTTCACCAGCTTCTTGGCATTGTGCCCAGAAGCGATCTTCATCAATGGTCAACATGCGACCGGCTTCAACAACCTTCTTGCCGTCAACGAACACCGTGTGCACTCCCCGACCATCGGCCGACCACACGAGTTGGTTCATGACGTTGAGCAATGGACGCCACTCGGGACGATCGGTGTCGTGCAAAACAACATCGGCTTTCTTACCCACTTCAAGCGAGCCAATTTCATCTTGAGCGTTCATTGCTCGCGCTCCACCAAGAGTGGCCATTTCGTAGGCTTTTTCGGCGGGGAACATCTGCGGATCAGTTCGGGCATCTTTAAACAAGCCAGCAACTAAGTATGTGGCACGCATGAGGTCTGAATAGTTCGAAGCGTTGTTGCCGTCGGTTCCAATACCAAGGTTGATTCCGGCCATCGCCATCTCGGGCATCTTGCCTACTTGCGTGACGCCATAACTGACCTTCAATGCAGTCGTCGGACAGTGCGCAACCGAAACGCCGGTCTCGGCCATGACTGCAAGTTCTTGATTATCAACTTGCACACAGTGCGTAATTGACACGTCGTCTTTCAAGACTCCGATTTCGGCCAAGTGAATCATGGGCCGCTGACCAAACTCATCTAAGAAGCCTTCAGGATCAAGCTTGGCTGGCGACATATGGAAACTCATACCCACACCGTGCTCATCGGCCAAGGCGCGTGCGGCTTTCCACAACGGATCTGAACACGTGGTGTGTCCGACAAGCGTGCTGTACGACTGGATACGACCACCGGCGATTGAGCGGTATTTCGTAATTGATTCTTCAAGACTGCGAATGGCTTCATCGGTACTTTGCTTGTACACGTCGGGTTCGGGTGGAAG
>JBAXIP010000172.1:0-4370 GCA_037138315.1 Actinomycetes bacterium
TCTTGAACTCAACTGTTCCACGACATCGATTACATCGCTGACCATTTCGTCCGTAGACCGATGGTGATATTTCGTGATCACCTTGAACAATTCTTGAAGCTGTTTCAATCAGCACGGCGCAATCTTCATACGAGAGGTCAGCCATTTTGGCAAAGGGGCTTAATCCAACTGCCCACAAAGTTTCACTACGCGCCAAATTGCCCAAACCACTCATGACCGACTCGTCCATCAAGACATCAGAGATCATGGCATCGGCATAGCGGTAGTCAAGGAGTCGCAGGGTGCAACCAGATAAATCTGTTTTTGATTGCGAAATGTTCGGGCCAACTCCACCAGATTGTGGATGACGTTTGCGATCGGGTTGGCGATACGTTTCGACGATGGGCGCATCAAAGCACACGGCGACCCAACCTTCAACTTCGATCACCACGCGGGCACGATACGTTTCTTTACGCCACATTTCATCGGTGCGATACAGATGCCACTCACCGCTGAATCGCAATGCCGTTGACAAGACAATTCCGTCGTCCCATTGCACCAAAATTTCCCGTTTCTTTACGGTGATGCTTTCAATCACACTTCGTTCAACTGGAGCAGGTCCAATCGTTGACATCGCATCAAACCGAAGAGTCGGCAGACCCACGAGCGCAGTGCGCATGGCAGTCACTGTGTGGTTTGTTTTTCCACGCATCGCCATATGCAGAGAATAAATCACCCAAGTCCCATGCCTAGCCATCCTGTAGTAAAACCGATACGGTATTTGTGCATGAGCCAGCAAGATCCCGACGACGCTGAACTTGTTGCTCCCATTGATCCGACCGACTCAATTCAGGCTCAACTTGATCGAGCGCGTGCTCGTCACGGAACACTTGGGGCAATGGTCTTCAGTGCCATGCTCGGAGTTGACAAAGTTTTGGGTCGCAAACCCAAAGATGAAGGCGCAGTCGTCTGGGAGGCGTCAGGTGAACCCGAAGATATTGATGCCGATGGCATCACCATCGACGTTGACGATCAGACCAAAGTGGTGTCTCGACTTGGCGCTAGCAATGCCGCGCGCCGGATCCGTAAAAAACGAACCGTAAAGTAAAACCTACTTACGGAAGTTCGCCGACATGGGCAAGCGCCAAACGCAGTAGTCGATCTTGCCCGCCCGTCATGTCGGCGGCGATCTTTGCTGATGCTGCCTCAGCTGGCGTGAACCAAGCCAGGTCGAGTGCCTGCTGTGTTGGCGTGCAGTCGCCTGAAACTGGAACCACATAAGCCAAACTCACCGCGTGATGTCGAGGGTCAACAAAACCACTGATGTCCGGATCGGGGAAATACTCAGCAATGGTGAAAGGCGCGGGGTTGGTGGGAACCTTTGGCAGAGCAAGTGGTCCGAGATCTTTTTCGAGATGACGAATGAGAGCATCACGCACCCGCTCGCCATACAAAACTCGACCCGACACCAACATGCGGCTGATTGAACCGTCCGAGGCAACGCGCAATAACAGGCCGACCTGGGTCACCCGACCGGACTCATCCACACGCACAGGGATCGCGTCGACGTACACGAGAGGCACATTGGCTCGAACCGAGGCCAACAATTCTGTGCTGAGCCACGCGGTTCGGGTATCGATTTGATCACTCACAGGTAACAGTTTCTCAGATCAGCACAACAAGTGGGTGGCAAAGACCTGTGACATCGAAGTTTCAGGTCATGGTTTTAGCCTGACGTAGGTCGCTCAAACCCCTGGCGAGCGGCCTCAACTTGTTTCCATACATAGCAGCCCACATGGTGATCATTCACCAAGCCCATCGATTGCATGAACGCGTACATCGTCGTCGGCCCGACAAAACTCCAGCCCCGCTTCTTCAGATCTTTGGACAATGCGATCGACTCGGGTGAGGTGATGAATGTCGAAATATCGGCAGCAGTCGGTCGTTTTGGTCGTGTTGAAGCCTTGGGTTCAAACTGCCAGATATAGGCACCTAACGAACCGCATTCTTTGATCAGTTCACGACACCGTTGAGCGTTGTTGATCGTTGACTCAATCTTGCCTCGATGCCGCACGATCGAGGCGTCAGCCATGAGTCGCTCGATATCTATTTGGGTGAACCTGGAAACTTTATTGATATCAAATTTTTTGAAGCACCGTCTGAAGTCTTCACGCTTATTAAGAATCGTGCTCCACGACAGACCACTTTGAAATCCTTCGAGACACAACTTCTCAAACAGTCGCGAATTGTCGGCTGTCGGGAATCCCCATTCGGTGTCGTGATAGTGCGACATCAATCCGGGGGTTGATCCCCACCCACATCTCTCCACATTTTTTGAACTCATGTCTCCATCTGCCTTTATCTATAGTCGCCATCTATAGTCAACATATGACACGACGCTGGTCTTATTTGCACATTTTTCTTCTGATCTTGGCACTGGTGCCCCCATCGTTGATCTTGCTTGGCCCAACGGTGTTTAGCCCCAACCTAGTGAACCTCATTGATTCGTCAACGGGACCATCCCTCGCTCAACCTGAAGTAGAACCAACTGGCGCAGACCTTGGTTCTGCTGAAAATTTGATCGGTGAAGATACGACGCGATCATTTGACGTGATCGCCCAAATTCAGCCAGATCATTCAGTAGTGATTACCGAAAAGATCACCCAAGTTTTCCGCACTGACCGCCACGGTATTGAAAGGTCAATTCCGATTCAATACAACGGCTTGGGAAGCCATGTCATTCGGGCCATGCAAATCGCAACATCAGAGGGAACCCCCAATTCTCTTGAGATATCCGACATCGGCGGCATTGTCGACGTGCGAATTGGCGATGCGGCTGTCACCATCACCAATGCCCACACCTATGAACTTAGTTACCAAATTGAGGATGTACTCGTCATCAATGGCGACACTGCCACGTTGCCGCTTGATGCAATTACTGATTGGCGCCAGCACATTGATTCTTTGACGTACACCGTTATCGGACCAACTGGACCACTTGACACTCGTTGCTATCAAGGAGCAATGAATACGCAGAATCCTTGCGACGAAAACACACCCACCCAAGATGGCGCAAATTTCACTGCCAGTGACCTCGCCCCCAACAGTGCCTTCACCGTTGAAGTCGACTTTCCGAGCTCTGCATTTGATGCGACAGCGACACTAACGAGTCGTTCGCAGTCGGTCCCGGCGTCGGTGTTCGCGATTGTGTTGATCTACCTTGCGCTTGTTGGAGCAATCTTCATCAACCTCACGCGTTACCGACGCCAACGAGCGATCGCGATCGCTGGCGTCAGCGATACTTTTTCGGGTCCGATGTCGCTAGACCTTGCAGATCGTATGGAGCGACCGGTTTTGCCTCCGCCACCCCCTGGCTCAGCATCAATTTTGCCAACTTCAAGTTCACAAGAAATGCCTGTTGAATTTGTGCCGCCAGTGAACTTAGACCCGGCCTGCCTCCTGCGAATCAAAGAAGGCAACAAAGCCAACGTGAGTCACATGATGGCTGCGACATTGGTCGATCTCGCTGCCGATGGAGTCATTTCTCTGACTCAAGTCAATAAAGCATGGGTCGTCGCTCGAATCGCTCAACCACCGCGTCAAGTGAAGAGTTACGAACTCACCTTGCTTACGGCTTTGCTCGGCGACAAAAACGAGGCTGCGCTGTCACAGAAAAACACGGCTCTATCACTCAAGGTGAAAACATATGTCCAAGAAGTTGACGATCAACTTCGAAGCCTCAGTTTGTTAACCGAAAAAACAATGACTGCTGGAGTGCGCAAATTCTCGCGTCCCTGGGTTTCGGTCGCTGTCCTCACGGCTTTGCTGTCATTCATCTCAATTTTTGCGGCCGGCATTGCATCTCAATCAAATTCGGTGAGTTTGCTACTCCCTGCCGCTGGGATCTTCTTAAGCGGATTGATTTTGCTGTACGGACGAGCCAGCCAATCAGGTCAAATTTCGGCTTACACCAGCCGCGGACTCGGAACTGCACTTCGTGCTGAAGGCTTCGAACGTTTCTTCCGCGAAAGTGAATCAGCTCACGCTCAAGCTGCTGAACGCATGGGCTTGATGCGCGAATACATGGGCTATGCCGTGGCATTCAATGCAGTCACAACTTGGGTGAATGCGATGCCACAGACCGAGCTCGATCAATGGAACATGAGCACTTCGCCTTTGTTGTACGCCTCTTTGCCGCATCAGCGCATCTGGAGCAACGCCGCCACGACCGCTTACACGCCAGCGCGTTCTAGCGGATTTAGTAGTGGTGGTGGCTTTAGTGGTGGTGGAGGCGGCTTTGGTGGCGGAGGCGGCGGAAGCTGGTAACTACCGTTTCGGTGATTCGCCAGCGATTGTTGTTCGTCGTAGCTCGCGACGAAATCCGGCATAGT
>JBAXIP010000173.1:0-4359 GCA_037138315.1 Actinomycetes bacterium
CTTTTGGCACTGCTTTCGTGGCTTGCAGCATGCGGGTGCCTTGACCAGCAGCTGGGACAACTGCCGTACGGATGCGTTGGGGTAACGCCATGCTCTGACTCTAGACTTTGGAGTCCGGAGAACAGCCTGATGCCTATTTACGTTTACAAATTCACCGATACTGGCGAGACCATCGAGGTCCATCAAGCCTTTACCGATGACGCCCTCACCGAGTACCCGCACCCCTCAGACGGAGCCGTGCGCTCCGTCAAAAAGGTCTTTCAGCCAGTTGGCGTGACCTTCAAAGGTGGCGGGTTCTACAAGACCGACAGCCGTGGTGGCTCGTCAAGCACCACTCCATCGACGACTGCACCTGCAACAAGCGACACCGCTTCACCTGCGGCGCCGACAGCAGCGCCATCGACACCTGTTCCGACACCGACTCCGTCGAGTTCGCCCTCAACGCCAACTTGAGGCAGCGATAGCCAATATCGCGATTCCAGCGACAACGCGATAAATCACAAATGCATCGAACGATTTCGAGCGGATCAACTTCAATAATCCTGCGACGGCTAACCATCCCGAAATTCCTGCAGTCATCACACCGACTGCCATCGGTATCGCAAGACCATCTGGAATTCCATCTTTGAACAATTTGGCCATTTTCAGAACAACTGCCCCTGCCGTGACGGGAACGCTCAACAAGAACGAGAACCGCACCGCGGCGTCTCGATCAAAGCCCAAGAATCTTGCCGCCGAAATACTAATTCCTGAACGCGACGTTCCAGGATTCAGCGCAATCACTTGAGCGAGTCCAATGACTATCGCGTCGCGAGTGTTCAATTCTTCAAATTTGCGTTTGCCGCGGCGACGATCAGCCCAGGCGAGCAACAATCCGAAACTGATGAATGACATCGCGATGAGAACGGGCTTGCCCAGGTGTTCATCAACCCAATTGCCCGCGACTGCCCCGAATAAAGCTGCAGGGATACTGGCCACCACCAGCAACCAAGCCAGTCGACCTTCGGTTGTGTGGGGCTTCTCTTTCTGCACGATCATTCGCAGGCCATCGCGTACATAGATAACGAGGTCTTTACGGAAATAGGCAACAACAGCGATCAGGGTTCCAAGGTGCAATGCAACGTCAAAAGCTTTTTCAACCGAAACATTAGAGAAGTCGTTCCAACCGAACAACCATGGAGCGATCAATAAATGCCCGCTTGATGAAATCGGCAGAAATTCAGAAAGACCTTGAATGAGGCCTAAAACTATGGCGTGGATAATTGGCATGCGCCCTGTCTAGCGCAATATCGGGACGCTGGCTGTGCAAGCTGATTCAGGCGCCACTCATTGTCACGTCGTGAATAACGAGCGAAACTCCCGTTGCACTCATCGGCAACCATTCAAGGTCACCACCCACTTCAGCGATATCAAGCAACATCTTCTGCAAAGTTGAGGCGATCGTGAACTCTCGAACCGGAGCGCCCACCGTGCCGTTCTTGATCAACAAACCAGCGGCACCGGTGCTGAAGTCACCAGATACGGCATTTACCCCTGAATGCAATCCCTGAACTTGCTGAATCAAGATGCCGTCATCGATGCCAGCGACAATCTCGGCTTGGCTCCGAAGACCCGGAACGATTTGTAACGCCAGGCAACCGGCACTCGGCGAACCCCCGTAGCCACCGCGCAAACCATTTCCTGTAGGAGCCATACCCATTCGCCGCGCCGAGTAAGAACTCTGCACGAACTTTTGCAAGACACCATCTTGGATTAACGCATTACGACGAGCTGCCAAACCTTCACCATCGATGTCGGTCGCGGTGTAAGCCAACGGATTTGTTGGGTCATCCACCAAAGTCAACAATGGATGAGCAACGACATCACCAATTCGGTTTGCAAACAAGCTGCGACCTTTAACAACACTTTCACCGTTAAGTGTCCCACCAATGATTCCTAAGAATTGCGCAGTCACAAAAGGATCGAGCACCACCGTGATGCGTCGGCTTTCGGGTTTGGTCGCGCCCAACAATCGTGTCGCACGATCAACAGCTTCACGTGCGGCACGTTCGAGATCGAGTTCATCGACATTGCGACCTACTGCAAAACCAAATCCAGTTTGGGTTTCATCGCCGTCATCGGCCAATGTACCGACACTCAGATAACAACCATTTTCTCGACCAGCAACTCGAATGCCTGTCGTGGTCGCGACAGCAGCTTCACCGAATGCATCTGAATAGTTAGAGTCGTCAACACGAACACGGGAATCACCGGCGAGAGTTAGCTTCTCGAGCAACTTGGCCAGTTCAATCTTGCGTGCTGTCGAAGTATTTTCAAGATTGTCATCCCACAAACTTTGCGGAACCACGGCCACGCCATCGGGTTCAGCAAGGCCCGACCATTCATCGGGTTCGCCGTAGCCCAAATTGTCACGGGCTTCGGCCAGGACTTCGGCGATCTGTGATGGATCAAGAGTTCCGCAATACGAAGTGCCAGTTCGACCATCTTTGATCACACGAATTCCGATGCCTTCACTTTGTGCCGAGACAAAGTGTTCAACTTCACCTTCGTACACGCGCACTTCAGTTGACAGCCCACGACTCACGTATGCCTCAACTTGCTCACCCGGTTTGGCCATTGCCACTACTCGTTCGGCAATGACTAACAATTCAGCGCTGCGATCAGGGGTACTCATGACGCGGTTCCACCAATTGTCATTGACTTCACACGCAACGTTGGTTGACCATCGCCCACCGGAACACCTTGTCCATCTTTTCCGCAGGTGCCCGGATTACCCATGGCAAAGTCATTGCCAAGACGATCAATGTCTCGCAAAACCTGTGGTCCATTGCCGATCAGATTTCCTTCGCGTAACGGTTCGGTGATTTCACCATTTTCAATGAGGTACGCCTCGGTCATTCCAAAGACAAAGTCACCAGTTGCGGTATTGACACTGCCTCCACCGAGGTGCGCAACGTAGACCCCATTCGGAGTGTCCTTAATAATGTCTTCTGGGTTTTCTTCACCATTCAAAACATACGTATTCGTCATTCGTACCATCGGCAAGTCTTTGTACGACTGACGACGACCGTTACCGCTTTGCGGGCGACCTTCATTACGAGCTCGTAAGTAGTCCCACATGTAGTCAGTCAGAATTCCGTTTTCAATGAGCACGTTGTACTGCGACGGGTGGCCTTCGTCATCAATGGCGATGGCCCCCCATTCATGCGTCATCGTGCCGTCGTCGACCAAAGTGACGAGCGGAGAGGCCACGAGTTCGCCAACTTTTCCTTTGTACACACTGGCGCCTTTAGCAACGAGATCGGCTTCAAGGCCATGACCGCATGCTTCGTGAAACAACACTCCACCGCTTCCAGCCTTGATCACTACCGGCAACGAACCAGATGGCGCAGGACGCGCCTTCAACTTGGTGAGTGCCCGACCGGCTGCGGCACGAGCAACATCTTCAACTTGAACTTTGTCGAAAAGTTCGAATCCCATGGTATGACCAAGTGAATCGAAACCAGTTTGCATGCCAGCATCACCATTGGCGACGGCACTCACGCGCAGCAATGTGCGAACTCGTTCATCGTGGGCAACAAGACCGTCACTATTAGCAATCACAATTCGAGTACGCCCGTCGGAGTAACCAGCCGAAACTTGTGAGATAGCGCCACCTGCAGAACGTGCGGCGTCATCAACTCGACGTAACAAATCAACCTTGGCTGCTTTGCCAATTGTCGAGGGATCAATTTTGATCGGGCTCACAATTCGTGACGGCTGCGTGGTGAGAGCAATGACCTTGGTGCCACCGCCTCCTTGTCGAGCCGCTTCGGCAGCAACTCGTGCTGCGGCCATTAGTCCGGCTTCTGAAAGATCTGCGGTGTGGGCGAATCCGGTTGTATCGCCAGCAATGACGCGAATTCCGGCGCCACGATTTCGACCAGTTGACAACTGTTCAATTTTTCCATCGTCAAGACCGACTCCGGTACCTCGCCAATCGGATGCAAATACTTCAGCAAAGTCGGCGCCGGTTCGTAAACCTTCGGCCAAAACACGTTCAAGAATGTCGTTGTCAATCACATGACAATCCTACATTGCAGCCGAGAATGCGCTCTATGCAAGAAGTTCGGCGGGTTGACGCGATCTGCGTAATCGGCTCACCCCAAGGGCAGCGACTCCGCAACTCAATCCAGCGATGATGAAAGATTCGCGATATGAGCCCGTTGCATCTCGTAATGCTCCTGCTCCCCACGCGGCGACAGCAGCACCCGTTTGGTGGCCAGCGAAAACCCATCCATATACCAGTGGCCCTTGTTGCACACCGAAGCGTTCAACACACAGCGACACCGTGGGCGGCACCGTCGCCACCCAATCGAG
>JBAXIP010000174.1:0-4354 GCA_037138315.1 Actinomycetes bacterium
CTTGAAATGCCAGGTGCCCCATCGGGTGACCCTGATGTTGATGTGTTGCACGACATCTCATTAGTTATTGAACCTGGCGAAACAATTGCGATTGTTGGTTCGTCTGGTTCGGGTAAGAGCACGCTTGCGTCGTTGTTGCCACGCTTGTATGACGTGACCGCAGGATCCCTCAGAATTGATGGACACGATGTTCGCGACTTAACGGGGACATCGTTGCGATCAGCAATCGGAGTGGTTTCTCAAGATCCCCACCTGTTCCACGAGAGCATGGAATCAAACTTGCGTTATGCCAAGCCCGATGCCACAACAAAAGAGATTGAAGAGGCGTGTCGGGCTGCACGAATTTACGACACCATTGCGGCGCTACCCGATGGCTTCGCGACCATCGTTGGCGATCGTGGATATCGCATGTCGGGCGGCGAAAAGCAGCGCTTGGCGATTGCTCGATTGTTATTGAAAGATCCAGCAATGATGATTCTCGACGAAGCGACCAGTCATTTAGATAATGAAAACGAAGCGTTAGTTCAAGACGCACTTGATGATGCGCTCAAAGGTCGAACTGCCATTGTGATTGCCCATCGTTTATCTACTATTCGAGACGCTTCACGAATTGTTGTCATCAATGACGGCCGCATTGTTGAGCAAGGTTCACATGACGAATTGATGGCCAGCGATGGTGCTTACGCTCGCCAAGTACGTGCGGGCGAAACAGTTATTGACTAGCGGCGTGACTGAGCACCACGTATCAATGATCCGTTGAGTGCTCCGGTGTGCTCGCCATCGACAAAAGAAACGATTCCATTCTTGATGGTGTAGCGATATCCAGTTGCAGTCTGCATAAGTCGTCGGCCACCAGCTGGTAAGTCGTAAACAATGCGCGGCGGCGGAGTTCCGAGGACCGACATGTCAATCACGTTGATGTCTGCTTTGTAGCCAGGGGCAATCACACCACGATCGAGAAGCCCAACATGGTGAGCAGTGCGTTGCGTGATGTGGTTAACCATAAATTCAAGGGGCAGTTTCTCACCACGTGTGCGATCTTTTGACCATAGAGCGAGTGCAGTTGTCGTGGCACTTCCATCGCTGATTGCGCCACAGTGTGCGCCAGCATCGCTGAGCCCAATGACGGCATTTTTACGGAGCAACATTTCGCGCGTATCGTCAAGGTTGCCGTGGGCAAAGTTGAACAGCGGCATGTACAACAATCGATTGCCATCATCTTCAATCAGCAAATCAATGACGAACTCAACAACACTCCGGCCTTGGGCAGCAGCGCGAGCGGCCACCGAATCTTCGGGTGCTGGTTCGTAGTTGACTGGATTTTCCATGGGGTACAACTTGTGGAAGCCGCCGAACATCTCACCAGCCATTCCTTCAATGCGGGCAAGTGCAACGGCGTGTTCGGCAACGATGCGCGCTTTGCGTTCGGGATCACGTAACGCCAATACGATTTCGTTGAGTGGACGACCAGCAATCTCAACAAAGCTTGGGCATGGCAATAACGGATTGACGGTTGCGGTCAACCCGAGCAACACACCAATAGGGCGCACTGCGACTTGTGTCGCGAGTGATAAACCCTGAGCGACGCCTTTGTCGACCCAAGCACCAACTTCACGCCAACGATCGGGCAGTGGTTCGGGTTGTTGCACAGTCATACTGAGTGGACGGCCAGTAGCGCGCGCCATGGCTTCCATCAGTTTCATTTCTTCAACTGCAAAATCTGTATCGGCAGAAAGATATGCGTCAGAGATGAGCTGCACCACGCCGCTACCAGTTTCGGCCATTGCGGTACACAGAGCAAGTAGCTCGTCGGCTGATGAATAACGCGTGCCAAGTGGCGCGCCTGCTTTAGTGCGATGGACATAGGTGCGACTTGTTGTGAAGCCGAGCGCGCCTGCCTGCATACCCTCGCGGACCATGATTGCCATGCGCGCTAATTCATCGATGGTCGGCGCTTCAAGCGGATCTGCGCCGCGTTCGCCCATGACATACGCGCGCAACGGTGCATGAGCAACCTGGGTTGCAACATCGATTGCGTATTCGCGACGATCAAGTGCATCCATGTAGTCGGGGAAGGTTTCCCAATCCCAAGCTAAGCCTTCAGCCAATGCGGTGCCGGGAATGTCTTCAACACCTTCGAGCATGCCGATGAGCCAAGCATGTTGATCGGGAGTCGGTCGGGCGGGGGCGAACCCGACACCACAGTTACCCATGACGACCGAGGTCACTCCGTGAATACTTGATGGGGCCAAAATGGGGTCCCAGGTGGCCTGACCGTCGAAGTGGGTATGAATGTCGACAAAGCCTGGGGTAACTGTCAGTCCATCGGCATCAATTTCGCGGATACCAGTTCCGGACAGGCGAGGACCGACTTCGGTGATGACCCCGTCGCTGACCGCGACATCGGCCAGGCGGGCCGGTGCACCGGTGCCATCGACAAGGGAAGCATTGCGGATCACTAGATCATGAGCACTCATCTCGTCATTGTGCCACACCACCTCAGCGAGATCTCTTTGGTGCTTCTGGTGGCAGGAATGGTCGGATATCCGACCATTCCTGCCACCAGAAAGACGAAGGACTTGAGTCACATTGACTCAGCATTTGGACCTTCTGAGTTGCAAGTTGAAATTGACGGGGCTATCTTGACACATGGCGACGCAAGATTCGTCGTTTGCCTCCAAAATCCCCCCAAAATCCAAAATGAAAGGTTTCCATCATGGCTAAGGCAGTCGGAATCGACCTCGGTACTACTAACTCAGTTGTTTCAGTCCTTGAAGCTGGCGAACCAGTCGTCATCCCTAACTCAGAAGGTTCCCGCACGACCCCCTCGGTTGTTGCTTTCTCGAAAGCTGGCGAAGTCCTCGTTGGCGAAGTGGCCAAGCGCCAGGCCATCACTAACCCCGATCGCACTTTCCGCTCAATCAAGCGCCACATGGGCACCACCTGGCGCAGTGAAGATATTGACGGCAAGCAGTACTCGCCGCAAGAAATCAGCGCTCGTACCTTGATGAAGCTCAAGCGTGATGCCGAGGCGTACTTGGGTGACACCGTGACTCAAGCAGTGATCACTGTTCCCGCGTACTTCGATGACGCTCAACGCACGGCAACTAAAGAGGCCGGCCAAATTGCTGGTCTTGAAGTATTGCGCATTATCAACGAACCAACAGCAGCAGCGTTGGCATACGGCCTCGATAAGAGTGACGAAGACGAAACCATTTTGGTGTTCGACCTCGGTGGCGGAACATTCGACGTGTCGGTTCTTGAAATCGGTGACGGTGTGTTCGAAGTGAAGAGCACCCACGGCGATACCGTTCTTGGTGGAGACGACTGGGATCAGCGCGTCATTGATTGGTTGGTCAATCAATTCAAGTCAGCACACGGTGTCGATCTTGCGAACGATCGCATGGCAACTCAGCGTCTGAAGGAAGCTGCTGAAAAAGCCAAGATTGAACTCAGCCAGGTTCAGCAGACACAGATCAACTTGCCATTCATCACCGCAACACCAGAAGGCCCGTTGCACCTTGATGAAACTCTCACCCGTGCCAAGTTCCAAGAAATGACAGCCGACCTCATCGAGCGTTGTCGCATTCCTTTCGAACAGGCCATTAAAGATGCCGGTCTCACCAAGGGACAGATTCATCACGTGATCATGGTGGGTGGATCAACTCGTATGCCCGCAGTGCAAGACCTCGTGATGTCACTCACCGGCAAAGAGCCCAACAAGACCGTGAACCCTGACGAAGTTGTTGCGATTGGTGCAGCTGTTCAAGCTGGCGTGTTGAAGGGCGACGTCAAAGACGTTTTGTTGCTTGACGTCACACCGTTGTCACTCGGTATCGAAACCAAGGGTGGCGTGATGACCAAGCTCATCGAACGTAACACCACAATCCCCACGAAGCGCACCGAAGTTTTCACGACGGCCGAAGATATGCAGCCGTCAGTAGAAATTCATGTGATCCAGGGTGAGCGTGAAATGGCGTCGTTCAACAAGACCCTCGGCAAGTTCCAGTTGGTCGACCTTCCACCTGCACCTCGCGGTGTTCCGCAGATTGAAGTGACATTCGATATTGACGCCAATGGCATCGTGCATGTGAGTGCCAAAGACCGTGCGACCAATAAAGAACAGTCAATGACCATTAGCGGCCAGTCAACGTTGTCAAAAGACGACATCAATCAGATGGTCAAGGATGCTGAAGCTCACGCTGAAGAAGATCGTCAGCGTCGTGAAGAAGCAGAAATTCGTAACAACGCCGACTCGTTGGTGTATCAGACCGAGAAAGTCTTGCGCGAACAAGGCGACAAAGTCACTGCCGAAGAAAAAGCTGCTGTTGAAGAACCGCTTGCAGCATTGAAG
>JBAXIP010000175.1:0-4230 GCA_037138315.1 Actinomycetes bacterium
CTGATCGAGTGTCAAAGAGTCGTGATGGTGCGGTTGGGTTGAATCCATTTCCGTCTAAGAGCGATCCGTTGACATCGGCGATGATGTCAACGGCGACATTGCTATAGAAACACAATGACCCAGTGCTGGAGAGACGCGCGATGACGGCATTAGGTACCGTTTCGCTGACAATAAAGTTGAGACTTGAAATCTCGGGCCGTGTGCCACATGGATACACGGTGATGAAGCCAGCTCCCTCAGGGTTTGTGGCGGTGACGTTCAGCGATACCGCGCTGACTCCTGCCGGAGCGATGTTGTTCTTGCCCGAAACTTGTACCTCGAGTACATAGTCACCACCAACTTTTCGAACGGGAACGCCACCCTCGCCGCTGCGAGTATCAAATATTCGTTGTGGGTTGATCGACTTCATTGTTGTCGGTGTTGTCTCAACTCCGAGGTTGGAGCCAGCAACCATGAGTAGTCGATCAGGTGAGCCAGTACCCGCATCATTCACAACGCCCACTGTCGCATCGCTGATGAGCAAATTGATGACCTGTGCAGGGCTGGCTGAAGGAAATGTGGTCACGGCGATTGCTGCGGCACCCGCAACATGTGGGGACGCCATTGAAGTGCCACTCTTCGAGACAGAGTCGTACGTGGGGTCAATGCTGGCGCCTTCAATGTCGTAACCAGGCGCAAAGATATCGACGCACGAGCCGTAATTCGAAAAGAATGCGCGTGTATCAGTGTTGTCTGTCGCCCCAACTGTGATTGCAGTTGGTTCACGAGCAGGTGAAACTTCGCAAGCGAGAGTGGAGTCGTTGCCAGCTGCGACGACAACAGTGATTCCGAGTGAAACCAATTCAGCCACCGCATTGTCGAGGATGTCGCTGGCGCCTCCACCAAGACTCATATTGACGACAGCTCTTTTTCCATTGAGGGGATAAGTGGCCACAAAGTTCAAGCCAGCGAGAATCCCTGAAGTCAAACCTGAACCCGTACAATCAAGCACTCTCACCGGCACAACCAAAGCATCGGTTGCAACACCGTACGAAGTGCCAGCGGCAGTTGAAGCGACGTGGGTGCCGTGTCCTTGGCAGTCCACTGTTCCGTTGCCGTCATTGATGGCGGAATAGCCAGTGCGCAGGCGGCCAGCAAACTCACTGTTGCTCGCGATGCCCGTGTCAACCACAAAAACAATCGCATTACTTCCACGATTGGCTGTTGATAATTGTCCATCCAAGTTCGGAGACACTTGATCAATGCGGTCAATGCCCCATGAGTGGGTCGTTGTAGTTACTCGTGTCATCGTGCGAGGAGTGACTGCGTTCGAAGGGGCAGAAGATGGACTGGTTCCCACGGCATTTTGCGCCACAACTGTAAAGGTGTACGACGTGCCGTTCGTGAGGTTCGAGATTGAGCAATTCAATGGGCCTTGGGACCAGACACAGGTCTGCCCACCGGGTGTTGCGGTGGCCGTATATGTGGTCACGGGGTATGTCGGATTGGCGGGCGAGTCCCATGAGACTTCAACTTGACGACTTCTCGAAGAGACCGCGCGTACATTGGTCGGCGCGGTTGGGGGTAAGGGTAATTTGAGGTCCCAGTTGAGTACGACATTTCCGGTTGTGCTGGCGTATCCATCGACAGCGATGCGGTAGACCATGCCGGCAACTGCACCAAAACTTACGGCGCTTGACTGGCCAGTTTTGATGTCGTCGTTGGCCGCGATCAAGTTCAAGTTGGTAAATGAACTTCCGGTGTACACCGCAAGCAGGGTGTCAAAATTTGATCCAGCAGTACTGATGTCAATTTGTCCGCTTGCTGGTGCGATGTAGTTGAACCACACTGAATGTGAAGGCGTATAGCCAGCGTGATTAGGTTCACCCAGTTCGCTCGTTGCGAAGTTTGTTTTTGATGCAGAGTTTCCAGATAAACCGCTGATGGCCCGAGGGGTGGCAAAGAAGTCATCGGTGGTTCCGGGGCGGACTGATCCGGGAGCTGATGCAATTGATCCGCGACCGACTCCGTTGCGTGCGGCAACGCTCACCGTGTAGGCATTCCAGTTCGTCAGTCCGTTGATTGAACATGAAAATGTCTCCGCAGTTACGACACAGGTTTGACCGCCGGGAGCCACTGTCGCTTCGTACGACAAAATTGTGCTGCCACCATCTGATGCTGGTTCTACCCAAGAGATATTTAAGGTTCCGTCGTTCGTTGATGCTGCCGCCAAAACGTTACGGGGAGCAGATGGCACAGTTGAAATAGGTGTCGCGACAAAGGTGTGCGTTAAAGAAAGTGTTCCCCGTATTTGTCCAAAACTGACCAAGCGAATGTAATAGGTGGCATCTTTGACGACATTTATGGGTGTTGAGGTGTAGCTATTTTGACCACCGACATCGTTCCAACCTTGCGGTCGGAAAAGTGTGGCAAAACTTGTCCCGAGAAAAATGCTTACTGTTGAGGGAATTGTGTTCCCCGTCGTTGAAAGTGTCAATGAACCATCTGCAGTCGGAGTGTAGGTGTACCAAACAGAGCCAGAATCTGAGCCAAGTGACGACCCTGGTTCGTTCGGCTCAAGCGATGCGTTGGCGTTATTGGTAGTCGTTGTCTGAGTGTTCCCAGTCCTGACGACGGGTGAACAGAAAAGATCTCCGACAACATTGCTTGAACAAGATGCAACATGTGACCAGTTGAGCTTGATCGATCCTCGGGCGGGGCCCCAGGAATGAATGCGCAAGTAGTAGGTGGTCCCAGCAATTGCTGTGAAGTTGATCGAGCTCGTTAATGCGCCCGCATAGTCGTCGTTATACGTAATGGCTGTCAGGTTGGCGATACTTGAACCAGAGAATGCGGACAGGACGGTATCGAAAGCACTTCCAGTTGTATCAACAGTGAGCGTCCCGGTGTTGGTTGGCGCGAATTTGTACCAGACTGATGCTCCGCCACCAACGCCCGCTACTACAAGTGCCGGCTCGTTAGTTTCGAGCGTTGCAATCGCATTTGAGTCGTTCAGCGTTCCGGTATTTGACACCAAAAGTTGAGCAGAGGCAAAGTAGTCATTTGTTTCAGCAATAGTGATGCTGTTACTCGGTAGTGAATTTGCTGAAGTACTCCAGGAGTTTGTTGCCGTGACGGTGAACGTATGGGCCGTATTGGGTGCGAGGCCAAAAATAATGCACGTCAGTGGGCCATTGTTCCAGGTGCACGTTTGATTACCGGACTGCGTTGTCGCGGTATAGCTACTAATGGCGCTTGTTCCCGAGTCTGTTGGGGCGGCCCAAGAAATTGTGGCACTTCCTTGGCCAGCAACGGCCGTGACATCACGGGGAGGGAGAGGTGGAACTCCTGAACCCGCCTCTAGGAACAACAGCAAGTTTGGTGAACGCGTTCCAATATTGGAAAGTTTGTTGGAACTTGTTGATGCAAGCAAGACGTTGCTGACGACTGAAGCAGTTTGAGTGAGGTCGCTGCCCCATATCGCGGCGACTGCACCAGCAACATGTGGTGCGGCCATCGAGGTTCCACTAATTGTGCCAGTCCCGCCGTTCAACCATGTTGATGTGATTGAAGCTCCTGGAGCAAACAAATCAACACATGCACCGGTGTTTGAAAAACTGGCGCGGGCGTCGGACGAAGTGGATGCCCCAACGGTGATTGCGTTTGGTGCTCGTGCTGGTGAGTAGTTGCAGGCGTCTAATCCGTTATTGCCTGCTGCGACAGCCACGACAATCCCATTAGCAATCGCACGGTTCACAGCTCTATCAAGCTCGGCGCTGATACCTCCACCGAGGCTGAGGTTCATCACTGCCGGTACCCCAGATTGATGATCGGCGATAGCCCAGTCAATACCAGCGATGACCGAAGAGGTTGAACCGCTTCCCGAGCAGTCAAGCACTCGTACGGGAACCAGTGTGACTCCTTCGGCGACTCCGTACGTATTGCTTCCTATCGTTCCGGCAACATGTGTTCCGTGACCGTTGCAGTCCGTTGTATTGGTTGCGACGATCGGACCGAGAAGATTCCCGAATCTGTCGTAGCAACTTGTTGTTAGATGGCACGTAAAGTTGCGGCCGGTGGCAAGTCGGTTGCCAAATTCGCTGTGCGCAGCAATGCCAGTATCGACAACATACGCCGTCACACCAGCGCCATTTGAGCGATCAACGTAGTGACCATCGAGCGGTAGGTTCGGTTGATCAATGCGATCGAGACCCCATGGCGGATTCACTTGATCGCTACTGATGGTGATCA
>JBAXIP010000176.1:0-4228 GCA_037138315.1 Actinomycetes bacterium
TCACCACAATGACTTCGCATATCGCCGGCACGATTGAGACAGAGGGCAAGACTCTCTGGCAACTCATTTCTGAGCGCGCCCTCGTCACGCCCGACAAGCGCATGGCGCTTGACGAACGTGGTCGCACCATGACCTACGGCGAATACAAGAACTGGTGCGAACGAGTCGCTGCTGGACTCTCACAAAAAGGGATCACCGAAAACACCAATGTCTCGTGGGTACTCCCTTCTAAATTTGAATCTCTCGTGCTCACCGGGGCTTTGTCACGACTTGGTGCAATCCAAAATCCAATCTTGCCGATTTATCGCAACCGTGAAGTCACCTTCATCACGACTCAGTCTTCTTGCAAAGTTCTTATCGTGCCTCATGTGTTTCGAGGCTTTGACTATTTGAACATGGCTCAAGAAGTAGTCGCAACACTCGATCAAGATGTTGAGATCATCGTCGTCGATCCCGATCTTCCCGAGGCCGACCCTGATGCAATCGGCTTGCCCACGTATCGCGCCGACCTTGATGCGATTCGCTGGCTCTTCTATTCGTCAGGGACAACCGCCGATCCCAAAGGTGCCAAGCACAGCGACAACAGCATGTCGGCCGCCAACGATGGCATGCAATGGAGCATGGAAGTCGGACCCGACGATAAAGCAGCGGTGGTCTTCCCCATCACTCACGTCGGTGGTCTCGTGTGGTTATTTAATGCAATGCAAACTGGCGTTGAGTTATTGATGGTCGAAACCTTTGATCCTGCCAATACGCCGAAGTGGTTAGGTGAAAATGGCGTGACGTGCGCAGGAGCCGGCACGGTGTTCTGGTTGACCTACCTCAACGCCCAACGACAACTTCCTGCTGGCGAACGACTGCTGCCCAATGTCCGCATCTTCAATGGCGGTGGTGCACCAAAACCAAAAACACTGAATGCAGAAATGATGGAAGCTTTTGGTGCTCCGCTGATTGGCGGATGGGGTCTCACCGAAGCTCCCATCAACACCATGATTCACGTGGACGATCCTGATGAAAAGAAAGCCCTCACCGATGGTCGCCCATGTCCCGGAGTCACATTGCGTACCGTGATTGATGGTCGCGTTTGTGCCCCGGGCGAAGAAGGCGAACTGCGCGTTAAAGGCCGTCAGGTGTGTCAGGGATATTTAGATTCAGCTCTTGATGTCGACGCATTTGATGAAGACGGCTGGTTCCGCACTGGCGACCTCGGTGTGATTGACGCCGAAGGATTCGTCAGCATCACTGGTCGCTTAAAGGACATCATCATTCGTAAGGGCGAAAACATTTCAGCCAAAGAGATTGAAGATTTGCTCTTCGCCCATCCTGCCATCGCTGACGCAGCAGTGATTGGCCTTCCCGACGAAAAGAGTGGCGAACGCGCCTGTGCAGTTGTCGTGTGCAAGATAGATACAACAATCTCATTTAACGACATGGTGAGTTTTCTCAAAAGTGCACAACTATCACTGCACAAAATTCCAGAACAACTCGAAATCGTTACCGCACTTCCGCGTAACCCCAGCGGAAAAGTTCTCAAGAAAGATCTACGAGCCACCTACGGAGGAGCATCATGAGTACAGCAAAGAAGCCAGCAACAAAAATGGCACCGGTGAAGAAGGCGGCCCTCAAACCCGCGCCCATTTATAAGCGCCTCAAAGGCCAGCGCGTCTTTATCACCGGCGCAGGTTCTGGAATTGGTCGTGCCACCGCATTGCGATTTGCCGCCGAAGGTGCCTCTGTCGCATTGGCAGATTTACGAGGCGCACAGCAAACCGCTAGCGAAATCAAGAAGGCCGGCGGAAACGCAACTGCCTACGACCTCGATGTCACGAAGGCTGTTGATGTTGAAAAAGTTGTGAACAAAGCTGCCAAGGCACTAGGTGGTCTTGACATCGTGTGCAATATTGCAGGCATTGGCCACTTCGCGAACAGCCATGAAGAATCTCCTGAATGGTTTGATCGCATCGTGTCCGTCAACCTCAACGGTACGTTCTATGTCACGCGCTATGCACTACCGCATCTCTTGGCGTCGTATGCCAAGTCTGGTCGGGACAGCGTCATCGTCAACACCGCTTCAACATCGGGCTTGATGGGTGCGCCATGGAGCGCTGCCTACTGCGCCAGCAAAGGTGGCGTCGTCAACCTCACTCGTGCACTTGCTTACGAATATCGTGGCAAGGGCGTTCGTGTGAACGCGGTGGCACCAGGCGGCACCAATACGGCGATTTATGATTCGTTTGCTGCACTCCCTGCAAACGCTGATTACAAACTCATGGGCAAGATCATGACACCAATGGATCCGGCAGAGCCCGACGAGATGGCAAATCTCTTCGCATTTATTGCATCAAACGAAGGTCGCTACATGACGGGTTCAATTGTCGTCATGGATGGCGGCATCACCTGCTGAAAGAAGTACATCATGAGAATTTGCGACGGACGAGTCGTCATCATCACCGGAGCTGGTCGAGGCCTTGGCCGCGCTCATGCTTTGGCCTTTGCTGCCGAAGGCGCCAAGGTCGTCGTCAATGACGTCGGTGCTTCGCTCACCGGCGAAGGTCACGACCTCACACCGGCAGCAGAAGTTGTCGCCGAAATCAAAAGCATGGGTGGCGAGGCAATCGTCAATGACGACGATGTGAGCGATTGGGATGGCGCAGGTCGCATGATCAAGCAAGCCATTGACGCGTTTGGCCACCTTGACACCTTGGTGTGCAACGCCGGCATTGTGCGCGATCGCATGATTGTGAACATGTCAGTTGACGAATGGGACGCGGTGATGAAGGTTCACTTACGCGGCATGTTCTGTCCGGTGCGCCAAGCTGTTGATTATTGGCGAGCAATGAGCAAAGCCGGAACCCCAATAGATGCACGAGTCGTTACGACATCATCTGGCGCCGGACTATTTGGCAGCGTGTCACAAGCCAACTACTCTGCCGCTAAAGCAGGCATTGCGTCATTCACAGTTGTGGCCGCGGCCGAGCTTGATCGTTACGGCGTCAAGATCAATGGCATCGCACCGTCTGCCCGTAGTCGCATGACCGAAGAAGCATTTGCCGACATGATGAAGAAGCCCGATTCTGGTTTTGATGCCATGGACCCTGCCAATGTCAGCCCCGTTGTTGTGTGGTTGGGTTCATCGGCCTGCGAAATTTCTGGTCGCATGTTCGAAACTGCTGGCGGCGAACTTTCGGTTGCTGATGGCTGGCAACATGGTCAACCGTTCAATAAAGGTGCTCGTTACGAGCCTGCCGAAATTGGTGCTGTTGTGGCCGATCTCATTCGTGAAGCACCAAAACCTGCTGCTGTTTACGGAGCCAACTAATGAGTGACGATGTGTTTGCTGCAGATGGCCGAGTCATTGGTTCACGTGCGCTCGCAACACGTCGCAAACTTCTTGATGCAACTGCCAAGTTGTTGCAAGAACAAGGAATTCTTGATCTTCGCGTGGTTGATATCTCTCGCGATGTTGGTTCATCACCAGCAACCTTTTATCAATACTTCAACGATGTCGACGAAGCCATTCTTGAACTCGCCAAAGAAGCAACTGAAGACGAGAAACCGTTAGTAGCTCTCTTGCAACCTGGCTGGAACGAATCTGATGGCCTAGAACGAGCCGGACGATTTGTTGATGCATACATGGCGTATTGGGATACCCATCACGCAGTTCTTCGCGCCCGTAACTTAAAGGCCGAAGAAGGTAACCGTCATTTCCGTGCCGTACGCACCGAAGCAAACTTGCTCGTGATGGACGCACTTCAGGCGATGGTCGCTGAAGGAATTGCTGCTAAACGACTTTCAGATTCGCTCGATCCGTTTACCACGGCAGCGGCTGTCGTTGCCATGTGCGAACGGCTCTTGGCTTTCCGGCCAGAAATGGCTCGACGCGGCGCTAACCGTGATGCCATTCGCAACACTTTGGCGACATTGCTTTACGGCGCGTTAACTGGCCACTAATACCGAATCACAAACTCGGGATCAGGCTGGCGAGTTCTTTGAACTCGTTCATTGTCACCGCAGCCGGATTGGCCGACAACACCTGAATACTCACATGGTCGGCACCAGCATCGAGATGGGCCTTAATGCGTGTGTGAATGTCATCAAGAGTTCCCCACGCGACGATCGCATCAACCAATTTGTCTGATGGGCCGTTAGCCGTGATGAGGTCTTCGTCTCCCCAACCCAAACGTCGCAAGTTGTTGGTGTAGTTCGGAAGCCCCATGTATGTCGACAT
>JBAXIP010000177.1:0-4194 GCA_037138315.1 Actinomycetes bacterium
TCTGCGGTGACTTTCGATAGCGCATTCGCCGGCGATGGTGGTTATGACTTCAGCGGTGAATTGTTGACGTCGAAGTTCGGCAATGCTGCAAAGGGTCCAAACGGTTCGCTTTATATGGCGGTCTCAGTCGGTTCGGTCAACACAACTTCAGCTACGAACAAGACGACGCGGGTGCTTCGATTCCTTGCTGATGGCACAACAGACTCAACTTGGGGGAACGCCTCGGCTGATCTCAATTCATCAACGGATTACGCCGAGTTTGCAAGTGGGCTTTTGGTGTTGTCCGACGGAAGTGTTGTGATATTGATCAAGGGAAGCACGGCACAACCACGCGACTACAAACTCGCGAAGTTCACTTCGGCTGGGGTGCTTGATACAACCTTCGGGGCAAGCGGTTTGGCAACTCTTGTCTCTGGCTCATCGACGGTCACTCTGAGTAGTCTCGCAGAAGGACCAGCAGGTTCGATTTATGTGGGTAAGTCGACGACGACGGGAAGTTATCCAAACTTTTCAACGACATTTGGAATCATCAAGGTCAGTGCCCTAGGAGTCGTTGACTCTGCGTTCGGTACAGGCGGCGAATTGACGGTTGATTCTCAGGCCATGGCGACCGACTCAACAGGTGCTTTATATGTTGGTGGTCTTACCAGTTCAAGTCCGGCTAATGCAAAAATTGTTAAGTACACAACGTCTGGAGTGATTGACACCACGTTCGGCGCAGCGGGCGTTGTGGAACTCAACACCAGTACGGGCTCAAGTGATGAAAATCTCGGTGGTTTGGTATTTGCAAACGGCAAAATCAGTGGAACTGTCTATATTTCGTCATTTGCGAACAACTCAATGTCGTACGCGACAAGCGCATTCAGAATGAGCACCGCGGGTGTTCTTGATACATCATTCGATGCCGATGGCGTTGCTTCGGTCGGAACCCTAGGCGGAGCGCCCCGTTATATCACGGTGTTATCCGACGGAGGACTGATTCTGTCTATTTGGGCAGTTGTCAACTTCGCACCGGCGTTCAATCTGGTGGCAATTTTGGCTAATGGAACACCAGTGACAAGTTTTGTCACTTCGCCCACCAAGATTTCTTCTGGGACGTGCGAATTGGGAAGTGGCTCAATCGTTGCTACAGCGGCGGGTATTTTTGCCGCAGGCACGAGCGGAAACATCACAGTGGCAAGTCACGTTTTCAAGATTTTGATTGCGGGTATGGCAGCTGGTAGCGACTCTGGTTCTGGTGGTGGCTCGAGTACGACGAGTACTTCGGTTCCGTCCTCTTCGAGTACGACGAGTACTACGGTTCCATCGTCTTCGACTACGACAAGTACCTCGTTACCGTCCTCTTCGAGTACGACGAGTACTTCGGTTCCATCGTCTTCATCGACGACTCCTTCGACGACACCGTCAACGACTCCATCAACGGCTCCATCGACGACACCTGATTCAGGTTCGTCAATTGGATCATCTGGGAACACATCGTCTTCGACTCCGGCCCCGACCTTGGTGACTTCTACCAACGCAGCAACCTTGGTGCGCACACCTGGATCTGAGTCAATCATTGTCAACGGAGTTGAGGCTGTGATTGAAACCAATAATGTTGATGTTCCAGCTGCTCGTACTCCAGAATCGCAACGCACTCCCGAACAAGTTGCTGCAATTCAGCAGGCTGGTGCAGCGTTGTTGCAACAGTTCTTGGCCTCGTTGCCCGCTGGTGCAACATCAAATGTTGTGGTTGTCAACACTGCAACTGGTGCTGTCATGCAGAACCTCGTGTTCGATGCAAATGGCAACTCAGTGAATGTTCCGGTCGAAGACATTGTGTTCCTCGACGGCCCGCAGTTGTCGTTGATGATCGGTTCAAACAATGCCAACATCACCGCCGATGGCAAGTACCAAGTTGGTGCTGGCGGAATCATCGGTGTGACTGGTGCAGGCCTGGGGGCAGGTGTATCGGGTGAAGTTGTGGCGATGTCGACTCCGACGTTGCTCGCAAACTTCCAGACCACTGCCGCTGGTGACTTCAATAAGTCGGCAAAGTTGCCGAGTTCGCTCGGAGTAGGCGATCACACGCTTGTGGTTGCTGCCGGTTCAACGTACGCAATCATGGGTATCCGCGTGGTGCCCGCTGCGTTGCCTGCCACTGGTAGTTCAAGTGAGCGAGTGATCATCTTTGCCTTGTTCACTTTGGTGTTTGGTGCGCTGTTCTTCCGAGGACGCCGCACTTTCGCACTCTAAATCTTGGTAATTCTGGTGAGGATTTTTACTCATAACGAGTGAAAATCCTCACCAGAAGCACAGTGTTTATTGAGTTTCTGCCCAGCCGAATTTTGCGGTCACTTCGGCATGGCTTTTGATTGAATTGACCATCAGCTGAAAGACGTCAACGACATCGTCGGGCCGAAGTGGGATAATGGAGGACGCATTGGGTCGACCAAATCCCAAACCAATGGCCTGCAAAGCCAATGCTCGGGCCATACGCGGAGCGACGCCAGCCTCATAAAGTCGTTGTGTCCACATTTCGAAAATTTTCGAAATGTTGGCAGTCAACGTTTCTGAGCGATAATTCTCTGCAGCAAGGTAATTGCCAATATCAAAAACTTTTGAACTGATGGAAAAGGTCTGTACCAAGGTGCCGACATCCATAATTGAATTCTTGACATCTGGCATGTACGGAGCAGTAGCGGCCTGTAATTCGGCGAGGTAGCGCTCAACAAGATTGTCAAGAACAATGCCAAACAGCTCATGCCGCGTATTGAAATAGCGGTACAGCGATGCACGATTAATCCCGGCTGATTGGGCAATGAGACGGTCCGATACGTCGGCAATGGGAAGCTTTTCCAGTAGCCCGATCGTGGTTTCAACAAAGCGGGCCATCGCGACGTCTTTACTAATTTTCGTCGCGCGAGTTGCTGGAGCCATTGTGACGATCCTACTCATCGATCAGAAACGTTCGCTCGATGTGTTGGCTCTGCACTTTGATCGGTCGCGCTGAATCGCGGACGCTCTCTCGTGCGATGTTCACTGTCAAGTTCTTGACCCTCAAATAGGGGATAACGGGCAGGAGAAAACTTTCTGAATTTTTGTAACTTTTGGTCGCTATATGTGCAACCAAGAGTTACTATTCATGTAACTTCAGGTTGTTATCTCGTAACCGACCCTTCTCAGCAGGAGCTGTTTCATGATTTTTTTGGCGAAGAAATCCATCCCCGTCTTGTCAGCGTTGCGCCGAATTGGACGAGTAGCCATTGCTTTTACCGTCATCGCTGGTTCGAGTGTTGCCCTCGGACTGATGCAGTCAACGGTGGCCGAAGCTACACCTGCGCTGTACACCGAAGGTTTCACGTTTTCCGTTGCTCATGGGTATGCAACGGTGACTGGTCTCACCGGTGGATGTGAAGGAAAGTTTTTGGTGGTTCCGGCTGACGATGGTGCCGGACACCCAGTCGCAGCTATTGGTGTTAATGCTTTCGAGTACAACACCATTGGTTGTCATATAACTGGTGTGTCATTGCCGCCAACCGTGACGACTATTGGCTCTAACGCATTTGCGATGCATCGGACTTTGACCGAGATCAATATTCCAGCATCAGTGACATCCATTGAATCAGGCGCTTTTTATCGCTCGATTCAGTGGTTTGACGCCGCCAAAATCTATTTTGAAGGCGAACGCCCTGGGTTCTCAAACAGCACAACCTTCTACGACCTCATGAGTTCGCAGGTGTACTACAACTCTGGACAAACTGGTTGGCCAGGTGAAAACGTTGGTTCTGCTACACCTCAAGTGTCGCAACGAGTTGCCCAAGAAACACTGTCAATGACATCCCCGACGAGTGGCTTAGTCGGCACACCACTCACGCTCACTTCATCAGGTGGTAGCGGCTGGGGCGGCGTTGTGTATCAGCAAGATGGCAATGATTGTGTGCTGAGCGGAAATGTACTTTCTCGAGCAAGCGCTGGATCGTGCACGGTTCGTGTCTCTAAGTCACCAACTTCTACCTTCAACCGCGCCAACTCATCGTGGGAGACGATCAACTTCGCTATTCCTTTGCCTCAAGCGTCTTTAGCGGTGACATCTATCGTGGGTGTTGCTGGAACACCGCTGAGTTTGACAAGTTCAGGCGGTTCAGGCAACGGTGCAGTCACGTATGCAGTGACGAATGGAACGGCGACTGATTGTGCCGAAAGTGGAGGAGT
>JBAXIP010000178.1:0-4194 GCA_037138315.1 Actinomycetes bacterium
ACGGAATGTTGCAGAACGGCGATCATGCGCACGATGCAACAATTGCCGAAGTATTGGTAAGCACGCCTGCACAATCGATTGCTGGTGGAACCGATCAGATTCAGCGATCAATCATCGGCGAAAAAATCCTTGGCCTCCCCCGCGACGCCAGCAACTAGTTTGTGATGTAATCCAACAGTTGGCGAGTACGTTGCGAGTGGTCAGATTCAGTCGCGCGAAGTCCATCAACTAAGGCAACAACATCAGGCGTAGCAACCTTGAATGTTGTTGCCAACCGTTCAACGATGTCACCCGTGAATTCAATATGCGGTTGAATACCCCACGCATTCCCCACTCGAAAAACCGTGTCGGCATGCGGCAATCGCGCCATGACTTCAGCACCGACAGGCGCAGTGATCGCGTCTTCATGCCACACCGCCCAACTGCCTTGAACCACTTCGGGGGCCGATGGTTTCAGAGTCATTTCGGTGAATGCACGAAATGTGTTGTCCATCCGTCGCACACTTCCACCCAATGCGCATGCAAGCACTTGTGCTCCGAAGCAAATACCTACAAACTGGCGTCCGATAGAAACCCACTGTCGAACCAATTCAATTTCTTGCTGTGCCGGAGCCAAGCAATATCCATCAGCGACCGAAGTAGGCGAACCCAGCACGAAAAGAATGTCTCCCCCGACATCGTCAAGGGAGACATATTCATCTTCTCGGTACACATGCTCGACTTCATAATCACGAAGTTCGAACCAAGTACCGATATTTCCTAATTCATGCGCAACCGCGCGATGCGATAAAACAATCGCACGTTTCATTTCAGGCCACGCGTGTGAGGGTATTGCCGTCAGTGTGCGGGAAGATGTCGGGGAACTGATCCATCTTCAAGCTGCTGTTTTCGATGTAGCTCCACGAATCGGGTCCATTCACTGTGACAGTCACGGTGAATGCACGTGTACTTGCATGCTGACCAAGGTAGGTATTTTCACCAATTGCGTAGCTTGACGAACCTAGTTCGGCGCTCATCGTGAATTCTTTTGCATCGGCAGTGGTCCGACCGCCAGCCAATACGACGATTCCACGAGGGACAACAAAACCACGAAGCACTTCACCAGTTGCCGCATCCCATAACCAATAACCGACTTCGGTGTGGAAGGGGTTGGTTTCATCGTCGCGCCACATGGCGGTCTTGTAATCGAGACCGTACAGAGATTGCGAACCATTTTCGACTGGGCCGAATGGCTTCATCGTGACCTTTTCAAGGTATGGCGTCTTCCAGACTTCGCCACGGCTATGTGAAAACGAGGTATCCAGTCCACCTTGACCTTGCCATTCTCCGATTAATCCTGCGAGAGGACCCCATTCACTGGACATATCAAACACCTGAACTTTCAATTTCGGTTAACGCCTTGAGGCGTACAAGACAAACAGTAGTTCATTAGTCTGAGCACTATGGAAGTACTCGGCATACATCATGTCAACGTGAATATTCATTCGCTTCCCGAAGCACTTGCGTTCTACGTTGATGGCCTGGGTTTCACCTCGTTTGAGCGACCCGGATTTACGATTGACGGAGCGTGGCTCAACATGGGACCGCACGAACTACATCTATTTGTTCGGCCAGATGCGGTCATTGATCGCAATCAACATTTCGCACTCGCAGTGACTGACATCAATGATTGCGCTCAGCATTTAGAAGCCAAAGGTTTGAAATATCGCCTTGCCCCGGAAAGAGACGGCGTGAATCGTCAAATCTTCATTCATGACCCGAGCGGCAATCGCATCGAGCTCAACGAAGTTCACGTCGATAGTTGAGACCTGCCCTTTTTCACGAATGATTCTTCTCAAGTTCTCAGCAAGAGGCGTGATCATCCATGTTTTTTGAAAGCTCATTCTGATAGAAGTACAAGTGGTCATGTCAATGTCGGATGAAAAGGCGGAAACAATGAAATCTCTGCGCTCAATTGCTCAAAAAATCAACTGGCTCATTGCTGGTATGGCGATCACACTTGTCGCAACTACCGGAGGCGTCATTGGATTGGTTCAAGCGACTGGCGGTTCGTCCAGCGCTTTCGTTCCAGTGACCCCCGTGCGAATACTTGATACCCGCGACCCGAACAATGTCGGCCTCAACGGACCATTTGTTTCCCAGGTCCCGCAGGATCTCATTGTTGTCGGTTCAATCGCCACAGCAACGGGAATCCAGTCAATTGTTCCCGCGGGTGCCACGGGCGTTTCTCTCAACGTGACAGTTTATAACCCACGAGCCGATGGCTATATTTCCATTCGGCCCGCGAATGCATCTGGTGCACCAACAACTTCCAACCTCAACTTCACCGCTGGGCAAACGGTTCCCAATGCTGTCACCGTCAATCTTCCGACAACTGGATCTGACGCAGGGAAAATTGAGATCTATTTTGATGCGCTTGGAGTCTTGGGACCTACCGCAGAAATTTTCATTGACGTGCTCGGTTACTACGAAACTTCTGGCGCGTCAACTCCGCCGACTACTCCAACAACGGTTGCTTCAACTATCCCTGCCGATCCGGTTGCGACAGAAAACTGGAATTTACTATCGAACGAACTTTTCAATACTGGGGGCAATAATTGGGGCTCAACGTTTGACGGTAAATATGTTTGGGTTGCCAATGAGGGGAACCGAGGAGTAGACCGTTATCCATCAATGGTTGATTCCGTTGACCGAACCTTTGGTGGAGGAATCAACATACAGTCTTTATTCCCAGGTGCTTCTCCCCACGATGTCGCATTCGATGGCACCAGTATTTGGGTAACTATCAGCGGAATAGGCGTAGACAAGGTCGCCAAATTCAATCGTGAAAGTTTCGCCCTCGAAGCGACTGTTACTCTTCCGTCTCTGGCCGACCCTAAAGGGATCCTGTGGGATGGGAAATTCATCTATGTCGCAAACTACGGAAACGACTCAATTTCTCGAATTGACGCTTTGGCGGCCACTCCATCGGTTGTACAAACTCTTCAACTAACTCCTTTTGATCTTCCAACAAATTTAGCCACCGACGGAAAATCTATTTTTGTTACGAACTTTGGATCTAGCACCGTTGAATATTTTGCTCGAACAACTATGGCGCAAAGCACAGCGCATCGTATCTCGGTCACAGGTCAGCCTCATGGAATAGTTTTTGATGGTCACAATATGTGGATTACTGGATTTGCCAGCAATGCTGTACAGCCCATCTATCTGAACACTTTGATAGCAGGCACCATAATTACCTCATCAGATACCAGTAGATACCGCGGATTAGTCTTTGATGGAACCGAAGTGTGGATCGCCTATTATAGAGGCTCATGTGTTCTTTGCGATTCGCCGCACAGCGAGATCGCGCCAATTGATCCCTTGAATAATACAATTTTGCGCTCTCGAGCTAAAAGATTTTCGTATGGGCGAACCCCAGTCTCAGCAGTATTTGACGGGCACTCCATTTGGGTTGCCGATTATGACGGACTCGTGAACCGAACGTATATCAAATAAGCATTCGCTGTCTGCGTCAGCCGACTAAAACGAGTATTTCACACCAGTTAGTTCTTCGCTGATTTCCCACAGGCGACGTGCATCATTCATATTGCGAGCCCGCCTACTCGGCGTGACTTTTACTGGTGATCCAAACATCTGATACTTCGGACCGTAATACTCACGACCAGTTGCCTGTGGATCCACCATGGCGCGCACTTGAGATTCGCAACCTTGAACGCCCGTCCGTGTGAGTACGGGTGTTAATCGGCGCATCACGAAATTGGTTGCCGAAGAACCACTCTTACCAAGCTCTGTTCGTGCGGTACCAGGGTGCGCCGCTAATGAAATTGTCGTCGATTGAGTTTCACGTAGTCGACGTTCAAGTTCGTTCGTGAACAAAATGTTGGCCAACTTACTTTGAAAGTACGCACCCCAACGGCTGTATCGACGGCGATCACACATCAGATCATCCAGGTGAATTTTGCCAGGAATATGTCCCATGCTCGACACGTTCACGATGCGACTATTCGGTCGCTTCATTAATGACGGCAGAAGCAGACCGGTCAACGCAAAGTGACCAAGGTGATTCACTCCTATTTGAGTTTCGAATCCATCTTCCGTTCGACTTTGATCAAGAGCCATGAGCCCGGCGTTATTCATCAGACCGTCAAGATCAACTCCATCTGCCAGCAACTGCTCACTGAATCGACGAAC
>JBAXIP010000179.1:0-4173 GCA_037138315.1 Actinomycetes bacterium
AACCCAAACGTCGCAAGTTGTTGGTGTAGTTCGGAAGCCCCATGTATGTCGACATATGGCCGCGAGCAACCGCACGGGCCTCTTCGGCATTGGTTGAGAAGACAACAGCCTGTTCTGGTGCCAACAATGCATCGGGTCCAAGTGCCGCACGAGCGATTGGCGTGTGCTCAACCGGCACAAAGTACGGATGCGCACCCAAAGTTCGGTCGGCTGACAACTTCAACATTTTCGGACCAAGTGCGGCCAAGCAACGAGCGGTTGGCTCTGTTGGTCCTGAAGCAAAGAACAAACTGCGATCCATCGCATCGAGGTAAGCAACCATGTTTGAGTACGGCTTGCCATATGAAGCACCGTGGAATCCTTCAACGGCTGGTTGATGGCTGACACCAATTCCTAACAAGAAGCGATCGGGGAATGCTTGGGTCAAAGTTTTTTGACCAGCTGCCATCGTCATTGCCGAACGCGCATGCAATGACGCAATGCCGGTGGCCATGATCAGTTTTTCTGTCGCTGACAACAGCAAGCCACATGACGCGAACGGTTCACGGCCAACTGCTTCTGGAACCCACACTGCGCCGAAGCCCAATTCTTCAATCTGAGCCGCAACTTTTTGCGCCTCTTTCATGGGCTGCATATCAAGTTGGAAAGTCCAGATACCTAATTTGCCGAGTGATTTCTTTGTTAAAGCCATGAGCAAACTCTACGTCGTAAGTTGAGGCGACCTTCAGTTCGGTGGATATTGAATTGTTTCACCAGAGTTGTCAGGGTTAATCCGGCCAGAGCCAGTGCTACCAAAGAGTTTCATAGCTGCGTTCCATAGATCATCAACGAGATCCCACCCAGCAGCATTGGTCTCTTCGTAATGCCCTTCCGGCTCCCCCAACTCGCGTCCGAGCGCTTGCCCATATCGGCATATGGCCGCTACGGCTGCTGCATCGGCGGAATCATATGCTTCAAGGGCTGAAGGATCGTCCGTAATCTTTTTACACGTCAATCCACCAGCAGAATCAGCGTGTTCAATCACTCCACGGGCGTAAAGGTCTGCACACGTTGAGCCCCCTGGTAACGCAATTTCAAGACACTTGAGACGGTACTCAGAAACTGGAACCCAATAGCCAAGTTCTTCAGTTCCTAAACCGACGGTGAACAAAACATCTCGCTGTACCAATGATGTCAAGTAGCCCGGGAAGTCATAGTCAACTCCTTCGGCATGTAAACCCGCACCTTCCAGATAATACTTGTCTGTGTTCGTATCAAAATCTTTCGGCAGACCGACGACGAGTTCTGGCGGCAACTCACCAGGCATAAATATGAAACCCACTACTCCAAGATCTAAGAACGACACTCTCGTTTTCAGCATGTCACCAACACGAATTTCACTGTCAGTGAGGGGCGTCAATACTGGATCAACTTCAAGAGCGTCATTGTCACTCTGACAAGTTTCATCTGACGGCGGTTGATTCGGTTCGCATGTGTACAGAGTTGGTGACTTCCAAGCTAGGTCACCGTCTCCGATGAGTAACCGGAAACCGATGTTGGTCAATCGGGTGAAAAACTCTTCGGTGCTGAACTTGACTCGATCAATGTCAATGACTTTTGCCTGAGCGACCAATTGAAGAACTGCTTGAGTCAGTTGCTCTCCAATGGCTGAAGTGCGAGCGAAGTTACGACAACGTAGATCACTGCAGCCCTCGACAGGTCCTGCTCCTTCAGGCGCAGTCCAACCGTTTCCAATCGGGTGCACAGCGGTGACTTCCCAGACATCGGCATCGCCAGGACCGATTTGACTACCCACGGCCCCATTGAGATACAAAACATCACCAAAGCCTGCAGCTTGGAGTCGCTCACGCAAAACCCCGGGGTAATCAGCGGTGAAGTAACGACCGTCTGCCGAGCAAGACTCACCATCCCATCCCTTTTCTGCACAGATAGTTTCGAGATTCGGTACGTCTGGCGGATTCCAACCGAGGGTGCTTTCTGGGTGACTATTCCATTGAACAACTGTCGCAATTGCCGAATCATCTGAAGCATTCACCAAATTGAGCACATTCAAACGTGGATCAAAAACAATCGGATCACGACCATCGCTGACACCAAACCGATGTTCACCTGTGATCGCTGCGGCAATCGCTGGTTGTAAGTCATTCACGGCCTCAACAACGGTTCCAGCAATGACATCGGCCATATGCGAGTACCAATCGTCGTTGATCGAAAAAGCCGAGTCTGGACCATGGTGGTTATGAGTCGCGTTTACCAAAATCGGAACATCTTGCCAATCCTGAGGGAGCAGCTCTCGTGCACGTCGCGCGATTTCATCGGCGTCACTTGAAAAGATCATGTACACATCAACTGCCACGATGATGGCCCGATCACCTTGACGGTCAAGGGCCAATGCAGTTGCGCGGATGTCATCGTGCACCCAACTCGCGTCACTAGAACCGTTACCAACATCAACCGAACCTTGGTCAAACATGGGCACATACACGCCGATGTCAGTGGGATCAACACCTGCTTGATTCCAACCAGGTGCATCCGACAAATAATCTGTTGTTCCGTCAACGGTCGGCAGGACCGATGCACTTGCGGATCCTGCAAGCAGACTCGTCTCTGTTGCCGCTTCTGAATTGGGAGTCGTCGTTGAGTCGACTACCACAGTTGTGTCTGAGGATTTTTCTGAACCACCAGAGCTACACGAAACACCAACAATCACGAGAATTGTCAACGACGAAAGTCCAACGACTTTTCTCAGCGTTTTCATCAGGTCCCCCAGACTTGACTACAACTTATTTTCTTTTCAGGTTACTACTCGTTGAGCCAAGCATCGATCAGTTTGCGAGCAATTGAAATTCCGGGAGGAATATTGGGTAACGCATCTTTGCGATACCAATTTGCATCAAGAATTTCGGTGGGGTCACACACGATGTCGCCGCTCACCCACTCGGCACGAAAGCCCAACATCAAACTGTGCGGGAATGGCCAAGGTTGACTTCCCAAGTACTTCACCGTTCCGACATTCACCCCGACTTCTTCAAAGACTTCGCGCACAACCGCACCTTCAAGTGTTTCGCCGGGTTCAACGAAACCGGCCAGACAGCTGTACATCGGTCCACGGAATTGCACGCCTTGAGCAAGAAGCGCTTCTTGATCGGGGCCAGGTTCGCCACGCGTCACCAACGTGATCATCGCTGGAGCAAGTCGCGGAAAGTTCAAGAGTCCACAAACTGGGCAACGCATGGCGCGCTCACCACGGGCTGGCTCGGTTGCTTCACCACAACGACCACAGAATCGGTGGGTGCGCGCCCACTCAACTAATTGCACCGCGCGACCTGCGATCAACCAATCTTCTTCGGGGGCACGTCCAAACAAACTAAACAGATCGAGTGCTCCGCCATCTGACGGGTCTTGTCCTCGTGGCACATCAACACCCCAACAAGCATGCCCGTCCAGCATTCCTAAGAAATGTGTCGAGTAGTCCGACTCGGCGGCCTCATCATGAATCCAGACCTTTGATTCAACGACATGAAAGTACCGATGTCCGACAAGGTCGGGGGCTGGTTTCATCGAAGGCTGAAATCGCGAAGGGCGCGAAATGGAGCCAGGGCCAAAGGATGCGGGTTGCTGCGAATCGGTCACCCCTAGAGCATGACCGTAAGATGACCACTATGTCCAACTCCAACACCCCCAACAAAGGCCGCACCGTCGTTATTGTCGATGCCGTCCGTACCCCTATTGGTCGCAAGAACGGTGGTTTGTCCACTTTGCACCCCACCGACCTTCTCGGTTTGGTCCAAAAGGCCATCGTCGAGCGCACCGGAATCGATCCATCGAAAATCGAACAAGTCGTCGGTGGAAACGTCAGCCAAGTCGGCGCACAGAGCTTCAACGTCACGCGCACCGCGTGGTTGTCGGCGGGCCTTCCACTCACAACCGCTTGTACAACCGTTGATACTCAGTGTGGATCGAGCCAGCAGGCCACCGGTCTTGCTGCCTCGCTCATCGCTTCAGGTGTCGTCGACATCGCAGTCGCCTGTGGTGTCGAGTCAATGAGTCGTGTGCCGATCGGCAGCAACTCAAACGCGTTCACCAAAGATCCGAAGACCAAGGCCGAAGTGTCACTTGGCAAAGCAGTGAGCAAGAGCTACTTCGAACACTACGAATTCACTTCACAGTTCG
>JBAXIP010000180.1:0-4157 GCA_037138315.1 Actinomycetes bacterium
GAAATTGTGGAGATGTTGCTTGATCGTGTTGTGGCTCATTTGCGGATTGAAGTTCCGTGGCGTCCAGGTGCTCGTGAATTATTGGCAGCAGTGAATGAAGCAGGTATGCCCACAGCACTGGTCACGATGTCGTGGAAACGTTTTGCCGATCAAGTAGTTGAGTGTTTGCCATCGGGCAGCTTTCGTGTTTCGGTTACGGGCGATGAAGTCACGCGAGGCAAGCCGCACCCCGAGCCGTATTTGTTGGCGGCCGAACGTTTGGGTGTTGACCCACGTGATTGCGTCGCGATTGAAGATTCACCAACAGGCGTGCGCTCAGCACTGACCGCGGGATGTCGAGTTCTCGGTGTTCCTCACGTCGTTGAGATTCCGAAGGATTTAGATCAGGGTTCAGGCCAGCTTGTGATTGCAACAAGCCTTGTGGGCAAAACTTTGAACGATCTGGTCTGGTGAAGTTGTAGAAAACCTCAGTTATTGCCGACCAGATCGCCGAGGTATTGAGATGCTGCGAGGCCCGAGAGAACTGCCCCTTCAACTTTTGGTCCGGCAAATGCATCGCCGGCAAAAACCAAAGTTCCAGCGGCAAAGTACGGTTCAGGCCAAAGCTTGCGCGGTGTGGCAAAGCGCCACTTCTTGTATTCACTCGCAACAATTTGTGCATTACCAAGATATTTCTGGGCTGCTTGCGTGATGAGAGCTAATCCTTCGTCAAGCGAATCGTCCCAATGGACCGAACTCCATGTGGGGTTGGTATGAAAAGTAATTGCTGGGACTTCTGAAATTCCTTTGGCTTGGTTGTCACCGATCCACGAAAACACATCATCGGGATTTTGCAGGCCACCCGGCGCGGGTACTGCTGATGGACCGTCAAGAACAGCCATTAATCCAATGGTTCTGTCGTAATCGGTGAGCAATAAATCTTGAGGAAGTTCAACACCAGTTGTGACTGTCAATGAATACGACTGCGGTAGTGGGCAGGTCATCAAGACAGCGTCGCAATCAATTCGTGAATTGTCATCAATGACAACAGTCCACTTCTTGGAGTCAGCATCACAGGGTTTCACCGCAAAAACCAAAGTTGAGGTTCGTACATCTAATCCCTGTGCGATGTGTTTCGTGAGCGCGGACATTCCGTTATTCACCACGTAGCGCGGATGTCCATCATCAGCGACAAATCCCCGACACCACTCGCGAACGATTCCGTTGGTGATCCATTGATCAACCAACTTTTGAAATTGTTGGTCGCGAATTGTGAAGAATTGAGCACCATGATCGAAGAGCGCAACCGATCCATTAGGAGCAGTGATGCGACGGGTCGCCATCCGACCACCAAGTCCGCGTCCTTTGTCGAGCACGACAACGTTGTGTCCTTTTTCTTGCAACGAACGGGCTGCAGTTAATCCACTTAAGCCGGCACCGACAACAACAACGTCACTCACGAAACCGAGCGTAGGTGACGTTGCATAGTCTCGACCTTGTTGTGCTTTGATTACCAGACGTGTTCGGCCGCAGCGACGGGGCTGCAACTAGTTAGTTTGAGTCTTGTTTGAGGGCAGTGTCAACGCTGAGAGCTGCAGCCACAACCAACGACAACAACGGTTGCTCAATCGTCGTTTTGATGGAGACGGCATAGTTGTCGGCCGTTGTAAACAATTCCTTCAAGGCGCCGGCCCAGGTCTTGTCGATGCGAGCGATTTCGGTGCCCGATGCATCTTCAATGCGGAAATCCCATGCGAGCCAACTCTCGGCGCGAATGGACCCAATTTTTTGTCCGTTAACTTCCATCGCAAAATGAATTTTGCCGATCATGTTTTCTTGAACAATGCGACCAATTTCATTGTCATTGGCATCTGCCACGATGATTGTGCTCTTGATGATCTTGCGCGGACGCGTGAGTCGCATGAGCACTTCGCCGTTGGTGTCGGCGATTTCAAGCTTGTGCGTCATGTATTGGTCGAGGTTCGAAACGAGTCGAAGAACTTTTTTGGCTTTGCTTTGGCCGACCTGATTGACGGTGGCCAAAACATGACCCTGATCGTTGGAGACCGTGTACTGATTGTTGATTTCGATCAGCTTGGCCTTTTGGCTCACGATCAAAGTGGACGTGTTGAAGACTGCAGCGGCGTTGTTCATTTTTGTAACCTAATATGACAAAACACCATGTGGCGACACCGGGTCACCAATTTGCCGACTAGCGCAGTAAATGGGCCCGCAAAATGAGTTCGCGAGCCGACGGATCAAGCTGGTGACCAGCGAGTTTCTCGCCGATGGCAATGGCCTCAATGGGATCTTCGATCATTCCCTGCCAACGGACGAAGGCAGCCATGGCACCCATGATGATGTCGCCGACCTCTTCGCCGTGGACAATCACCTTGACATTGTTGGTGAGCAACTTCTTGAGTTCTTTGAAGAGTCCCCGGGCCCATTCGTCAATTTTCTCGTTATTTTCGTTGTTATAGGGCCGATGCTGATAATTGACGTTGAGTTCGTCGTAGTTATGCAGGTTGTGTGGGGCCGGAATAATGCTGATTAGGCAACCGAAATGGTTTTCCCTGATCCAGATGATCTCTTCTTGCCTTCGGACTCGGCGATGGTTATCGCCGTAGCCTCCGGGACGTTCACATACGGCTAATCGGTCTTTGAGAATCCAAGTGAAGTTTCTGGGGGTAATTCCCAGAGCCCACTTTCCACGTAACTTAGGCGGCACGCCGTCACACTAGTCCTGAGCAGGGGTGGGGGTGATCGAGATTCGCTGATTTGTTCGACTAATTCTGAATCCGCCCGGTAATTCGCACGCAATGACCTCACCGCGGGCCACGGCAAGTACCCGTTCAACCGATGCGGCGTCAGGGGGATGGTTGCCCGAGAGCCAGCGTCGAATTGCTCGACGAGCCAAGGCAACGGGGGCCGCCGCGAGTGCTCTGGCGTCAGTCGGATCAATGTGGGCGGCCAATTCGTCAAGAAGATTTGAATCGTCAGCCATCAATGCGGCTTGACGACTCAAAATTGGGGTGAGATCGCGATGGGCGGCCTCGTTGAGTAGGGGCAAAATTTGTTGGCGAATGCGATTCCTCAATAATGAGTGGTCGTTGTTCGATGGGTCCGACACGGCAGTCCAGTTCAAAAGTTGGCAGACGGCTTCAGTTTCAGCCCGGCGAATGCTCAACAGCGGGTGTCCCACCTGGTGGCTTGGCCCACCGGTCGGACGAATTCCGGCCAGCCCATCGACGCCAGCGCCGCGCAAAATATTCAAGAGCACAGTTTCGGCCTGATCATCGGCGGTATGACCGGTCAGAACGTCCTCAGGAAGGGCTTCATAGCGTGCCTGACGAGCTCGAGCCTCGAGATTGGAACCTTGTCCAACTGCGACAGTGACCGCTCGAAATTGAGCGCCTAAAGACTCGGCAGCTAATCGAACGATGTCGGCTTCGGCTGCCGATTCGGGGCGTAATGCATGATCAACAGGGATTGCGGTCACGCTCAGTCCCGCCGCAACCGCCAGCGCCATCAGCGCCAGTGAATCCGCCCCGCCTGAGACCGCACAAGTAACGATCGAACCTGAAACGGGAAAAGTTGTACGAGAGAGAAGATCAACAATGAGCGGCGAGTGTTGCCACGTCTGAGGTCCCGAATCGGGAATGGCTCAGCCCTCGTCGTGGCCGCGGCGTTGGCGCTTACCCGGGAAGCGGGAGGCTGACACCTGCTTGACATAGCCAGCAGCGACGCCAACCACCGTCAAGATTCCTACGATCGTCAGAACGACGCCGACCCACCAGTGCCAAATATACGCTGCAACCATAAACGTCATGGTAGCGACTTTGCAGGGCGACCTGCTAGTTACTTGGCCTCAAGATTGTCATTGAGAGCGTTCGCTTTGCCAGAACGACAGGCATCGCTACACCAACGGACTTGGTCCCAGTCGCGCTCCCACTTTTTTCGCCACTCAAAGGGGCGGTTACAGGCCACACAGACTTTAGGCGGGTGACCATTTTTGGCTTTGGCGCTTCGAGTCACTCTGACGAATCACTTGGTTGATTGAGTTGAGCAACGAATTGGTCGAGCGAACCAACAAAGCGATCAAGGTATACCGACAGTTCACCAAACTCGTCTTGGTCAAATGTTGACATGATGTGAATGATCAGTTCTTGACGACGAGC
>JBAXIP010000181.1:0-4062 GCA_037138315.1 Actinomycetes bacterium
GGTGAACCTTCGGCCAAAGTGACTTCGGCAAGTTGAGCCTTGCCGTGTTCAAACTTCATGATGCGAACCAATGAACCAACGCTCACTGCCTCTTCAACCATTGCGGTGAGAAGGTGTGGTGTCGACACTGAAACATCGACTCCCCACATCTCGTTGAACATCCACTCGTTATTGGGGTTGTTGACGCGAGCGACAACGCGGGGCACCGCAAACTCTTGCTTGGCGAGCAACGAAATCACTAAGTTGTCTTCGTCATCACCAGTAACCGCAGCAACAACATCGGCGTCTGCGAGTCCGGCCTTGGCAAGTGTGTCAATTTCACATGCATCGCCGACAGCGGTGGTGACGCCAGGAACATTGATACGTGAAACTGCACTGGCATCGGAGTCAATCAGCGTGACTTGATTGCCGGTGGATGACAATTGTTCGGCCATGTAGCGACCGACGCTGCCGGCACCTGCGATAACGATCTTCATGAGTGGCTCCCTTGATGAGCGGTAAATGCATGATCAAAAGTTTCAATTCCAGAAGTTGTTGCCAACACGTGCAACACATCGCCTTCTTGCAGCAACACGGTGGTGGGAGGAATCTGACTGACTCCATTACGACCGAGCAATACGACTCGACATTCATCGGACGTGAACTCGTCGATGGCGCGTCCAGCAGTTGGAGCCTGAACATGACGTTCAACGACGAAATGTGTTGATGTTGGGCTGGTCCAGGTGGGAGCACTTTGTTGTGGCATCACAATGCTCATGATCTGGTTGCTGGTCCAAGCAACTGTTGCGACGGTCGCGATACCGAGGCGCTGGTAGACGGCAGCACGCTTGGGGTCGTAAATACGGGCGGCAACATGTTGCACGCCGAACATTTCGCGAGCAACACGAGCAATCATGATGTTTGAATTGTCGCCACTCGTGACAGCCATGACTGCACTATCAGATGTGATGCCAGCTTCTTGAAGCACAGTGCGATCAAAACCGATGCCAGTTACGGTGCGACCAGAAAAGTCGTCGCCCAAGCGTCGAAAGGCATCTTTCTTGCGGTCGATGACAACCACATCATGTCCTTGAGATTGCAACTCTTTCGCAATCGTTGAACCAACTCGACCACAGCCGACGATGATCATGTGCATAAAAATCAACCTTCCTCGATGACGCCGTGATGCATATGCACGGGCACCGAAACAACTGCGGTGTGGGGACGATGTAACAAACGAGCCTTTAGTGCAAATGCGCTTCCGTTGTGGAGCCACTGGGTTTTCCAGGACGTAACAAACTCGGGGATGACCACAGTGATGATGTCATCGCTGTACAACGAATCAAGTTCATCGAGGAAGCGCATTACTGGATTGGTGAGCTCGCGGAACTCGGAGAATTCAAAAGTGAGCTCAAGAGGAATGTTGTACGCATGCCATTGCTCTTGAAGTTGCGCTTGTTCTTCGGGGCTGCTGACCACCGATAGAGCGACAAGGCGATCGGGGTTCAGCGACTTGGCATATTGCAGACCATGCAGGACGCCCTTGTTAATTCCACCAATAAGCACAACCATGGTGTGAGTTTCGCGGCTCGGCCAAAATCCTGGCTCGGATTTCACCACTTTGCGACCCTTGGCGTAGTGGCGTCCGATGGCACGGAATGTCAACACCATGAACGGAATCAGGAGGGCGGGGATCCAGGCACCTTCAGTGAATTTTGAAACTACAACGATCACGGCAATGAGTCCGGTGGTGACTGCACCAACTGCGTTGACTGCAAGGCCGATTTGCCAATGGGGTTCACGCAGTCGTAAGTGGTGCTTGACCATTCCGGTTTGGCTGAGTGTGAAACCGGTGAACACACCGAATGCGTACAACGGAATCAATTTCGAAATATCTCCGTCGAAGGCAACAATCAAAATACTTGAAATGAGCGCCAAGAAAAGGACGCCGTTTGAGAAAACAAGTCGCGCTCCACGATTAAAGAACTGACGTGGCAAGAAGTCGTCCTTGGCAATGATTGAAGCCAAACGAGGGAAGTCCGCATACGCAGTGTTGGCCGCCAAGATCAAAATTAAGAAAGTGGCGATCATGGTCATCCAGAACAGGACGCCTTTGCCGCCGTACAGATACTCGGCCATCAAGCCGAGACCGTTTCCGTCAGCTTCTCCTCGGAAGGGCTTGAGGTGAGACGCAAGAACAGACACACCAAAGAAGCAGGTTCCGAGAATTCCACCCATCCACATGAGAGTGATTGCTGCGTTCTTGCTTTCGGGCTTACGGAATGCAGGAACACCGTTTGATACGGCTTCAACACCCGATAGCGCAACAGCACCGGAAGAGAAAGCACGTAACAACATCATGAGACCGAGAGACTTTGCTCCGTTTCGAAGTTCTTGAGCCTCTGGACTGAGTAGGTCAACAGGAATCGGTCCGACATGTTGCACGAAGATGCGATAGAGACCTGTACCGATCAACATCACAAGCATGATGATGTAGAAATACGTGGGTCCGGCGAAAGCAGCACCAGATTCTTTGACGCCGCGCAAGTTCATGACGGTCATGATGAACACGCATAACAAACAAACGGGAACTGTCCACTTGTGGTCGAAGCCGACTGCAGTGCGAATTGCGAGCACGCCACCGGCCACACTCACGGCAACAGTCAAGATGTAGTCAACGAGCAGAGATGATCCTGCAACGAGCGCTGGAATCGTGCCGAGGTTTTCGCGGCTCACGATGTATGCGCCACCGCCTGATGGATAGGCCATAATCGTTTGGCGATACGACGTCACCACGATGGCCATCAAGACACACACGATGATGGCGATGGGGACGAGAGTCCTAAACGCAACAGCGCCGATTCCGGCCTGTAGCAATAGGACCGCCATTACTTCATCGGTGGCGTAGGCCGTTGATGAAATTGCGTCGGAAGCGAATACTGGCAAAGCAATAACGCGACTCAAACGTTGATGCTGTTCATCAGCGCTCGAGAGGGGTTTGCCGATGAGGAATTTTTTAATTGAAGCCATAGGTCGCCGACTTGTCAGCGATGCAAACCTACTCCTGCGGGTGGGAGATAGGGAACCCCTGGAAGAGCCAATGTGACTGAATTAGCACATATTTAATAAAGCGCTGAGAAGTCACTTTTCGCAGCGAAACGGCTGGAGATGTGCTGATCGGGACGAACTGTGATGTAGCCACCACTGGGGAGTCCAAGAACTGTGCCCCACCAATTATTGGGATCCTCGAAGTCACGACCGACTCGCAAGCAGGGTTCATCGACTTCGGCAGTTGGTCCGACGATCACGGTTGTTCCCGTCAAGCCGATGAGATCAAGTGACGAGATGCGTTGACCGTTTCGGATCAGCCAGCCATGGGGCAGGCGGCACCCAGGTTCGCTTGATGGCGTGTAGTTGCGGATGACATCATCGCTGAGTGGCGCAATAGAGGTCGTTGTTCCCTCAAGCTCGTAGCGGTAACCCATTTGTAAACCAAACATGTCGAAATGGGTCTGCTGATTGTTGATGGCGTCGGTAAGGCCTTGTTGATCGGGTTTACCAAGGGCTTCAAATACTTCAATCATCTTGAAAGCGTTTTCAAGACTGGCCTGAGCGTTGCGTTGAGCGACAGGGCGACGCTCTGGTTCGTAGGTGTCAAGCAATGGGTCATGTGATTGACCCGTGATGACGGCTTGAAGCTTCCATGCCAAGTTGTGGGCGTCTTGTACGCCGCTGTTCAGCCCCATGCCTCCTGAGGGCGGAAAGCGGTGGGCTGCATCGCCCACCAAGAAGACGCGACCATCGCGATAGCGGTCAGCAATTTGTGAAGTCATCGTCCACGATGATGTTTTCAGAATTTGAATATTGACTGGTGCATCAACGAGGACCGAACGAACCATGGACTCACAAACTTCAGGTGATTGGTCAACTACATGGTCAGCATCAACAGGATGCATGTACACCCATTCGTTGTCGCCGCCATGAGAAATCAACGTGCCACCCATACCTTGATCACAGAGCCAGAACAGAACCCCGGGGCAGTCGCTCGTGAGCGACGAAAGATCGGCCGTGAAGTGAATCATG
>JBAXIP010000182.1:0-3966 GCA_037138315.1 Actinomycetes bacterium
GGGGATTACGGTCAGTCCATGGACTTCAGCATTCCCGAATCGATCCAACAGACCTTGCGTGACCTTGATGCATTCATTGAACACGAGATCAAACCCCTTCAGGCGCAAGACGACAATGAGCGATTCTTTGACCATCGTCGTGAGTGGGCCCGAACCGATTATGAGAACGACGGGGTGCCGCGTGCCGATTGGGAAGAGTTGCTACGCGAAATGCGACGTCGGGCCGATGCGGCCGGATGGTTGCGTCTGGCTTTGCCGCCCGAGTTTGGTGGGCGTAGTGCGAGCAACCTTGAGATGGCGATTATTCGCGAGCATCTTGCAACAAAAGGTCTCGGTCTTTTTAACGACTTGCAAAACGAATCATCAGTTGTCGGCAACTTCCCGACAGTTTTGATGATGCGCGATTTTGGAACCGAAGAACAAAAGAAAGAATGGATGCCCGGGTTCTTGAATGGAACAAAGCGTTTGGCTTTTGGTTTGACCGAGCCCAATCACGGAAGTGATGCGACCTATCTCGAAACAACTGCGGTCCGTGATGGCGATGAATGGGTCATTAACGGAATGAAGCGTTGGAACAGTGGTTTGCATCACGCAACGCACGACATTATTTTTGCTCGCACTTCTGGAGATCCAGGAAGCCCGGTTGGAATTTCGGCGTTCCTCGTTCCGACCGATCTCCCGGGTTTCAATGTTGATTTCTTTTGGTGGACATTCAACATGCCAACCGATCATGCTGAAGTGAGCTTGAAAGATGTACGAGTTTCAAGTACTGCATTGTTCGGGCGATTAGATCATGGTCTTGATCTTGCACAACATTTCGTGCACGAGAATCGTATTCGTCAAGCTGCTTCGTCGTTAGGTGCTGCGCAGTACTGCGTTAATGAAGCAGTTGCTTACGCCAATTCGCGCGTGACGTGGGGGAAGAAATTATCGAGTAATCAAGGAATCCAATTCCCATTGATTGAGTTACACACTGAAGCCGCCATGTTGCGTCAACTCATTCGCTACACCGCTTCGCTGATGGATGATTCAGTGAAGAGCGATCGTCCCGATGTCGAAGGCTTTATGGAGTTCACTCACCTTGTTGCGATGTGCAACTACCGTGCCAACCGCCTGGTGTGTGACGCGGCCGATCGAGCAATGCAGACGTGTGGGGGAGTCGGATACAGCCGACATATGCCCTTTGAGCACATCTATCGCCACCATCGCCGCTACCGGATCACCGAAGGTGCTGAAGAAATCCAGATGCGGAAGGTCGGCCAGCACCTCTTTGGATTTGGTCGCAAATAATTTCAGCATTTGTTAGGCAAGCCTTGCAAATGCTTGTTAGGCATGGTTAACATTTGATTTATGGGTGCTTCATTTCTTATTACTTTGCGTGAAGGGCTCGAGATTGCCCTCGTGCTCGCAATTTTGGCCGGTTATTTGGTGAAGAGCGGACGTTCATCCGATTTGCCTGCAATGTGGAAGGGTGCTTTCGCCGCAGTTGCTTTGTGCGTCGTTTTTGGAATCTCGATCCACCTTGCTGTCGGTGGATTGAACGGCAAGGTTGAACAGGCCACCGAGGGCGTCATTGCCGTTGCCGCGGCCAGCGTTTTGACCTGGATGATTTTCTGGATGCGAGAGAACGCCCGCAACCTGGGGGCCGAATTGCGATCACAGGTTGATCAAGCAACCGGAGCAAAAGCATTAGCAGCGATTGCTTTTGTTGCAGTTTTCCGCGAAGGACTTGAAACGGCATTGTTTTTGCTCGGCGCAGAAACCAGCAGCGCTTCGGGTGCAAAAGTCGTAGTCGGTGGATTGATCGGAATCGCGATTTCGGCAGTGCTGGGTTATCTCGTGTACAAGGGTGGCAATCGTTTGAATTTGCGTTCGTTCTTCTTGGTGACCGGAGTGATGTTGATCTTCTTCGCGGCTGGCCTTGTTGGCAAAGCCTTCCACGAGTTCAGAGAATTATTAGGTTTCGAAAGTGGTTGGCTCATTGACCCAGCATGGACTGTGACTTCGGGTCCATGGGCTGAGGGAACCTTCTATGACTTCATGAAGGGTCTCTTTGGCTGGTCAAGCGATGCTGAGAAGATTCGCGTGATCGCATACTTCGCCTACCTCATTCCGATTTTGCTGATGTTTGTGCGAGGACCACGCAAAAAAGTGAATGCCTAAAGCTCGGTCAAACTTGACTGACAATCAGCGTGTCGTCATGGGGTTGCCACGGCTACCGTGGAGACATGGCTCAAGTGAATTCTTCAGGAAATAAGTCGGAAAAAATGTCGGAAACGACAGTTGATATCAAGCCCCGTAGTCGTGACGTTACTGATGGCATCCAAAAGGCTGCTTCGCGTGCAATGTTGCGGGCTGTGGGATTGACCGATGCCGATTGGGAAAAGCCCCAAGTAGGAATTGCCTCTTCGTGGAATGAAATCACTCCATGCAATATGTCTATTCGTCGTTTGACGGCTGCCGCCAAAGAAGGCGTTCGTGCCGCGGGTGGAGTGGCCCTTGAATTTGGAACAATCACGGTCAGCGACGGAATTTCGATGGGTCACGAAGGAATGCGTGCCTCGTTAGTAAGTCGTGAAGTGATCGCCGACTCGGTTGAAACCGTCATGCACGGCGAACGACTTGATGGACTTGTGGCAACGGGTGGATGCGATAAGAGCATGCCCGGAATGATGATGGCGATCGCTCGTCTCAATTTGCCAGCGGTGTTCGTGTACAACGGTTCAACTTTGCCGGGATATGTCGACGGGAAAGCCATCGACATCACGTCGGTTTTTGAAGCGATTGGTGCCTGCGCTGCTGGAACGATCACCGAAGAAGAGTTAGGCGAAATTGAACGCCACGCCTGCCCCGGTGAAGGTGCATGTGGCGGAATGTTCACGGCTAACACGATGTCGTCAATTGGTGAGGCACTCGGATTGTCGTTGCCAGGTTCTGCTTCGGCGCCGGCAATTGACCCCCGTCGTGAAGTAGACGCACGTCTCGCCGGAGAAGCAGTTGTCAATATGCTTCGACTCGGAATTCGCCCGAGTGACATTCTCACCAAGAAGGCATTCGAAAATGCGATCGCACTTGCGAATGCTTTGGGAGGAAGCACCAACGCGGTGTTGCACTTGTTGGCGATTGCTAATGAAGCGGGCGTCGAACTGAATCTTGAAGACTTCAACCGCATTGCCGCTAAAGTTCCGCACATTGCCGACATGAAGCCAGGTGGAAAATTCCACATGACCGATCTCGACCGTATCGGTGGAGTGCCCGTTGTTTTGAAGATGTTGTTGGACGCCGGCTTGTTGCACGGTGATGTAATGACAGTGACTGGTAAGACCATGGCTGAAAACTTGGCCGAGATCAATCCGCCAGACCCCGATGGAGTTGTGGTGCATCCATTGAGTGCACCGATCAACATTGAAGGTGGGTTGCTCATCTTGACTGGATCGCTCGCACCGAAGGGCAGCGTTGTAAAAGTTGCGGGCCTTACGCCCGAACAGCGTTTGTTTGAAGGAACAGCGCGAGTGTTCGACGGTGAAGATGGAGCGATGGCAGCAATCATGGCTGGCGAAATTAAGCCCAATACGGTGCTGGTGATTCGCTACGAAGGTCCGAAAGGCGGACCAGGAATGCGCGAGATGTTGGCGATCACCGGAGCAATGAAGGGTGCCGGTCGCGGTTACGACTGTGCACTCATCACTGACGGTCGATTCAGTGGTGGCACATGGGGATTCTGTATTGGCCACGTGGCGCCTGAAGCAGTTGATGGCGGCCCGATTGCGTTTGTGCGTGATGGCGACAAGATCAAGATTGATGTGGCCAACTTTGGTCTCGATCTGTTGGTCGATGAAGCCGAATTGGCTCAGCGACGTGAAGGTTGGAAGCCGAATCCGCCGCGTTATACGAGTGGCGTGTTGGGCAAGTACGCCAAGTTGGCGCAGGGTGCCGAAAAAGGCGCCATCACCAACCTCATCTAAT
>JBAXIP010000183.1:0-3939 GCA_037138315.1 Actinomycetes bacterium
GTGGGTAGGGTGACGCAGCCGGGACGATGGTTCGTCCGAGCGATGCGTGTCATCCCAGACAGGTTCGCGGCACCTGTCAAAGGAAACACCCCTCATGTCCCCATCCACTTCAACTGGTCGTTCGACCACGCCCCAACGACGTTCTGAAGGCGGTTCGCCTGCTGGCGGAGCGTCATCTGGAGCACGTCCATCATCTGGTGGTCGCCCTTCAGCTGGTAAAGCTCGCAGCAAGTCAACCAATCAATCGCGTGCCAAGTCGGCATCGCGTCGCGATGATCGTCGTGGTTTCCGTTCCGAAAATGGTTCGGCGACGGCCTCTAACTTTGCTCCGAAAAAGCCTTCGATCATTGCGATTGAAGTTGGCCCAGATAACGGATTCGTCAAAATTGGTGTGCCCGCAAATCTCGCCGGCATCCTTGCTGCAACTGGAGTCACCGAACCTTTCTCAATTCAAAGCGTGACATTGCCCGACTCGTTGGCTGGTCGCGATGTTCTTGGTCAGGGTCGAACTGGCTCGGGTAAAACTCTTGCCTTCGCATTGCCTTTGATTGCGCGCTTAGCTGCAACCAAAGTTGGTCGTCAAGCCAATCGCCCTCGTGCATTGATCTTGGTGCCCACTCGTGAACTTGCAACACAAGTTGCTGCAGTGATTGATCCGTTGGCAACTGCTTGTGGTTTGCGCGTCATCACCGTCTTTGGTGGTGTCGGTCATGGACCTCAGCGCGATGGACTTCGTGCTGGTGCAGAAATTGTTGTTGCTTGCCCAGGTCGATTGGTCGATCACATGGGTGAAGGCGACGCCAAGCTTGATCGCATTGAAATCACCATCATTGACGAAGCCGACCATATGGCCGATCAAGGTTTCTTGCCTATGGTGAAGCGCATTCTTGACGCAACTCCAAAGGTTGGACAGCGCATGTTGTTCTCGGCCACGCTTGCCGGTGGCGTTGATGCAATCGTGTCGCGTTACTTGGACAATCCCGTATCGCACGCAGCAGAAGTTGAAGCACCGGTGTTGTTAGATCACAGCGTTTTGGTGATTGATGATGCCGATCGTTTGGAAGCCGTTGCTGAATTGGCCCGTAAAGAACGCGTTGTCATCTTCACACGTACCAAGCACCGTGCCAAGCAAATGGCGGCAAAGCTTCAGACATTCGGAATCAATGCAGTTGATATGCATGGCAACTTGTCACAGACTGCGCGTGAGCGTAACTTGGCGGCCTTTGCTAGTGGCTCAGCCTCAGCATTAGTAGCAACCGATATTGCTGCTCGCGGAATCCATGTTGATGATGTGCCTTTGGTTGTCCACGCCGATCCGCCGATCGAGCACAAGGCGTACACTCACCGTTCGGGTCGTACTGCTCGTGCTGGTGCTGCTGGTCGCGTGATTACCGTTGCTTCAACATCGCAAGTGAGCGAAGTGAAGCAGTTGTTACAGAAGGCTGGCGTCACGGCAACGTGGACTGGAATCGATGTGTCGAATATGGCGGGACGTCCGTCTGGCCGCTCGGCTGGTCGTGGTGGCGTGCGTGCTGACGGCCGTCAAGGTGGTCGTCCCGGTGCTCGTAGCGGAACTGCTCGCGGCAACGGTGGTCGTCCCCGCCGCTAGTTTTTACGAGTCGGGTTGGCCGTCAAAAACTAATTTGAGGGTCAACTCGGGTTCATCTTTTTCAAGACGCTGCAATCGGTACTTGTTTTCAAACAGCGCGACCATCTCGTTATCGCTGCGATACAAAATTCGGATTCCACCTATTTGGCGTAAGCGATCAGCGCTGTCCTTATCGGTGATTCTCATTGCCTGATACGGCGATGAAATAATTTCGGTTGGTGCACTGAACTCGCTCGACAATCGATAGGCAAACACTTCAAACTGCAAAACACCAACGGCAGCAAGCACTGGTTCGGTGTCACCAAAGTCGAGGTCGCGTAACACTTGTACGACACCTTCTTGATCGAGCTGTTCAATTCCCTTTCGGAACTGCTTGATCTTGCTGCGATCAAGCGGACGTGCGCTGGCGAAGACTTCAGGTGCGAAGCGTGGAACTCCAGGGAACTCAACTTTCTTGCCGGCATAAATCGTGTCACCAATGCGTAGATCACCAGCATTGACAAGGCCGATGATGTCACCAGGAAAAGCTTCTTCAATAGTTTCGCGATCATTACCAAATGCGGTCGTTACATACTTGGTTCCAACTGCACGACCTGATCGAGTGCATTCAATATCCATACCGCGCTCAAAATGTCCCGAACAAACTCGGGCAAACGCCAAGCGGTCACGGTGATTCGGGTCCATGTTGGCTTGGATTTTAAATACAAAACCAGAGAATGGACTTTCAAGAACCCGCTCATTTTCGGCGACGTCAAAGCGCGGTATCGGTGGGGGAGCAAGTTCGGCAACTGCATCAAGCAAAGCGCGCACTCCGAAGTTCGTGAGAGCCGATCCAACAAAGACCGGCGTGCTCTTTCCTGCCAAGAACGATGGCACATCAACATCGGCTTCAATCGCGTCGAGTAATGAACATGAATCGAGAGCAACTTTCCATGCATCACCTTCTTCAGCGGCTGCACGTTCGGCATCAATGATTTCCTCAGGTGCTTCAGCAGCACCGCGTGCGGTACGCGTGTATTTGGTGAAGAGTCCAGTGCGGCGATCAATCGTGCCGCGAAAATCTCCAGGCTGTCCGACGGGCCATGTCGCAGGTGTGGCGCGCAGTCCGATTTGTTGTTCAACTTCGTCGAGCAGTTCAAGAGGGTCGCGGCCAGGACGGTCGAACTTGTTGAAGAACGTCAACACAGGCAAGTTACGCGAACGACACACATTGAAAAGTTTCAACGTTTGGGCTTCAATTCCCTTGGCGGTATCGAGAACCATGATGACCGCGTCAACGGCGGCGAGAACGCGATAGGTGTCTTCGCTGAAGTCGCGGTGACCAGGCGTGTCAAGCAAATTGAAAACGTGGTCGCCATACGGAAACTGCAAAACGGTTGATGAAATCGAGATGCCGCGCTGGCGTTCCATTTCCATCCAGTCAGAAGTGGCCGAACGCTGACCAGCACGAGCTCGAACCGAGCCCGCGTCTTGAATCGCTCCCGCGTACAACAAGAATTTTTCGGTCAGGCTGGTTTTGCCGGCGTCAGGGTGGCTGATGATGGCGAAAGTTCGGCGCCGCAAAGCTTCGTCTGAGATGGTGGTACCGGTTTCCATGGCATAACGAGGGTACAGGCAGGTCACCCTCTGTTGGGGTGCATCTGGTGGAACAAGTCGGGGCTATTTCGGGCGATGTGAGAACAATTCGAAGGCCATCGCTGTGACGACTGCTTCGGTTCGATTGCCAAGGCTCATGAAAAGTTGGCGGAGCGACGCGTACGACAAGAAGTGACCGATAGCGGTAAACCGATCTTCGTTCATCTGGGCGCGCTCAATCGAGAACCACCGTTGGAATTGAGCCTCAAGAGTGAGGTCACGTCCGCGCGTCGCTTCTTTGGCTGATGCCCAATTGTGGCTCAATTGTTCGACCGCTTCGATGAGTGGACTATACGTACGGATGAGCGCTACGCGGAGTTGAATCAGGGCTTCTAATCGATCGTGCAAGTTGGTTGAAGGAACATCGAAAGTGAGCATATGTTTGATGTGCGGTTCAATTTGTTGCAGTGACAATTCAATGAGGTCACCAATTGAATCGAAATAACGAGTAAATGTTCGTTCTGAGATTCCTGCACGAGCAGCAATATCGGCAGCCGACAAATTGACTCGCCCTTCGGCGACCATTGCAATAATTGCGTTAATGACCGCTTCTTTGCCCTTGCGGACGCGGTCGTGTCGTCCGTCAAGTTTGTGGATCGTGGCCCCGCTCATGGGGTTCACAATAGCCATGACGCGAGCACTACTCTGAATTGAGATTGCATCAGAAAGACGGTGTTCCCATGGTCCTAGATATC
>JBAXIP010000184.1:0-3907 GCA_037138315.1 Actinomycetes bacterium
TGTACAAGCCCACATGGGCACCAAGAGTGACATCAAAGATCTGGATGAACACTTCGCCGACATCATGAGTGAGCCATTCATCAAAAACCGCGCTCAAGAAGTCGCCATATTGTTTTCCGGTGATTGATCGACTCGTGACGAGGTTGCCTTGTTGGGTGTACAAGATTCGCCGCCGGCCCGGTTTTTCGCTCCATCCTTTTTCGGCGATTTCAAGGTCAACTGGCGTGGATCGTTCAACAATGGGGATGAATTGAATGTGTTTGGCGCCGAGTTGATCTCGAAAGAACTTGTAGACCTCGGTTGGATGATTGGCGTTCGCGGCACTGAGCGAGCACAAGATGTTTGTGTCAACCTGATGTCGCTGTAGTAGTTCCCAGGCTTTGACAACATCGTCGTAACTGCCGCGCCCATCCTTCCAGACTCGATACACATCATGCAGTGACTGAGGACCATCAATTGATAATCCGACAAGAACTGAATTTTGTTTGAGGAACTTTGCCCATTCGTCATCAAGTAATGTTCCGTTGGTTTGCATAGTGTGTTCAATGATCTGCGTCGGACGTGCGTACAGGTTGATCAATTGAATGGCTTGTTTGTAGAAATCCAAACCCATCAGCGTCGGTTCACCACCTTGCCAAGCGACCGAAACCGGACCGTCTGGTTGACTTGCGAGCAACTGCTCGAGGTATGTCTCAAGAGTCTCTTTTGACATACGCATTCGGTCACCGGGATACAACGCATCCTTAGACAAGAAAAAGCAGTAGGTGCAATCAAGGTTGCAAATAGCACCAGTCGGTTTGGCAAGAAGATGGAACGATGCCTGGGTTGGTCGGGCAGGGTTCGCCTGGGTACTAGTCATTCCAAGAACGATGCCACAGAAGCGGATTTGCTGGTGAATCCGCAGGTGTCCCGGGCTTGGCATTGCCGAGCCACAGGGCTAGGTCAAGATCGCGAGCGGGATGATTTGTCTCGCCAATAGTGGTGCCATCGGCGTAATAGATGATGGTCATCACCGAACGCATGACATCGGTGTTATTGGCTGGTGCGCTATGCAAAGTCCATCCCAAATGGAACGTCGCATCGCCAGCCATGAAAGGGCCATGGGATTCTAGGGAATAGCCGCGTTCCTCGATCAGAGTGTCAAAGAAAGCTTGCGAGGCATCGCCGATGACTTCCTCGCCTAAGTTTCCGTCGCGCCATGATTCATTTGCGAAAATGACTCCACCTATTTCAGATGGAACGTCGACAGTGGGCATCCACATCGTGATCGTACGATTGGTATTGAGTGGCCAGTACACCTGATCTTGATGCCAGGGTGTGAATCCACCGCCAGGCTCTTTGTAGAGCGCTTGATCGTGATACAAACGGACGCCATCAACTCCGAGCAGTTCGGCGGCAACGCGAGCAAAGCGTTGCGCAAAGACAAACTCTTTTACTTTGTCACTGTGATGACAGAGGGCGGCTGACTGAATGAAAGCCTTCCCGTAAGTGTCACGTTCTTCAATAGGCCGTTTATCCCACCGACGTTCCATCGTTGCTTCATCGATGGCATTTTTGTAGGTAGTGATTTCATCGCGGCTTGCAAGGTTTCGCACAACACAGTGACCATTTTGAGCAAAACTTTGACGAGTTTCATCGGACAATCCGTATGGAGACTCGAGCGCGGCGTTATTCACTTCAAATCCTCACAGTTCGATCATCGGGTATTGCTGGTCGTTTTGCATTGGCGTACCTGCTAAATCTTGAGCATTGTCAAAGCGTTTCGCATGATTGCCGATGTATTGCACAATGTAGGCCTTGCGAACATGCGCTGAAACGTTCGGACCAGTCAGATGTGGAGTGAGGCTGCTGAAGACAACAGCACCTCCGGCTTGTACAGGAGCGGCAACCGCTGTGACGGGAGGTTCTTCGAATGCCTCCCAGCCAAGTGGCTCAACATAGTTATGAACCAATGTGCCGTGCCGTTGTAAACCTGGGGCAACCCACGGACAGCCAGATTCAATCGTGGCATCAGTGAGTGCGATCCATACTGTGAGATAGTTCTCGGGTGACACGAAGGTGTAGCCGTTGTCTTGATGCCATGGAAAACGGCGAGGTTTCTCGTTTTCTTTATAGACAGCTTGGTCGTGGTAGAGCCGTGCTTCGGGTCCGATGATGTCGTGAGCGACCTCGGCAATTGGGGACTTCACGACGAAGTCGCGCAATAGAGAAGATTTCAGGGCCAAGTGTGGTGCGAATGAAATTGCGCCGCGTTCAGCAATGAAGAGACGTTCGTCAGGGAGCAACTTCATGAACTCGTTGGCTTCGCGGTAGCCCTCGTCAGTTTCGGTAGTTATCTGTTCAACCTGCAGTGGTGTCAGTAAATCGTCGATGATAAAAAATCCGTCAGTGCAATAACTCGCCCACTGGTCGCTGGTGACTCGTAAAGGGTTGGCTGGCGGTTGATAGCTAGAGTCCCAATCAAAATCATAAGATCGTGGATGAATCTTCAGCACACTTCATCTTGCCACCCACGAGAGACTGGTTTGTGACTGAAGTCGGACCTTGCAGAGGAGTCTTTCGACTCTAAATCAGGCGTTGCGCCCGTGGGCGAGGCAAAATAGGTCAGGACAAAGGACGACTGATGGATTTCACCTGGACACCCGAACAAGAAGCCCTGCGCACTGAGGCCAGCGAGATGGCGGCTCACGCAGTGGCGACGTACGGGAGAGCTAATGATTCGTGGATCAATGGTTGGTCCAAAGAGTTTGCACTCGAATTAGGGGCCAAGGGTTGGATTGGGCTCACCTGGTCCTCTGAATTCGGTGGTGGTGGTCGCCCCGCTATCGACCGTTTGATTATCGGCGAAGAACTCATTAAGGCCGGCGCTCCGATTGGGTCGATGTGGTTTGCCGATCGTCAAATGGGTCCTACCTTGATTGCTTATGGTCGCCCTGATCAGCAAGCAGAATTTTTGCCACAAATTTTGACGGGTGAATCAACGTGGTGCATCGGCATGTCCGAGCCCAACGCAGGGTCAGATCTGGCGTCTTTGAAAACCCAAGCGGTGCGTGATGGTGACGACTGGGTGATCAATGGTCAGAAAATTTGGACAAGCTTTGGCGAAGTCGCGGACTATTGCTATCTCATCTGCCGCACTTCAACAGACGGACCGCCGCACGCTGGTATTAGCGAAATTATTGTTCCGATGAATACGCCCGGAATTGAAGTTCGGCCGATTAAAGACATGACGACGAATCGTCACTTTTGTGAAGTCTTCTTCACCGATGTTCGCGTGCCAGTTATCAATCTTGTCGGAGTTGAAGGAAATGCTTTCAAACAGACGATGCGCCAACTGGAACACGAACGCGGCGGCATCGATCGTTTGGTTTCAAATTATGCGCTGTATGTCATCGCTCGCGAACGTGCCGATACATCAGACCCGAGAGTGCGCCAAGAAATTGCTCGCCTTGAAATGAAGTATCACATTGGACGCATTTTGGTGATCCGAGAAGTATTGCGACAAGCACCTGCTGGATTCTCTGCTGCGACTAAGTGTTTCTGTACCGAACATGAATGGGATGTTGCTCAATTCGTGATGCAGACGCTCGGACCCGAGGCAACATTGTGGGATCAAACCTCGCAAGGTTTTGCCTACGCTCCTGGCTACACCATCATGGGTGGAACCTCAAACGTAATGCGTAACATCTTGGGTGAAAGAGTGCTGTCTCTTCCTAAGTGAGTTCACTTACCGGTGACTGATATACGGTTGGACATAGGTAGTTCTGATCTTGAGGGGAAGTCATGTCAAAGCGATCTGCAGATCTGAGAAATCGTTTAGATGCTGGCGAATCGGTGTTGATGCCAGGAGTATGGGATCCGCTCTCGGCACTCGTCGTGCAAAATGCCGGTTTCTCAACGGCCTTTA
>JBAXIP010000185.1:0-3905 GCA_037138315.1 Actinomycetes bacterium
GAGGAACCGTCGCTTCGCACACATCCTTCATGCGGGGAGAGGAACCGTCGCTTCGCTCCTCCCAAATCGCGAACCCCAATCAAATAAAAATTGGCCGCCCCGTTGGGGCGGCCAATTTTTATTTGGTGGCGGGGAGAGGATTTGAACCTCTGACCTTCGGGTTATGAGCCCGACGAGCTACCTGACTGCTCCACCCCGCGGCGGAAATGTGAAGTGTATGGGCAGATGGCACTATCGGCAACGCCCGCCTCTATTCAGCTTTACGCGAGGTCAGCAATCGACCGTGGAGCGCAGAAATCAATGACCTGCAACAACTTTTCAGCCAAGCGCCGAGAGGCCATGAGCAAGTTCGCATCAAACTGGTCGGCTGTCGCGGTGTGATGGTCAACAAGATCGGTAATTGCCTTTAAGCCCATCACGGGAATCGCCATCATTTCGCAGACATAGGCCACTGCCGCTGCCTCCATCTCTTTGACCGTTCCCCCGGACGCAGCGATCAAACGTCGGTCGTCATCATTTTCATCGAGCGAGTTGCTGGTCGTCACGACACCCAATTTCAGATTCAGTGCCTGTGCAAGACCCGCTGCGGGCACTGCTGGATACGAACCGATCCCGTACTCATCAAATCCCGGAATCGGAATACGACGATCGTGGTGAACAAACTTCTGATCACTCACGTACACATCACCGATCTCTGCACCTTGGCGTGTCCATCCACCCGCTGTCCCAGCAGTAATCAAAAGATCGGGGTTATATCGATCGGCAACAAAGTACGTGTTGAGTGCTGCCGCCTCAGTTCCGATCGAATCAACTCCATGTCGCCTATCGCGACCATTAACCGAAATAATTACTCGACATCCGTTGCGATTCGCCTCAAAAAATTTGAAGGGCATCAAAGGAATCGCAGGAATCGCCCGCGCATCAAGTTGCGTCAATATCGGCGAGGCCTCAGAAGCCATAGCCATGACCACCGCGATGCACTTCATGCCTTGATAGTAGGTCTAGTCGTAGGAGCGACGAAGCATTAGGCGCGTCCACAATTGCAAAAGTTGCAGCGCCGAGCGAGATATAGCTGGGATACGAAAGAACTGTGACTTACCGTGGGGACGGTGATAGTGACTGACACCAACTTCTACAAAATTCGCATTCACACGATTGAGCGCATGCATCATTTCAACGCAGATCACACCGGTCGTTGATTGCAGGCGGACTTTGCCCAAAATTGCATTTCTGATCAATCGAAAATCACAGTCGGTGTCTCGGACTGGTAGGCGGAAAAGAAACCGCACACCATGGTGATATGCCCGACCAATCACACGTCGGTGGAACGGATCACCACGACCAATCTTGAATCCTTGAATCACATCGGATGATTCAGTAACAGCGTCAATACATCGAGTGATTTCACGGGCGTCATACTGTGCATCGCCATCAGTGTAGAAAACCCATTGTTTGGTTGAAGCTGCGAAACCAGACAGTAATGCGCCACCGTAACCACGATTTATTTCGTGATTAACAATTCGGAGTTCACTGATTTCTTTTTGAAGCTCTTGCAAAACTTCGAGCGAGCTGTCGCTCGATCCATCGTTAACCACGATGATCTCGAAATCATCAACAGATTCAACAAGAGACTCAACAACGTCCCTCACCATCTTGCCGATTGACAGTGCATCGTTGTAACAGGGAAAGAAAGCCGAAACCGAAACAACTAGAGGATTTCGTTGTCGCACATCAGTCATTGTTCAAACTCTGACAAAGCTGCACACACATCATCTACTTCACTGTCGGTCAGTTCTGGAAAACAAGGAAGGCTCACGCATTTACTCGCCCAGTTTTCAGCAATAGGACACGTAGCCGAGACAAACTGTTGAAGCGCTGGTTGTTGTGTCAGGGCCAATGGATAATGAATCCCAGTTGAGATGTCACGCTTGAGCATCGATTGGCGGAAGTCATCTCGATTCGCCGGCAGCGCCACTGCCCAGTGGTACACGTGATTCGGATGAGTGGCTTGCCAACGAATACTGGGATTGGCGAGTTGATAACGATTCGCTATGTCACGCCGCCGTTGATTCCCGACTTCCAATTGAGAGAGCACGATATTCAGCCATGCTGCTTCGATTTCACTCATGCGGTGATTTTGACTCACCTCAATGTGCACGTACTGTTCGCTTTGACCATGTACCCGAAGTCGACTTAAACGTTCAGCAACTTCTAGGTCATCTGTGACAACCATGCCACCATCTCCGATACCACCAAGATTTTTGGTCGGATAAAACGAATATGCACCAATTGAACCAGTCAATCCCTTTGTTGCTCCATGGCTCTGAGCACAATCTTCAACAACCTTCACGCCCAAATTGGTCAACTTGTCCAAATTGTCAACTGGACGACCGTACAGATGGACAGCAATCACAGCTTGCGTTCGTTCGGTCATCGCATGCTCGACAAGATCAAGATCTATAGCGGCAGTTTCGTCATCAATGTCCACGATCACTGGTCGTGCACCAACGGCGCATACCGCAGATGCTGTTGGTACTGCAGTCATTGCTGGCACAATGACTTCATCGCCGGGTCCGATTCCGAGAGCCGCCAAACTGAGCTGTAACGCCGAGGCACCACTAGACACCGCAATTCCATATTTTGCACCAGCAAAACTTGCAAATGACTTTTCGAACTGACTCGTTTGTGAACCAAGTAAAACAGTTCCGCTTTCTAATACTTGCTGGGTAGCAAAAGCGAATGCATCAGCATTGGCTTTTAATCTCCTTGACAAATCAATCAGAGGTACCACGGATGCCCCCGATAAAAGTCGAGAGTTTGTTCAACGCCATCGGCAAACGCTACTTGCGGAAGCCAGTTCAATAAGCGATGTGCCATGGCGTAGTCACCGCTAAAACCTCCGATGTCGATTCGGGCAAGTTCTTCAGGCCAAGGGATACAAGAAAGCGTTGAACCTTGTCCCGCTCGCCCAACCACTAATTCAGCAATCTGTAACAGGCTGAGGACTTCGGTGTGACCCAGATTGATAACTTCACCTGGATCCACTGCACCGGCGGCAACTTGTAGGGCCGCTTTTCCTAAAGCCTCAACGACATCAGTGACATACAAGCAATCGCGCTGCTGCTGACCATCACCAAATACTTCCAGTGGCAAGCCCTTCATGGCTCGCGCCAAAAACACTGGCAAAAATCCCAATCCCGTTTTTTGCAAACTTTGCCTAGGTCCAAAGACATTGCTGAGTCGCAATGAAACAGTTTTTAAACCGTGAACAGTTCCGTACAGGCGGTGATAATTTTCGCCAGCAAGTTTATTCACACCGTTGATATCACGGGGCACCGTTGGGTGTTTCTCATCAACAGGCAAGTACTGCGGCATGCCATATACCTGACGAGTTGATGTATGGACCACGACAGCCGATGGTCGATACCGACGAACAGATTCAAGAAATTTCAATTGTGCCGTCACATTAAGTTCAGCATCGCGAATTGGATCAATCATTGACTCGTGATGGCTCACTTGGCCAGCGATGTTAAAAACAAAATCAACTCCCTCAAGAAGTTGCTCCGCTACTTCGTCATCAGCAATGTTGCCTTGAACAACACTGATCGCATTAAGTGATGAGTCAATATTGCGTTCATCTCCCCCGTGCTGTTCGATCAATGCATCTAAAACACGTACTTGCGCGCCAGCAAAGGCTAAAGAATTGGCCATATTTGATCCGATGAAGCCGAGCCCCCCTGTGACAAGACACGTTGAGCCGGAAAATTGGTTCAAGGTACCCATGCTGACCTCACCACATTGCTGGCTAAGAAGAGAAACGAACTTCCGGCAATGATGAAAAAACATGATCGATAGAACTTCGACCATTTTGACACTGAAATTGCCACCATCACCAATAACGGCAC
>JBAXIP010000186.1:0-3899 GCA_037138315.1 Actinomycetes bacterium
AAAGGCGATCATCGTTGATCAGCGATTCGATGCAACTGTGTCAACGTCTCTGAAAGATGACCGGGCACAGAGCCTCACACTTGTCGTTGGTATCGGGACGACAAGTGATGCTGCAGTTCGCAGTGATTCGCGGTTCATAGATTTTGAAACAGTGCTCTCGCAAGCGAGCACCGACGAACCTTCCGATCAAATGCTCGGCGGCCCGATGTTCTACACATCAGGCACCACCGGTCGTCCCAAGGGCGTTCGTGGTGCGTTGTCGGGTGGGATGGCCATGACTCCCGACATCATGAAATTCATCGCTGCGGGCTTTTCAAACTTCTTGCCGATCCCTGGGCGAACCATGTTGTGTGGGCCGTTTTACCACTCGGCTCAATGGGCCTTTTCGTTCTTTCCGATGATCGGTGGATCGACAACTGTCATGCAACACAAATATGACTCGGCAGCAATGTTGCAGATGATCGATCGTTACTCATGTACAAATGTGCACCTTGTTCCTACGCAGATGAAGCGCTTGTTGGATTTGCCTGCTGAAGTGAAGAACGAATTTTCCGGAGCATCATTGACAACTGTGTGGCATGGCGCGGCGCCGTGTCCGCCGGCTGTCAAACGGGGACTCATTGCATGGTGGGGCCCGAAGATCACCGAATATTACGGAAGTACTGAAGGATCAATTATCTCGACTGTTTCTTCGACTGAATGGTTGGCCAAAGGTGGCAGCGTCGGTAAGCCGCTCGACTCTGTTGAAGTCATCGTGGTGAACGATGAGAGCGATCGCGTTGCTCAAGGTCAAGAAGGTACGTTGTATTTCAAAAATAAGATGGGCACCGACTTCTCGTATCACAACGATGAAGCCAAGACGCGAGATTCGCATCTTGAGCCTGGTGTCTTTACAACCGGTGATGTCGGCTATATCGATTCCGATGGTTATCTGTGGTTATCAGATCGCAAGATTGACATGATCATCTCTGGTGGAGTGAATATTTATCCGGCCGAGATTGAAGGTGTGATCTCGGCGCACCCCGCAGTTGAAGATGTGGCAGTTATCGGAGTACCCGATGAAGATTTTGGCGAAAGCGTGAAAGCACTCGTTCAAGTTGCAGAAGGAGTGACTGCGAGTCCTGAAATTGCGCAAGCGATTATTGCGCACTGTCGTGAATTGCTTGCCGGGTACAAAGCCCCGCGGTCGGTTGACTTTGTGCAGCACATTCCGCGCACTGGAACGGGCAAGATTCAAAAGCAACCATTACGGGCACCGTATTGGGAAGGTCATCAACGTCGTATCTAGTTAATTCCAGAACTATTGATCGCAACCAATGAGACAATTGAAAGAGGACGTTATGGGAACTGTCGATTACACCCGTTGCTACCACCAAGGGATTCGAGTTCCGAATCTTGAGTTGGCGATGAAAGAACTTGGTGAATCATTGAGCGTGACGTGGTGTGAACCTCAAGAGCGTGAGCAACATGTGTGGACTCCTGGTGGTGGCGAGCAAACCATTCCGTTGAAGTTCACGTACTCTGCTGAAGGTCCTCAACACATTGAACTTCTTGAAGGTGCACCCGGATCAATTTGGGATGGGCGAACGAATCCGGGTATCCATCACGTGGGTGTCTGGAGCGATGACGTCAAGGGCGAAACCGAAGCACTCGTTGCCAAAGGCTGGACATTGGCTATGGCCCAAGCATCGCCCGATAAGGGGTATGGGGCATTCACATATGTGCAGCCCCCGAGTGGCTTAATAGTTGAATTGGTGTGGAGCGCAATCAAACCAATGTTTGACCGTTGGTTTGCCGGCGGACCGCTCGGCTAGTGATTGAGTGTGTTCTCGTCTCGTTGGTGTGAGCACCACGAACATACGCTTCGGTCATGACAACAAATAGTGGATTTTCGGCTACCTCGACAACTGACGAAGTTTTAGGAGGGATCGACCTTGCTGGCCGTCGGTTCTTGGTGACGGGTGCATCTGGTGGTCTTGGGCTTGAGACCACACGTTCTTTAGCTGCGAAGGGCGCGATCGTGGTGATGGCTGCACGCGATCAAGCCAAGAATGAAACCGCTGCTGCAGGTATTCGTGCGGCTCATCCCGATGCGAAACTAGAGAGTCTGATTCTTGACTTGGGATCGTTGAAGTCGGTGCGTGCTGCGGCTGCTGAGTTCATGTCGCGCAAAGTTCCACTTCATGGTCTGATTCTGAATGCCGGAATTATGGCCACGCCGCTTGGACACACTGTTGATGGATTTGAGCAACAGTTCGGAGTCGATCATCTTGGACATTTCTTGTTGGCTCGAGATCTGTTACCGCGACTTGTTGAGTCGGCGCCAGCACGAGTGGTTGTTTTGAGTTCGGCTGGTCACCGAATGGGCGATATTGATTTTGATGATGTGAACTTTGAGCGTCGCGATTACGAACCGTTCTTGGCCTATGGGGCTGCCAAAACCTGCAATGTTTTGCACGCAGTTGAAATTGATCGTCGCTATCGCGATCAAGGCGTTCGCGCTTTCGCAGTTCACCCAGGTGTGATTCATACTGAACTGAGTCGATACATGACCGAAGAAACTTTGACGTCGTTGATTTCTCGTTTGTCTGAACGGCCAACGGCCATGGCTTGGAAGTCGCCCGAGCAAGGTGCTGCGACCTCGGTGTGGGCAGCGACGTCGGCGTTGCTTGAAGGTCGTGGCGGCGAGTATTGCGAGGACTGCAATGTGAGTGCAGTTGTTCCTGACGACGAGCTTGATGATGGGGGAGTTGCGGCCCGCGCAGTCGACCCCGCAAGGGCGACCGCGTTGTGGGCTTTAAGCGAAAAGCTCGTCGGCTGATTTTTAGAATCAGCAGATTTGTTACGGTGTCGCCATGGCCACGATTCTCGCCCATATCAAAGTGAAGCCCGGGTGCGAGGCGCAGTTCGAGCAGATTTCAAAAGATCTGTATGGAGCGAGTCACGGTAGCGAACCTGGTTTGTTGCGCTATGAATATTGGCGGGGTTCAGAACCCCAGACGTACTACACGCTTTTGGCGTTCACAGATTTTCAGGCGTTCATTACGCATCAAACGAGTGCGCATCACGAAGTTGCTTCGCCGCTGTTAGGGACTGTATTGGCGGGGCTGAGACTTGAGTGGGTCGACCCAGTGCAAGGTGGATCTGAGTTACCGCCGACCGAAAATCAGGATTTAAGTGATTCGCTTGATGAATTAACTCGGTCGTATGCCAAAAGATTTGCCGCGCAAGTGGCACCATGGTGGAACGAAGTCCGCTAACAATAAGATAACTAATTCATCAACTGTTCGGGGGAACAACATGACTGACATGATCGACCGAGATTCGGAAAAGACACCGTGGTTTTTAAAAGGCAATTACGCACCGGTTTTTAATGAAATCACTGACACCAATTTGCGAGTGACTGGTTCAATTCCGAAGAGTTTGTCGGGTCTGTATGTGCGCAATGGTTCAAACCCAAAAGATGGTCAGGCTGGCCACTGGTTCTTTGGTGATGGCATGGTCCACGGAATTCGCCTTGAGGGCGGGCAAGCGAAGTGGTATCGCAACCGCTATGTGCGTACCCCGAAATGGGAAAAGGGTCTTGATGCGATGGATCCCGAGACCATGTTCGATCCAACGGCAAGTGCAGCCAACACCCACGTGCTCGGACACGCTGGTCGTATTTGGGCTTTAGAAGAAGGTCACTTGCCTTGGGAACTTTCGCGAGAACTTGAAACGATTGGTAGTGAAGATTTCGGTGGAAAACTGAAGACTGCATTTACGGCCCACCCGAAGTTGTGCCCCGAAACCAATGAGTTGCATTTCTTTGGTTATTCAGCAGTCGCTCCATTTTTGACATATCACGTACTTGATGGCAGTGGACAGTTAGTGCACACGGCAGATATCACTGTTCCGGC
>JBAXIP010000187.1:0-3879 GCA_037138315.1 Actinomycetes bacterium
TCAAGGTTCCCGAAAGTGGTATCGCCCACACGATAGAAGACGCGCTTGAGGTCATCAAGACCATCGGTCTTCCCGCCATCATTCGACCCGCCTACATCTTGGGTGGACGAGGGACAGGCATTGCAAAGACTGCTGAAGAGTTTGCACTGTTGGCAGCAAATGGCCTCGACGCCAGCCCAATCAGAGAGATCTTGATTGAAGAAAGTATCGCAGGATGGAAAGAGTACGAACTTGAAGTCATGCGCGATACCGCCGACAACTGCGTCATCATCTGTTCAATCGAAAACTTCGACCCAATGGGTGTGCACACTGGTGACTCCATCACAGTTGCGCCAGCGCAAACTCTGAGCGATGTTGAGTACCAAATTATGCGTGATGCCGCCTTGGCATGTATTCGCCGAGTCGGTGTTGAAACTGGCGGATCAAATGTGCAGTTCGCGGTTAATCCAGCCAATGGCGATGTCGTTGTGATTGAAATGAATCCACGGGTGTCGCGGTCAAGTGCGTTGGCATCAAAGGCCACGGGGTTCCCTATTGCCAAGATTGCTGCCAAGTTGGCGGTCGGTTACACGCTGGATGAAATACCCAACGACATCACAAAGGCAACGCCGGCAAGTTTTGAGCCGACAATCGACTACGTTGTCACGAAAATTCCGCGATGGGCTTTTGAAAAGCTGCCAGGAACTAGTGGCATTCTCGGAACTCAAATGCAAAGTGTCGGAGAAGTAATGGCGATTGGTCGCACATTCCCCGAAAGTTTGCAAAAAGCTTTGCGTTCTCTCGAACAAGGACGTCTGGGTCTCAATTGTGATCCAGCAGAAAAGCAATTGGCTGAAGTTTCAACTGACGAGTTGATGCGGCTTGTGGATGTTCCAACTCCTGATCGTATTTTTGTTATTGGCGAGTTGTTGTTCCGTGGAGTCTCGGTCGATGACGTACATGCGGCGTGCAAGGTCGACCCTTGGTTCTTAGATCAGATGTCAATCATCATCGAAGAGCGCGACGCGGTGAAGTCATCAAGTCCCTCTGCAATGACTAAGGCTGCGTGGAAGCGTGTCAAGCGGGTGGGCTTCAGTGATGCACAGTTGGCGTATTTATGGGGGAGTACTGAATCAGAGGTGCGAGACGCCCGTGAGGCAGCAGGTGTTATTCCCACGTACAAAACCGTTGACACGTGTTCAGCCGAGTTTGCTGCGCTCACGCCCTATCACTACTCGACATACGAAGACGAAAATGAAGTTCGTGAATCTGATCGTCAACGAGTCATCATTTTGGGTTCTGGTCCCAACCGAATCGGTCAAGGAATTGAGTTTGACTATTGCTGTGTCCATGCATCATTTGCGTTGCGCGATGCGGGCTATGAAACAGTCATGGTGAACTGCAACCCCGAGACTGTTTCAACCGACTACGACACATCTGATCGTCTGTATTTTGAGCCGCTCACCAAAGAAGACGTACTCAACGTGATCGCAGCCGAAACAGCCGCTGCGGGTGGCAAAAAGCCCAAGGTGATCGTTTCGCTGGGTGGCCAAACACCACTCAAACTTTCCGGGCAAATACCGGTTGATCTCATTGCTGGTACATCACCCGCATCAATTGATCTTGCTGAAGACCGTGAAAAGTGGAACGAACTGTGTGAGTCGCTCAATATTCCGCAGCCTCCTGGTGGCACCGCAATCGATCTCGATCAAGCGTTGACCATTGTTGATCGCGTCGGTTTCCCAGTTCTCGTGCGTCCAAGTTATGTGCTGGGTGGTCGGGCAATGCAGATTGTTCACGATCGAGATCACCTCGCTCGCGCCATGGCCGAACTTTCAAGTTTTGGCAGTTTGGGTAAAGAGGGTGGCCTGTCGGCAGAACGTCCAGTTTTGGTCGATCGCTTCCTTGAAGATGCAACTGAAGTTGATGTTGATGCCATTCGCGATCACACCGGAGAAGTTCTAATCGGTGGGGTCATGGAGCACGTTGAAGAAGCGGGTGTGCACTCTGGTGACTCGGCATGTGCGATTCCTCCGCAAACACTTCCTGCATGGGTTGTTGAAGTGATTGAGTCGTACACAACTGCAATTGCGACAGCGCTAGACGTTCGCGGACCGATCAATGTGCAGTTCGCAGTTGCCGGAACAAATGTCTATGTCATCGAAGCGAATCCACGAGCAAGTCGCACGGTTCCCTTTGTTGCTAAAGCAACCGGTGTTCCGTTGGCCAAAGTAGCCACACGCGTCATGCTCGGATCGACGTTGGCCGAATTGCGAACCGAAGGTTTGCTCACGCGTTCGGTGTTACTCGATTCGCCCGACACGGTGGCAGTGAAAGAAGCAGTTTTGCCGTTTAGTCGATTCCCCGAAGTCGACACCGCTCTTGGGCCAGAAATGCGTTCAACTGGCGAAGTAATGGGTATCGACGTGACCTTCGGTCGGGCGTTTTATAAAGCCGAACTCGCAGCGGGCACAGTGCTGCCAACAAGTGGAACTGTTTTCTTGTCGCTCGCCGATGGAGATAAGCCTGCAGGGATAGTCGTAGCCAAAAGACTGCGCGCACTCGGATTTGGCATTGTTGCAACACCTGGCACGGCTGATTATCTCAGTCGATTTGGCTACATGGTTGATGCTGTTGTCGGCAAAGTCAGCGAAGGCGCCAAGATCACTGCTGTCAATCTCATTGCTAGTGGTGAGATCTCCTTTGTTATCAATACGCCACAAGGTCGTGGTGGTCGAACTGACGGCGAAGCAATTCGTAAAGCAGCCAATGTTCATCGAGTGTGTTCAGTAACAACTGTTGAAGCGGCACTTGCTGCTGCACAAGGAATGGCTGAACAACTTGATCATCCACTTGAAGTGAAGAGCTTGCAGGAATACCACGGAAGATGAGAGCAATATTGTGAATTCCAATGTTCGGGTCGGTTCAATTGAATTAACGCATCCAGTCATGGCTGCATCTGGCACTGCTGGACACGGAGCCGAACTGGCCGCGTACGGTGCGCTCGATTCAATTGGTGCGATTGTCGTGAAATCAATTGCCGCTACTGAATGGGCGGGTAATCCTGCACCACGCGTGCATCCCATCGCTCAAGGCATGATTAACGCGGTTGGATTGCAAGGTTCAGGAGTGCAACATTGGATCGAACACGATTTGCCGGCAATGGCTGCGGTCAACGCGTCGGCAATCGTGAGCATTTGGGGACGATCGGTCGATGAATATCGCCAAGCAGCGCAACTCTTACAAGATGGATTAGCGCATTCGCCGCATCGCTCAACAGTTATTGCGGTCGAGGTCAATTTGTCGTGTCCGAATATGAACGGTCACGGAATTTTCGCGCACGACATCGCGATGTCGGCTGAAGTGATGAGAGCGTGTTCACTTCTCGAGTATCCGTTGTGGGCCAAACTCAGTCCGAATACCGATCGAGTGATTGCCGTTGCTCAAGCAGTGCACGAGGCCGGGGCTGAGGCAGTCACGTTGATCAACACCGTGGTCGGAATGGTTCTCGATCCCGAGACTGGTCGGCCGGCTCTTGGCAATGGCGGCGGCGGAATTTCGGGCCGAGCAATACATCCAGTTGCCGTGCGCACGGTCTTTGACGTCCACGCCGCTTTGCCGAATCTGCCCATCATCGGAGTTGGGGGAGTGACATCGGGTTGGGAAGCAGTCGAACTGATGTTGGCGGGCGCAAGTGCAGTTCAAGTGGGTACCGCGACTTTTGCCGATCCACGGGCATGTTTCAAGATTGCGAAGGAACTGACCGCGTGGGTCCAAAGTCGCGGGTTCTCCGACCTGGCCTCCTTGTCAGGACTGGCTCATCGCGGGGGTTTGGGCTAGCCAATTACCCCGCAAAATGGGCTGGTATCCACCTATTGAGCACTTGTGATAGGTACGGTT
>JBAXIP010000188.1:0-3878 GCA_037138315.1 Actinomycetes bacterium
TCAAGGTTCCCGAAAGTGGTATCGCCCACACGATAGAAGACGCGCTTGAGGTCATTAAGACCATCGGTCTTCCAGCCATCATTCGTCCTGCATACATCTTGGGTGGACGAGGAACAGGAATCGCGAAAACTGCTGAAGAGTTTGCGCTGTTGGCAGCAAATGGTCTTGATGCGAGCCCTATCCGCGAGATCTTGATTGAAGAAAGTATCGCCGGCTGGAAAGAGTACGAACTTGAAGTCATGCGCGATACCGCTGACAACTGCGTCATTATTTGTTCGATTGAAAACTTTGATCCGATGGGCGTACACACTGGTGACTCCATCACAGTTGCTCCAGCGCAAACTCTGAGCGATGTTGAGTACCAAATTATGCGCGATGCCGCCTTGGCATGTATCCGCCGAGTCGGTGTTGAAACTGGCGGCTCAAACGTGCAGTTCGCGGTTAATCCAGCCAATGGCGATGTCGTTGTGATTGAAATGAATCCGCGCGTGTCGCGGTCAAGTGCTTTGGCATCGAAGGCCACTGGGTTCCCGATTGCCAAGATCGCTGCGAAGTTGGCGGTTGGTTACACACTTGACGAAATTCCCAACGACATCACCAAGGCGACACCGGCAAGTTTTGAGCCAACAATCGACTACGTCGTCACAAAGATCCCGCGCTGGGCCTTTGAAAAGCTTCCCGGTACTAGCGGCATTCTCGGAACTCAAATGCAAAGTGTCGGAGAAGTGATGGCCATTGGCCGTACCTTCCCCGAAAGTTTGCAAAAGGCTTTACGTTCGCTCGAGCAAGGACGGCTGGGTCTCAATTGTGATCCAGCTGAAAAGCAACTTGCCGAAATATCAACTGACGAGTTGATGCGCCTCGTTGATATTCCCACTCCTGACCGAATTTTCATTATCGGTGAATTGCTGTTCCGCGGGGTCTCGGTCGATGACGTACATGCGGCGTGCAAGGTCGACCCTTGGTTCTTAGATCAGATGTCAATCATCATCGAAGAACGCGACGCGGTGAAGTCATCAAGTCCAAGTGCAATGACTAAGGCTGCGTGGAAGCGTGTGAAGCGGGTGGGCTTCAGTGACGCGCAGTTGGCGTATTTGTGGGGGAGTGCCGAATCAGAGGTGCGAGACGCCCGTGAGGCTGCTGGTGTTATCCCTACGTATAAAACCGTTGATACATGTTCGGCCGAGTTCGCTGCACTCACGCCCTATCACTACTCAACATACGAAGACGAAAATGAAGTTCGCGAATCTGATCGTCAACGGGTCATCATTTTGGGTTCTGGCCCCAACCGAATCGGTCAAGGAATTGAGTTCGACTATTGCTGTGTCCACGCATCATTCGCGTTGCGTGATGCGGGCTATGAAACAGTCATGGTGAACTGCAACCCCGAGACGGTTTCGACCGACTACGACACATCCGATCGTCTGTATTTTGAGCCGCTCACCAAAGAAGACGTGCTGAACGTGATCGCCGCTGAAACAGCCGCTGCCGGTGGCAAAAAGCCCAAGGTAATCGTTTCGCTGGGTGGCCAAACACCACTCAAACTTTCTGGGCAAATACCGGTTGACCTCATTGCTGGTACATCACCCGCATCAATTGATCTTGCTGAAGACCGTGAAAAGTGGAACGAACTGTGTGAGTCGCTCGGCATTCCACAACCTCCTGGTGGCACCGCAATCAATCTTGAACAAGCGTTGGTCATTGTCGAACGCGTCGGTTTCCCAGTTCTCGTGCGTCCAAGTTATGTATTGGGCGGTCGGGCGATGCAGATTGTTCACGATCGAGATCACCTCGCTCGCGCGATGGCCGAACTTTCAAGTTTTGGCAGTTTGGGCAAAGAAGGTGGGCTGTCAGCTGAACGTCCAGTTTTGGTCGATCGTTTCCTTGAGGACGCGACCGAAGTTGATGTTGACGCCATTCGCGACCACACCGGTGAAGTGCTTATCGGTGGAGTCATGGAACATGTTGAAGAGGCAGGAGTTCACTCGGGCGACTCGGCGTGTGCGATTCCTCCGCAAACGCTTCCCCGGTGGGTCGTTGAAGTGATCGAGTCGTATACGACGGCAATCGCCGCGGCGCTTGATGTTCGCGGCTTGATCAATGTGCAGTTTGCGGTCGCCGGAACCAATGTGTACGTCATTGAAGCGAACCCACGCGCGAGTCGTACGGTTCCGTTTGTTGCCAAAGCAACGGGAGTTCCGTTGGCCAAAGTGGCTACACGTGTCATGCTTGGCTCAACCTTGGCCGAATTACGAATAGAGGGTTTGCTGACTCGTTCAGTGTTGCTTGATTCGCCGGACACGGTGGCAGTGAAAGAGGCGGTGTTGCCGTTTAGTCGATTCCCCGAAGTTGACACTGCGCTCGGACCAGAAATGCGTTCGACTGGTGAGGTCATGGGGATTGACGTGACATTTGGTCGTGCGTTCTATAAAGCTGAACTTGCGGCTGGAACTGTTTTGCCTACAAGTGGAACAGTGTTCTTGTCGCTTGCTGATGGAGATAAGCCTGCAGGGATTGTTGTGGCCAAGCGATTGCGGGCTCTTGGCTTTGGCATTATGGCAACTCCTGGTACCGCTGATTACCTCAGCCGTTTCGGCTACATGGTTGATGCAGTTGTTGGCAAAGTCAGTGAAGGCGCCAAGATCACTGCAGTCAATCTCATTGCTAGTGGTGAGATTTCCTTTGTGATCAACACACCACAAGGTCGTGGTGGTCGAACTGACGGAGAAGCAATTCGTAAAGCGGCCAATGTTCATCGAGTGTGTTCGGTAACAACTGTTGAAGCAGCGCTTGCCGCAGTTCAAGGAATGGCCGAACAGATTGATCATCCACTAGAAGTGAAGAGCTTGCAGGAATATCACGGAAGATGAGAACAATATTGTGAATTCACAGGTTCGAGTTGGTTCAGTTGAATTAACGCATCCAGTCATGGCTGCATCTGGCACCGCAGGACATGGGGCCGAACTGGCTGCCTACGGTGCGCTTGATGCAATTGGTGCGATTGTCGTGAAATCAATTTCTGCTACTGAATGGGCGGGTAATCCCGCACCACGCGTGTACCCGATCGCTCAAGGCATGATTAACGCAGTTGGATTGCAAGGTTTAGGAGTTCAACATTGGATTGAACACGATTTGCCGGCAATGGCTGCCGTCAACGCATCGGCAGTCGTGAGCATATGGGGACGCTCGGTCGACGAATATCGGCAAGCAGCCCAACTCTTACAAGATGGATTAGCGCATTCGCCGCATCGCTCAACAGTTATTGCAGTGGAGGTTAATTTGTCGTGCCCGAATATGCACGGTCACGGAATTTTTGCGCACGACATTGCGATGTCGGCCGAAGTGATGAGAGCGTGTTCACTTCTCGAGTATCCGTTGTGGGCCAAACTCAGTCCGAATACTGATCGGGTCATCGCTGTTGCGCAAGAAGTGCACGAGGCCGGGGCTGAGGCAGTCACCTTGATTAACACGGTGGTTGGAATGGTTCTCGATCCCGAGACTGGTCGGCCGGCTCTCGGCAATGGTGGCGGCGGAATTTCGGGCCGAGCAATACATCCCGTTGCAGTGCGCACGGTTTTTGACGTCCACGCCGCTTTGCCGGATCTGCCCATCATCGGAGTTGGGGGAGTGACATCGGGTTGGGAAGCAGTTGAACTGATGTTGGCGGGGGCGAGCGCAGTTCAAGTGGGTACCGCGACTTTTGCCGATCCGCGGGCATGTTTCAAGATTGCGAGTGATCTGACCGCGTGGGCCCAAAGTCGCGGGTTCTCCGACCTGGCCGCCTTGTCCGGGCTGGCTCATCGCGGTGGTTTGGGCTAGTCAATACCCCGCAAAATGGGCTGGTATCCACCTATTGAGCACTTGTGATAGGTACGGTT
>JBAXIP010000189.1:0-3843 GCA_037138315.1 Actinomycetes bacterium
CGTCTTCGACCATGGCCTTGGCGATGCGATCTTTCACCGAGCCAAAGGGGTTTTGGTTTTCCAATTTCGCGATGATGCGAACATTGGGGTTAGGCGACAAACGGCTCACGTCAACGAGTGGAGTGTTGCCAATCAGGTCGAGAACACTTTCGTACGGAATCATTGTCACCTCCAAGCAAGTTGCCGCAGGGTCAATTCCCTACTAAGCCACTCAGGATTGTAATGAATCCCCGGCAAAATGAGAACACCAGGTCGGATTAGGCCCGAGTTTCGAGTGTGACTTCGGTGATTCCCCCTGCTTGGATGCGATATGTACGCATTTCAGGCTTTTCCCGCTTGAGGGTCACGATCAGGTAGTGCCACTCGGGGTCGGGAGCTGCTGCCACATCGGTCGGGCTCGGGTACGCCTCAGTATGGGTATGACTGTGCGTGACTCCCCTGATCTCGAGGCCAGCATCTTCGGCCGTTCGTTCGGCCCGCAAATGGTCTTTGGGGTCAATTGTGTAAATCCGTGCCGATTGATCGATATTGCGACACGGGAAGAATCGAGTGATCACATTCGATCCAGGTTCGCCCGCCATGAGCCCACACGCTTCAAGCGGGTATTCAGCCAAAGCCAACGCCGCCATTGCGTCATACACCTCGGGTGTCACGTGAAGTATTTCGCGACTTGCTTCCACAATCAACACTGTATCGGCGAACATGTATCGCCTTCTCGTCCATGCCGTAACCTAACTGCGACATGTCTGCCACCGACACCAAACTGATCGCCAGCAATCGCAAGGCGCGTCACGACTACACCATTTTGGATGTGGTTGAAGCCGGCATCATGCTGCAAGGTAGCGAGGTCAAAAGCTTGCGGGAAGGCCACGTGCAGATCGTCGATACCTATGCGCGGTTCAACAACGGCGAAGTGTGGCTTGAAGGTATGCATATCTCGCCATATCAATTTGCCCACGGCGTCGGAGCACACGATCCCAATCGTCCGCGAAAATTGCTCTTGAATCGCAGCGAAATCGCCCGCTTGTCCGCCAGAGTTGGACAAGAACGTTTAGCACTGATTCCGTTGAGTTTGTACTTCAAAGATGGTCGCGCCAAAGTTGAACTTGCTCTTGCCCAAGGTCGAACCAAGGGTGATAAGCGTCAGGCATTGGCCAAGAAAGATGCTCAACGCGATATCGATCGCGAAATGGGACGTCAGCGCAAGGGCCATATCTAGGGATCCACCTTGGTTTTTCTGGTGGCAGGATTGCGGGCCTTCTCGCCACTTTTCGCCACCAGTTTGTCTAACGAGAACGTCGACATTCAGGTCACGACAACTATCTCGTGGACTGCCTGTAGGGTAAAGACTGCATTGACGTTATTGGGGCTGACAGGTTTCGACATGAGTTCCGGTGGCCGAGCGTGCGACCCGATTTGCTCAGAATCGTTAAACGGGGCAAAAACAGAATTGCCAACCAGCAATTCGCTCTTGCCGCCTGATTCTCAGGTTGTAAAGAGACATCGTGACCAGAAATGGCGCACGGGGCCGATCCACCGCAGCCCGGCAACAGAAGCGGGGGATGACAGCTAGAAAGAACGCTGACCGCGAGAAAGTTCGCTGACCGCACGCAAAGACGTGCCGTGGTTTTCTAGCAATAGGAAATATCCGACCCGTCGGTGAGATTGCGTCAGTCTCGAAATCGGGAATGGTCGTATCACGAACGCTCATCGCCTGATGGACGGGGGTTCGATTCCCCCCAGCTCCACCAATATGGCATCTATTTATAGCGAGCTAAGAAGGCTTCGATCGGAACGTTGAATCTCTTGCTATTAACGCTCACATCTTGCGTGGAGAGCACCGAGAACCAAACAGCAGACACGATCGCCACCGAGGTAAGTACTTGCATCCACTTCAATTCACGACGAGGTCCAGTCGGGTACCGTCCGATAAGTACCAATGCGGCAAGAGTGATCACCAAAAATGTGGCGATGACCACCTCTGGCACAAGCGGCCATGTTCCAGATAAACGGTTACGACGCGCGATCTGAAAATCGTCAACTTGTTTCAACATGCGATTCAAATCGCGATCGTTCACAACATCAGCTTCTTCAATAGCGATAACTGCGCTACGAATATCAAGAGCTTGCTGTTCGGCGGAGACTCGTTTCACTTCGGGCGCTGCGCCCAATCCTGAATTCTTTGTGCGCTGCTTTCGGTCAAAATTGCTTGAATCCTCCATAAAGCCACGAATTCCATCTTTCGACAACTCGGTGTCGTGAATCGTTTGAACATAAACATTGATTTTCGAAACTGCTTCTTGCAACACTGGCTCGGTCTCGTAATCAAGAATGGTTTCGGTTAGAGCCGCTAATGAAGAAATCTCAGTCTTCAGGCTTGAGTTAGCCAAGCTCGCGCCTTGCCAAGCCGTGAAGTTTGCAAATGATCCAATGAAGATGAACGCTGCCCCCACGAAGCGCATTCCGGTTGTCATCACATTGTCGTCGTCTCTACTGACGACAGTTTGCTTACGAGTCGCAATAGTCAATGGAACCACAATGACCAACGCAGGTAAGACCACTACCATCAAACGAACGATTAGTGATGATTGCAAAAGTGACTGGTACATCGCTCTTAGACAATACTCAAACAGCCTCAAAACATCTGCTTAGAAAAGTTAATGCAAGATGAATTGAACTGCGTGTAACAACTCTTTAACGGCTGAGGGCGCTACAACAAACCGAGAGCAAGACCCGCGAGCGCCATGTGATACGTCACCATGATCCCGACTGGTTGCCACGAACGTTCTTTGACGAATCGATGTTCGGCAATAAGCGAGTCAGACAACAAGAAGAAGATTGCACCCGCGATGCCAATCGCAGTTCCACCGGCAATTGCACCTGTGGCCATGGCCGCAATCACCATCATGTACACAACAACAGGAACCACCAACTCTTTGTGACCTGACGATGAAATAGATTTCACGAAACGTCGCGCCAAGAAGAGCGTTGTCGGCACAACAATGATGAGCCCCACTACTAGTCGAGTCAAAGTCGCATCTTGAGTGAGCAGACTCACCGCGAAGCAAATTTGGGCGACCGCAAATGATGCAAGACCAGGAATAAATGCATCACGAGGAAGCATGAGAAAAACATCTCCCAATAAACAAAATACAAAAGCGATGATGCGCCAATTTTGCGACACTCCATCGGCATTCAAGATTGCGATAGCCGCACCAAGGAACGCCACGGTGGCTAACGGTTTGCAGAGATATTCAAGTGATTTCTTCGCAACTTGCACCGCCCACCAGTCTCCCACCGAGAAAATTGATGCGACGACGAGAAAAACCACCACTGTGCTTGTCATGGATTCATTGTTGCCCGTCACCACCGACGAGCGAGGGATGCAAAAGATTGTGCAAGGGTTTACAAAGTCTGCAATGGACTTTCTGAGATCAACGTGTAAACGCTGCAACTACCAGACTCACTCGCTCCATAAAGAACGTCAGGATCAAGATCAAGATTTCCAGGCCACACAATTGTGCCGATATTTAGGTCGACCGAAACCTGGGAGAACAAATGCTCATCATCTAAAGCGCCCATTACCCCGCCGAGACCTCGATAAATTTCTAGTTCACGAATCAGTCCATCACTGAACTCAATCAAAAGACGACGCTCACCCAGACACGTCACTTTTTCGATTCTGACAAGCTTTTTCATATTGGCAGATTAGCGAAGTGGCTCGAGCTTCACAATGGGTTCGCCGGTATTCGCTGCATTCCAATTACTCATCAATTGAGTATTGATTCTCTAGAAATCGGGCCAATCCTCATTAACGCTGAGCGACCATTGCGGTTCACGTCG
>JBAXIP010000190.1:0-3836 GCA_037138315.1 Actinomycetes bacterium
GCCAGAGTCATACCCCAAATCAAAATGCAGGGGGCACACCATAAAAAGATTTGAATGTCTTTGGTAAATGCGCTCAACAACTTTGAAAACGTGTCGCTGAGAACTGCTCCATCAAAGAAAGAGCGTTTGACTTTGTACCAGCCGGGTGTTTGCGGGACGAGCGCAACAACAAGACCAATGACGATCACTGTTGAAGTCAACGCAATCAGCACGCTGCGACGCTTTTGGCGTCGTTCGAATGCTTGACGTCGAGTTACACCCGGCTGGGACACAAGTATTTGCTACAAATCAGTCGACGCTGATAACTGGTACGCCAGCGTTATCGCTGAGCCAAGCCTGCTGAATCTTGTCCAGGCGACCGTTGGTCTTCAGAAGAGCCAAAGCTTGGTCGACACAATCAACCAAGGGGTTGTCCTTGGTGAACACTGCTCCGTAATTGTCAGATGCTTCACCAGCTGAACCGGGGAACTGACCAATGACGGATGTGCCTTCGATTTCAACCGCCGAGATGTACAACGCGGTCGGCAAGTCGACAACGATCGCATCAATTTGGCCGGCCTCGAGCGCCGCCTTGGCACCAGCGTTGTCGTCGTAGACGAAAGCTTCGTTGCTTGGCTTGATGACGTCGTTGATGAACGTGAGGCTGGTGGTTCCAGCTTGGGCGCCGAACTTGACGTCCTTCAAATCAGCAACTGACGTGGCACCTTCGGCAGGCGAGCCGGCCAAGGCAACGATGGCTTGGTTTGATGCGTAATACGAATCGCTGAACGAAATGGTCTCTTCACGCTCTGGAGTAATTGAGTACTGCTGCATGTTGAAGTCGAAGTTCTTGTCACCAGGAGCAATCGCTTCGTCAAAAGTGGTGCGGACCCACACGACTTGAGAGTCGGCGTAACCCATGGTGCGGGCGATGGCGTAACCAACAGCGGCTTCAAAGCCTTCGCCAGTTTCGGGAGCATCGTTTTCGACCCACGGTGAAAAGGCCGGTGAACCGGTACCGATGGTCACAGTGTCAGGGGTGAGGGTCTTGCCTGCTGCACAATCAAGGCTGATCATTTCCCAATCGCCCGACATTGAGTCGTCGGTATTGACGCCAGGTGCGGCACTGGTGTCGGCGCCAGCGTCGGCACCAGGCTTTGAACTGTCATCGCCACCACAGGCAGCGAGGGTGAGTAGGGATGTGGCAGCGAGTGCCAATGAAAGACGACGGATCATGTCGGTTCCTTTCGGGTAGGGGACTCTGAGATGTTACCAAACGTTAATCCCGACCAATTCAGTCGGGTATTGAGAAAAGTTCTGTTGCCCCTTGACAATGAGACATTAGAGGTCTTAGTGTCTCATCTTGTGGTGACCAACGACACGACTATGCAGAGTCCTGAGGATCGCATCCTGGACGCGGCCCGTCGTTGTGTCGATCGTTGGGGCATGAGCAAATTGACTATTGATGACGTGGCAACCGAAGCCAATGTGTCGCGAGCAACTCTGTATCGAATTTTTCCCGGCGGCAAAGACGTCATGTTCGATGCCTTGCGCGTTCGCGAGCTGGGTGAATTCTTTGCGGGCATGCGCTCAAGCATTGAGCCCGTTGAATCGTTACTTGATTTTGCGGTCAAAGTTTCGGTGTACGCGATGCGTGAAATGCGGGCTGATGAAAATCTCACCATGATGCTGTCAACAGAAGAGGGGACGGCGCTCAAGTCGCTGACCGTTGAAGGTCTGCCGCGCATTTTAAATGTTGCATCGCAATACATGACGCCGTTCTTGACTGAGTTTGTACCTCTTGCTGAAGCTGAGGTTTTGGTTGAACTGTTGGCGCGTTTCGTCATCTCATTTTTCTTGGCGCCGAGCACTCACTTTGATTTGGCCGACGCCGATTCGGCTCGCGAATTCTTTACACCCTTTATCTATGCCCTGAACCCAGCAGTGATCTAACAACAAAATTCTCAAAACCATAGGAGACAAAAATGAGCATTACCGAAAACGAAAGCCAAGACATTTTGGGTCGTACAGACCTCAATGACATCGAGGCAATCCTTTCCATCACTAACGACGATGCCGATGCAATTCAGCACATCGTCAAAGACAACGCCGATGCCATCTTCACGTGGGACTACTCACTGAGCCGCCCTGCGTTGCGTAAGTTGTACGAAAAGGCCAAGGTGGGCCAGTGGAATGGTTCCACCGATCTTGACTGGTCGATCAACGTTGACGAAGAAAAGCAAGTCGCTATGGATTTAGCAGCCTTTGCTTCAGGACTGACGCCCGCTCACTACGGCGGCACCACCTTGTCGAATTGGGGCGACAAAGAATGGACCGAGTTCGCTATCGAACAGCGTCGCTGGAGCCTGTCACAGTTCATGCACGGCGAGCAGGGTGCACTTATTTGTACCGCGAAAATCGTTGAGACTGTTCCGTGGTACGACGCCAAGTTGTACGCCAGCACCCAGGTTGTTGACGAAGCGCGCCACGTTGAAGTGTTTGCTCGCTACCTTGACGAGAAGCTCGGTGGCTCGTACCAGATCAACGCTCACTTGCGTATGTTGCTTGATGACATCGTGAATGACAGCCGTTGGGACATGACCTACCTCGGAATGCAGATCATGGTTGAAGGTCTTGCTCTCGCCGCTTTCGGCAACATGCAGCAGATGACCAATGAGCCGTTGCTCAAGAAGTTGTTGCGCTATGTCATGAGTGACGAAGCTCGTCACGTTGCTTTCGGCGTCTTGTCACTTCAAGAGGTATACGCCGAAATGAGCGACAAAGAAATCAAAGAACGTCAAGAGTTCGCTTACGAGGCTTCGGTTCGTATGCGTGACCGCTTCATGTCACAAGAGGTATGGAGCCGCATGGGTGTCAACCCGCGCGACGTCGTGCCTTTGGTGCTCAACGACCCAACGCGCGAAGTCTTCCAGCAGATGTTGTTCGCTAAGATTGTCCCGAACTGTAAGAAGCTCGGCCTCTTGGACCGTAACGATTCGTGGTTGCGTCGTCGTTTCGAAGAAATGGGAGTCATCCAGTTCGAGAACGCCGAAGACACCGGCGAAGAGTACGTGAAGTTCGAACTCGGCGAGACCCTCGCCGACGTTCAGCACTGACACCTATTCACGAGATAGAGCAACTACCGTTTGATACGTGAAGTTGCTCGCCTCCGATCTAGCGAATGCCATTGGTGGTCGCTTGGTCGGTCCAGATACTGAAATTGATGGTGCAACATTTGACTCACGTCAAGTGTTGCACCATCAGCTTTTTGTGCCGATTGTGGCCGATCGTGATGGTCACGAGTTCATCAGCGATGCTCTCAAGGCCGGTGCGGCTGCTTATCTAACTTCTCGTCCTGAACTAGTCGTTGGGTTTGGCGGGACTGCGATCGTTGTTGATGACACTGCTCAGGCATTGATTGACGCGGCCCGATGGGGTCGTACTCTGTTTCCTGCCTCAACAGTTGTCGTTGGGGTGACCGGTTCGGTTGGCAAGACCTCGACCAAAGATCTCATTGTCGCTGCGTTGTCTTCTTCAAAACGTGTTGTCGCCAATGTGCGCAGCTTTAACAACGAGCAAGGACTGCCCGTCACAATTTTGAATGCATCACTTGAGACTGAGGTGCTGGTTCTAGAAATGGGAATGCGTGGTCTTGGGCAGATCGATGATCTCTGCCGAATCGCTCGCCCTCATATTGGAGTCGTCACGCGGGTTGGCGAAGCTCACACCGAACTTGTTGGTGGCATTGAAGGAGTCGCCCAAGCAAAAGGTGAATTGATTGAAGCGTTGCCCCCACAAGGTGTCGCAGTTCTGAATGCCGACGACGAGCGGGTCATCGCGATGCGTTCTCGTACCGT
>JBAXIP010000191.1:0-3817 GCA_037138315.1 Actinomycetes bacterium
TGAAGTTGGCTGTCGTGGGCGATGAGTTCGGTTGCCCAACCGCCGCCCGTTGACGAACAAAATCCAGTTTGAATACCGGGTTCAAGATGTCCACCGACGAGATGCGCGTAGTCGTCACCGTCTCCGGGCGCTGCACCTTCAAAAGGTAACGGTAAACCGCGACACGCATGACCAAGAACTGGTTCAAGAACAACGCGACGACCATCATCGCAATCGGCAACGACTTCATGGCCCGGAACGAATGGGAAAGACACCCAGTCATCGAAGTACGTCGATGCGTGACCTTCGACGAGCGATAGATCGCTGCCACAAATGCCAGTGAGTCGCGGTTGAATGCGGTGCCAACCTTCGGCATTGGGCATTGTTGGTGCCGATTCGTTGACCAATGACAACGGACCAAACTTCGCGGCACCGATTGTGCTCACCGGACTCATTAAGCGAGCCACGGCAAACTTGGCGGTCTTACGGGAGATCTTGAGTGCTTTCATTTAGTTGACCATCTCATAGTGACGACCGATACGAGCTGCGTCCATTGCGAACGGAGAAACGTTTTTGTTCACGTTCAGACATCATGGGTCCGAGCGGAAGTCGTGGACGCGGACCGCCTGGTGACTTCTCCCAATTTTCGACCAGCCATCCGCGCTTACGGGCGATCGTTGCGAGTCGTGTTTCTGGGTTCACAGCAACCGGGAATCCAACTGCTTCAAGCATTGGAAGGTCGCTGCTTGAGTCGGCGTAGGCAATTGACTCTTCAAGACGAAGTCCTTCGGCAGCGCAATAGTCAGCCAACACTTGGGCGCGAGTTTCGCCAGTAGGCGGAACCTTGGCGAGTTCACCCGAGTATGTTCCATCGGGGCGAATAGTCATTTCGGCGGCGACGATTTCATCAAAGAGCGGTCGCAAACCTTCAACGGCAAAGCTCATGGCACCAGTAATCAAGATCGTGCGATGACCAAGTGCGCGGTGCTCGCGAACACGACGAAGGCCAGCGGGGAAACTCTTGGTCATGATGAGTTGGGCGAGTAACTCGCGTGAATCTTCTTCGATCTGTTCAACGGGAGCGTCTTCGTAACGGCGATAGAAGTAACGCAAGAAGTCAGATCGATCTTTGCGATCCATTGACAGCAAGTTCGGTGCTTCTTTCATGGTGCGCAAGACATAACGCACGCGCTCTGGTGAATTGAGTCGACGGGTTGCAAGCCACGAATAACTCTCAACCACGTTGCTCGAGATGAGCGTGTTCTCGAGGTCGAAGGCGGCGACGTGACGTTTCGGATCAAGAATCTGCTTGCGCAGTCGATCGCTGCGGTCGAGTGTGCTTTTACCTGGTGTTGTCTTGACACGGCTGTGCAAGACAATTGATGGAAGGTGAATGGTCGAGATGTACGTGGGCCAATGGACAACACGTGGATCAAGACAAAATGCAGAACGATCATGGGCATCGAGTCGATCGTTAATTGACAAAAGGTTGTCAACCGAATAGATGGCTTCACATTCGGTGTACAAGCCGTAGAGCTCGACGTATTCGAGAGCTCGCTCAATGTCGCCACGCTTATCTTCGAGTTTCGCCGACCAATCTGCCTGGTTTCCACGTAAGGGGAGGGCTTGCAAAACCTTTTCACTCTTGGTGATAATGCTCTTGGCGCGGGTGAGTTGCTTTTCAACTTTGCCGCGACCGGGAAACTTCCAGTCGGCGACCACGATCGGTTGACCTTCAGAGTCGTAAATGGGGTGTTCGGTGAACCAATCACGCACATTGTCAACAAGGGTCCGATACTTCAGCGGGTTTGTGGAACCACTTGCTACTTGAGTGATGTGTGGTGCTTCATCTGGACCAAGCGCTGCGACCGCAATAATTGCCGCCACCACAATGTCGACAGGAATAACGTCAACGGTTCCTTCGGGTACTCCAGGGAATTGATCCAGCAAACCGCGGGCATAAGAAATGATGACTGGTTCGGCCATACGGAAACCACGAATCCAACCAGGTGACGGTTCGGCTAACGCAGATTCAATAATTGACGGGCGAACAATGCTGACGGGAACAGCGCCTTTTGTTTCATGCAGTGCTTGTTCGCCCAGAGCCTTGGTGAATGCGTAAGCGTCGGGCCAGCCAACGCTTGCGGCGCGTGAACGACCTGCTTCAACTAATTGATCCTTGACCCAGCGTTCACGGTTTTGTTCAGTCTTTTCGGCAAGGGCCGGTGCGCCAGCAGCGCCAAGTTCTGAACGTGCTTCAGCACGAAACTTTTTGAGCTGTTCAGGTGCACGACTCGCTGCTTCGGCATCTCCACGCAAACGACGTGCTGCAGTGACTTCAGTTTTCCAATTGAGACCAATATCAAATGGTCCAGCACTCACTAGTTGTTCGGGTGCCGTACCACGTCGGTTGCCAGCAACGTAACAAGTACTCACTGCGACGAGGTGGGGGAATGTTCCGTCGGCACGTGGTCCGATGCGATTAACCAATTCAGCGATGCGCATTGGTCCGAGTAAGTTGACTTCGACGGCACTATCGAGTGGTGAGTCAAATGAAACACTTGCTGCAGAGTGGATGATGGTGTCGCATGAAGCAAATGTTTTTGCATCTTCGTCTGACAGACCAAGTCCATCAGTTCCGACGTCACCAGCGACAACACTGACGCGACGTTGCATGGTTGCATCAAAGTCGGGGCCAAGTGATGCGCGTAAGCGGTCGAATGCGTCGTTCTTAAAAATCTCTCGGCGCACGCGTTCGGCTGCTGCGGTACGACGACCGTTACGAACCAGTAAAACGACTTCGCAATCGGGGACGCTGAAGAGCAGGCGTTCAACGAGGGCGGTGCCCACAAAGCCGGTTGCGCCGGTCACCGCAATGCGTTTGCCACGGAGATTTTCGGAAATCACGATGTAGTTATAACACGGTTCTCTACCAATTGGTAGAGAAATCTCAGAAAATCGGGATTCTTCGGTGAATGGGCTGGTAGGAATAGGGAATGGCTAGTCGCCCAGTGAGCCCGAATCGACGTGGAGATACCCGTGAGCGGGTCTTGGAAAGTGCCACGATTCTGTTCGGGACCAGGGGTTTTGAGGCGGTGAGCCTCGATCAGATTGCGGCCGACGTGGGGGTCGCAAAGCAAACCTTGTTGTATTGGTTCGCCTCAAAAGATGACCTGATGCAGGCAGTCTTGGCCAATATGGCCGCTGAGCTAACTGTGGTTGTTGAGGCAGCGATACGGGCTGCCCCCGATGACCCGCTCGATCGATTGGAAGCCGTTGTGCATGCCGTTTTCCGTTCGGCAGTGCGGCGCCCAGCATTGCTTGGCTTGCTACGTGAGTTGAGCCGACTGCCTAGCGGGGCGACGGGATACATGACCGAGCATTTGAATCCGCTTGTTGGTCGTGCGGTGAGTTGGATGCAATCAGAAATGGAACTCGGTCGACTGCGTCAAGGTAACCCAGCGATCATCGTGGCGATGGTGTACGCGACCGTCACTGGAATTGCGACCGAACCAGAAGCGTTGCGCATTGTGGGCTGGCAACAAGACATTGCGGGACTACGAAATCTGCGTTTTGAAATGACTCAGTTTTTACGCGCAGCATTAACGCCCGAAAAATCGTAAATTCAGTGCACAGTATTGCGACGGCGCCGAGCGTGACGTTCGCGAGCAAGTTCAACTAAGCGATCAATGAGCTCGGAGTAATTGACACCTGTCGCCATCCATAATTTCGGGTACATGGAGATCGGTGTAAATCCGGGCATGGTGTTCACTTCATTGCACAAAAATCCACGGCCATTTTCTTCAAAGAAGAAATCAACTCGGGCTAAGCCTTCACC
>JBAXIP010000192.1:0-3759 GCA_037138315.1 Actinomycetes bacterium
AGGACTGTGATGAGCGAGCACATCAAATACACACGTGACGGCAAGATCGGCACGATCACTATTGATCGGCCCGAGAAGAAAAATGCGATGACGTTTGCCATTCTGTTCGACTTCATCGAAACAGTGCAGCATGCCGGTGAAGACGATATAGCAGCGCTCGTCATCACCGGAGTCCCTGGTGCATTTTGCGCGGGAACCGATTTAGCAGATCTGTCAACCATCCCAGGGGCGCAGCGAGGTTTGCGGGGGTCGGCTGAAGAAACCGAAAAATGGTGGCCCATTGTTCAATGTCCCAAGCCGACAATCTGTGCAATTGATGGACCTGCTGTGGGAATGGGTGCCGAATTCACGTCGCAGTGCGATATTCGATTGGCATCAAATAATGCGAAGTTCGCCTGGAACTTTGTGCACCGCGGACTTGTCCCCGACACCGGAGCCGGAACATGGTTACTGCCGCGCATCATCGGTGTTCAAAATGCGCTGCGACTTACTTACACCGGCGACATGATCGATGCCGCCGAAGCTTTGCGACTTGGGTATGTACTTGATGTCGTTGAATCAAAAGATTTGTTGCCTCGGGCCTACGAGCTTGCCGAACGAATTGCCACGGGTTCGCCGCATAGTTTGAAACTCATCAAAGAACTCACGTACATGGGGCTGACTGCTCCAGTCGCTGAACATATGGAACGCCACACGTCGGCAATGTCGGCAAGTTTCAAGAGTGATGATCACCGCGAAGGAGTCGCGTCGTTCCTGGAACGCCGGCCCGCGAATTTCACTGGACGTTAAGCCAAGCGTCACCCTTTTTATGAAGATCTCTACTACCCGATCGGCAACGATGTCATTATGAGAATTTTGCTTACCAACGACGACGGAATCGATTCAGTCGGATTGCATGTTTTAGCTCGTGCGATGCGACCTTTTGGTGAAGTGGTGATTGTCGCACCTGATCGCGAATTCTCTGGTGCTGGAGCAGCACTCGGTGCATTGCACCTGATTCAACCTGAAGTGCATCGTGCTCATGTTGATGGAATCGATGAAGCATGGGCGGTGACTGGCCCGCCAGCACTTTGTGTGATGTTCTCTCGCCTTGGCGCATTTGGTGCGCCATTTGACTTAGTTGTTTCTGGTATCAACCCCGGTGCCAATGTGGGTCGTTCGGTGTACCACTCGGGCACAGTTGGTGCGGCTCTGACTGCGCGCAACGGTTTGATTTCGGGCATTGCAGTCAGCCAAGCCGTCACCGGATTTGGCGTTGAGGGCCAAGGTTGGGACGAAATGTTGGTCGGTCAAAAATGGGAAACAGCGGCTTCAGTGACGGCCGCGTTTGTCGAAGGTTTGGTGGCCAATATGCCAGCCAATCCGATTGTGGTCAACATCAATGTGCCCAACACCGAACTCAGCGAAATCAAAGGCTGGAAGTCGGCTCGTCTTGGTCATGAACCGCCACGTCGTATGAGCACCGCCAACTTAGAACCTAAAGAAGGTCATGAGGGAAGTTTCTACGTGCGCATGGCATGGGGAGACGCTGCTGAACTACCAACCGACACCGACGGCGGAATGGTTGCCGATGGTTATGTTGCAGTGAGCTATCTCAGTTCGATCGTCAATACAGAACGAGACGATGTTGGCGCGGCCGAGTCGGCGATGACGCGATTGATTAACGGTAAATAACTTCGGTGGGTTCGTGCTAAATCACGACGACGGGTGTACCGACTTGGGCGAAGTCCCACGTGAAGTCGGCATCGAGATTTGCCTGACGTTGGCAGCCACCTGACAAGCGAGTGCCGAGTTCGGCATCAGTTTGATACGGAGTGTTGTCTTTGACGTGAATCGGTAATGCATGAAAACCAATGGCGCCAATGTCGGTCTTCAGCCAGCGCACCATCTTGTAGAGGTATGCCTTGCCATTCCATGCGGTTGACACATCTGAACGACTAAAGACAGCGTGAGTTCCGGGAGTTTCGTTGTTGTACTTGCTTCCCGAAATTAACCATGAACGGATGACAACGTTGTCGTCACCGACTGCCCAAATACGTTGACCAGATCGGTCGTACACCAGACGTCGGCCCGAGCCTGAATTTGCGGGAAGCGGGGGAGCATCGGGACCACTTGTTGCGACCGATGAAAGTTCGTAACCAAGAAGATCGACTGCGCCGGGGGCTGGGGGTGGGGTGTGAATGACGAGAGATGTTTCGTCTGGCCAGACGCCCAAAGAAAGTGCGGTTTCGCGACCAGTTTTTCCATCAACGAAGAGGTCACGGGCGGTTTGCAGTTTCTTGACTGCGTTGACAGTCTCATTGTCGTAGGTGCCAGTTGCAGTAGTAGTCAAGAAACCAGCGGTGATCAACGCGTTCTGAAGACAAGTAACGCTTTCGCCCATATCGCCACTGGCCAACGAACGAACCGTGAGCGAACACGCAGTCGTTGAAGTGGGGTCGTCGCCAGCCAAATCTTGTACTTCACTGGTGGGCACGCTTGAGTCAGTAGCAATTGCGACTGTGGTCGTCGTTGCATCATCAACTGGAGCAATCTCGACGACCGAGTTTTCAATCACTGCGGTGGTGTCAGGTGCAGTGGTGCCAGAACCTGAGCCACCGTTCACGACAGCTGCCACAAGGCAGCCGAGGACAACGACGCCTATGCCGGCCATCATGATTTTACGTTGTTGAGGAGTCGTCATAAGGGGAGGGTCTTGGTGAGTTGTCTCACAGGAAAGACAGTGCTCTCAGGATACTCAGCAGCGGTGCATGGGTGTTGGCATGGTGACGAGAGTCAACTTGGCATGATGAGTGCAAAATTACGCCGTCAGCGAACTCACGACGATGTTCATGAGATCGTTCCATGACTTCAGATTGGGCATGAGATCTTTAGCAAGGTCGACGCTGGCTAGGCCAATCGCAGTGGACTGCATCATGACCGCTACGGCATATGGATCAACATCGGGTCGTACGACTTTTTTAATTTGAGCGTCTTTGACGATGTCGCTGATTTGAATCAATAATTGACGCTGAATATCAGCAACATGTTTGGCCAGCACGGGATCTTCAAGGGCAGCAGCCAAAACCTGCACTCGCTCGGCACGAGCTTCGATGCGATCTGGCTCATTTGGTCGAACGTTGATTTCGTTCATAATCAACAAAGGGTCACTTCGGTCGGCATTTTTGCTAAAGGCCTCAGCAACTAAGTCGGTCAGGGCACGCATCTTGCGAACGTAGCGTTCGGCGAGCGCGGCATTGATCAGTGCTCGACGGTTTTTGAAAAACCAATAGAGCGACCCAGTCGTCATATCAGCATGTTCAACAATGTCTTTCAGCCGAGCGCCGTCAACGCCGTCACGGTCGATCATGAAAAGTGTGCTGTCAATTAAACGAAGGCGGATCCTGCTGTCGGTGTTTTCCATGCCGCGAGTCATACGGTAAAGCCTACACATCGTGGTTTGAGCGATCTGTATGCCAGTATCGGGCATGTCGCAAACTCGCTGGACCACTAAGAATATTCCTGATAATTCGGGTCGAACGATCTGCATCACTGGCGCAAACTCGGGTCTTGGCCTCGAAGCGGCTCGCAATCTTGTGGGTGCCGGAGCCCATGTGATCATGGCGTGTCGCAATGTCGAGAAAGCCGAGGCTGCGGCCCAAAGTCTGCGTTCGGGTAAGGGTTCGGTCGAGGTCCGGCAACTCGACTTGGCAAGATTGGCCTCGGTTCGTCGATTCAGTGAGCAGTTGCTGGCAGATGGAGTTGATCTTGACGGTCTGA
>JBAXIP010000193.1:0-3749 GCA_037138315.1 Actinomycetes bacterium
AGTCCCTTCTTGGGGCACGTTCAGGCAAAGGTCGCAGACCACCGATAGTTTTTACCTTCTGTGACGCGTGTAGCCATGCTCTCTTTCCACACTTCACCTTTGGCGCAGCCAGGGGTTGGTGATTCGGGCGGTATGAACGTGTACGTGCGCGAGCTTGTTGCGGGTCTCGCTCACGCTGGCGTTGAAGTCACTACTTATACGCGTGAGTGGCGCAGTGGGTTGCCGCGAGAGGTTTTAGTTGAACCGAATCACCGCGTGGTTCATGTGCCAGCTGGTCGATTTGATCTGCCCAAAGAAGAACTTGAAGGTATGGTGCCCACGTTCACTGATTTCGTTTTGGACGATATTCGACATGCCCACGCCGCCGATGTGGTGCACGCCAACTACTGGTTGTCGGGCGTGGCCGGACATTCGATCAAACACGAACTCGGTATTCCATTAGTGACGACCTTCCATACGTTGGCGCGAGTGAAGGCCGAGGGCGGCGACCCCGAACCCGAACGTCGTGAACGTGCCGAAGCACAAATCATTGGATGTGCCGATGCGATTTGTGTGAGCTGCGACGAAGAAGAAGATCAGTTCCGTCGTTTATATGGCAATCCTCCTGGGCTTGTTGAAATTGTTGCGCCCGGTGTTGAACACGCGTTCTTCACACCTGGCGATAAGCGCGGTGCACGTTTTGCTTTAGGTATGGGTGAAGGTCCGGTGCTGTTATTCGTTGGGCGCATTCAGCCACTCAAGGGTGTTGATGTTGCGGTTCGCGCGTTGGCAGCATTGAATCGCCGCGATGCTTCGTTGTATGTGGTGGGCGGTGCGAGCGGAATGCAAGGCGACGCCGAAGTTGAACGCGTGAACGCGTTGATTAACGAACTTGGAGTGACTCAACAAGTGCACTTTGTTGAACCACAGGCGCACCATATGTTGTCAACGTATTACCGCGCTGCCGATGCAGTTTGGGTACCAAGTCGTTCTGAAAGTTTTGGACTTGTTGCTCTTGAAGCAGCCGCATGCGGAACCCCAGTGATTGCCAATGCAGTTGGTGGACTGTTGTCATTGGTTGATCACGGCCTGACTGGTTACTTGGTTGCCGATCGTGATCCAGAGATGTTCGCGAAATACACCACTGAACTGTTGAATAATCCAGCGCTTGCAGCATCGATGAGTGCCGCCGCTGCAGAACGTGGTCGTCGTTACACCTGGAGCTTTGCTGCCGCACGCTTACGTCGCGTGTATACCGACATCACATCACGCGCCCTCGTGAATTGCTCGTGAGCGATCTCTTTAACGATCCGTCACTAGCTGTCATCGAGCGTCAGATCGATGAATGGTTGGTCAAAATGAAAATTGGCGACGATGTCATTTTGGCGATTGATCATGGCGATCCAGATCCGGCATATCGCGCACGTTGGTATGTTCGAATGAAGGGCGAGACCAAAGACTTCATCACGGTATGGTTGACACTTGGTCAGCGCACCTTGCGTTACGAGACGTACGTGATGCCCGCACCCGAAGAGAACATTGCCGAGTTCAACGAAAACTTGTTGCGTCGCAATGACAAGTTGATTGGTGTCCACTTTTCGTTGGGTCTTGAAGACGCGGTGTATTTACGAGGCGAGTTACCACTCTCAGGTCTTGCCGAATCAGAAGTTGATCGCATCGTGGGTTCGGTGTATGCCCATGTCGAGCAATGCTTCCGGCCGCTGTTGTCTATTGGTTTTGCCACGCGTTTCAAGAACCAGTAGTCGCCGTCAGGGCGTGGCGCCTTCCCACACTGCAGTGGTCTTGCTGGTGCAGATTGGGAAGTCGGCATCGGCGAGACCGCCAATCGGGTTAGCGTGAAGGTATGAGCAACTCCTCGGGTTCTTCAACTCTGGCCATCATCGGTGGCGGAAATATGGGCGCAGCTTTAGCGGGCGGTCTGTTGGCTTCAGGCTTCGTGTCTCCTGCCGATTTGGTGATTGTCGAAGTGATTGCGGCTCGCCGTGAACAACTCAGCACGATGTTCCCGGGAGTCACGATTTCTCCGCTCATTACCCCGTGCGGTTCAGCAGTGATTGCGGTCAAGCCGCCCGATGTTCCCGCTGCCGCGCAATCGGCGGTCACTGCCGGGGCGAGTCGAGTGTTGTCAATCGCCGCTGGTGTCACGATCAAGACTCTTGAAGCAGCGTGTGGATCTGGCATTGCTGTGATTCGCTCCATGCCCAATACGCCAGCGTTGGTCGGCGAAGGCGCCTCGGCCATTGCTGGTGGCGCGCACGCCAACGAGGTCGATATTGCTTGGGCCGAAGCCGTGCTTGGTTCAGTAGGTCTGGTTGTGCGGGTCCCCGAATCTCAACTCGATGTGGTGACGGGCTTGGCGGGCAGTGGTCCGGCCTATTTGTTCTTGGTAGCCGAAGCCCTGATGGACGCCGGCGTGGCATCGGGATTGCCACGAGCCACGGCCGAAACACTGGTTCGTCAATTATTCGTCGGATCAGCCAAGTTGCTGGCCGAAGGCCAGGCCCCCGCTGACCTGCGGGCCAGCGTCACTTCGCCCGGTGGAACCACTGCGGCGGGTGTTTCGGTGCTTGAAACCGAGGCTGTTCGAGCCGCCTTCATTCAGGCGGTCAAAGCCGCAACCGACCGCAGCCGTGAGTTGGGCAACCGTTAGTACCTGGTTGAAACTCCCCGAAATGGGGCATGAAATTTCGCAAAAAATCCCCACAAGATTTTTCACTTTTGGGGCGCCACGGGTCTAGGGTATGTCACAGGTCACATGACCGCTAGCTGAAGAGCTGGGAGACGCGCTCGAAAGAGCAGCGCCGACTGGGCCGGTGTCATCGGGGGGTTGACACCGGCCCTGTCGCATTTTCTGGGTCGTATTTTTGGCCCCATTCTTGATCGCATATTTTGAGTGATCCACTGACACACTGACGTTCGTGAGTCGCACCTATGACACCGTGTCGTTTTTATCTGACTTGGGTTATGAGTCAGAGCACGTTGGAGTCGTGAAGGCCGTCATTCGTGAATCAGCACCGCACGTTGTGGTGATTGATCTCACTCATGGCATTGCACCCTTTGATACGCGAGGTGCTTCGTTGTCATTAGCACGAGCTGTTCCGTATCTCACTGAAGGAATTGTGATTGCGGCAGTTGATCCGGGTACAAGTAACGAACGTCGACTTGTTGCCGTTGAAGTTGCGGGCGGCGCCGGAATTTTCATTGGTCCCGATAACGGAGTGTTAGCGCCAGGAGTCGCACTTGCTGGTGGAGCAGAACGAGCAGTAGTTCTTGATCGCGATGAGTTGCATTTAGCAACGCCCGGAACCACGTTTGTTGCCCGCGATATATTTGCCCCGATTGCGGCATTGTTAGCAAATGGCGAAGACCTCTTTGATGTAGGTACCGAAATTGATCCCTCGCTGTTGTTGCCCGGCATTGTTCCGATTCCGCGCGAAGAGAACGGTGGATTTGCGTGTGAAGTGCTGTGGGTCGATCGCTTTGGTAACTGTCAACTCAATGTGAGTCTTGATGATCTTGAAAATTCATGGGTTAATCCTGTTCAACGCGTACGAGTTTCATTCGGTGACACCACGCGCAATTTTGTTGTTGCTCAGTCGTATGCCGAGTTGGGCCAAGGTGCAGCCGGACTGGTGATTGACTCGGGTGGCTTGTTGTGTGTCGCAGTTGATAGTGGATCTGCGACCGATCAGTTACGTCTAGGTGAAGGTCAGCAAGTGACTTTGCAACCTGGGGGCGACGAACCAGCC
>JBAXIP010000194.1:0-3684 GCA_037138315.1 Actinomycetes bacterium
AGACCCGAGATGGTTGCTGGGTGTTTCAGCATTTCGTAAATCGCGTCTTGAGTGCCACCCACATAGTTAAAGAACGGCAACATCAAGAATGAACGACCACCGTCTTTATTGAGCAGGTCGTACGCAAAACTCACGACATCAACTCCGGCGGCTTGCGCCATATTGGCCACCAATTGTTCTGGACCTGGCTCGTAATCGGGCGTATCTCCCATTGAGTACATCTTGTCGAGCATGCTCAACAAGAATGTTCCGATGCTGTCGAACTGCTTTGATGCATCAGGAGCAGAATCTTCTTCAGAAAGAATCAGTGCCTTGACTGCGGGCTTAGCGAGTTCACGTCGCAAGTCTTCGGACGACAATTTTTCAGCTAATGCGATAAAAGTCGGTCGCTTCTGGAAGAAGTGATAACCATCCCAGCCAATCATCATTCCGAATGGTCGCGCGGCAATTTGTGGATGCATCCGCCCTCCCTGACCATTCACGCGATCAACCACCTGAAGAGCCTCACGCCATGAATCGGCGTTGAGTTCGTTCTGCAACATCGCGAACGAAACCGGAAGACCGGTGCGTTCTGCCAATGACGCCATCCATTCAACTTCTGACAAGAAAACTGGTCGGTCAAATTCGAGACCTTGTGGCGCAACTTCGAACATCCCGCCACCTGCAGCGACAAGTCCGTCGGCGATTCCGTTCAATTCATCAAGGGCCGCAAATGTTCCAGGTACTGGTTCGCCATCGCGGGCTTTGTGATTCAGAGTACGAGACGTAGAAAAACCAACTGCCCCAGCCTCGCGAGCTTCACGAACAATCTGCGCCATTTGCACAATGTCTTGCGCAGTTGCTGCTTCGTTCTTAGCACCGCGCTCACCCATGACGTATGCACGCACTGAAGCATGAGGAACATACGCCGAAATGTCAATCGCGTAGTTGCGCTTTTCAATCACATCAAGGTATTCGGGGAAAGTTTCCCAGCCCCAAGTAATTCCTTCATGCAGTGCAGTGCCCGGAATATCTTCAACACCTTCCATTAACTGCACGAGCCACTCTTCGCTGCCGGGTCGCACTGGAGCGAAACCCACGCCACAGTTACCCATCACAATCGTGGTCACCCCATGGCCGCTCGTTGGCTCAAGAAGATCGTCCCAGGTGACTTGACCGTCAAAGTGGGTATGAATGTCGACGAATCCAGGAGTAACAATCAAACCTGTCGCATCGATGACTTCGGTTGCTTCGGCGACAATCCGAGTTGCGATTTCGGCAATACGTCCGTCCTGCACTGCAATATCGGCAACAAATGACTTGGCACCAGTTCCATCAACCACTGTGCCATTGCGAATAATCACGTCAAACATGTTTCCCCCTGAGTTTGACCCCAAAAGGGCCTATACGAAATCTAATGCACGAACCAATTCTGTGCTATCTCGACAGTCAATCGTGCCCAGGTTGTTTCTTGCCTCTAACCTGCAGATGTGTCCTCAGCAGCCATTGATCTGTCATCTGTCGAAGCCGTTTCCCGCTCTTTAGGCGCCCATAACTATCTTGCTGACGAGGGGCTGGCAACATCGGTCTTTTTAGCGTTAACGCTCAAGCGCCCACTTCTTCTCGAAGGAGAGGCTGGAGTCGGCAAGACCGAACTAGCCAAAGTCTTGTCGGCATTGACCGGAGGCGAACTCATCCGATTGCAGTGTTACGAAGGAATTGATGCCACCCAGGCCGTCTACGACTGGGATTATTCACGCCAGTTGCTGCACCTTCGTGCGGCCGAAGCAAGTGGTGAAGCCGCCAATCGTGGTGCTGATGCCCTTGAGAATGAGTTGTACCAAGAACGCTTCTTGTTGCGACGAGCGGTGTTGCGAGCCCTCGAACCTGCACCTGCTCCCCCAGTTTTATTGATCGACGAAATCGATCGTGCCGACGACGAGTTCGAAGCGTATTTGTTGGAAGTGCTGTCCGATTTTCAGGTCACGATTCCCGAACTTGGAACGTTCAAAGCACCCACGCCACCGATCGTGATTTTGACCTCAAACCGTACCCGCGATGTTCACGACGCTTTGAAGCGTCGTTGCCTGTATCACTGGATTGAACACCCAACCTTCGATCGCGAAGTTGCCATTGTTCGCCTGCGCGTTCCGCAAGTGGCGATTTCATTGGCACGGCAAGTCGCAGCTGCAACCGAAGCCATGCGTGGCATGCAGTTGTACAAGCCGCCGGGAGTCGCCGAAACAATCGATTGGGCTACTGCTCTCGGAAGTTTGGGCATTGCCAATCTCGATGAAGACAGCGTTCGTTCAACTCTTGGTGCCGTACTCAAATATCGCGAAGATCAAGAACGTGTCGAGACGAATGGCATGACCGACCTCATCAAGGCCGCTGTACAACGCGCACTTGGTACCTGAGAACATTCGCAATGTCTGAAGTGCTTGAAGAAAACTCAAACGCTGAACGAATTGCCGTTGCATTTAGCCGCGTCCTACGTAGTGCCGGCATCAGCACTCCTATCGGAAATGTGTTGACCTTTGTTGAGGCACTTGGACTTGTCGGGATGAACGACCGCGACAATGTCTATTGGGCTGGTCGTTCGACTTTGCTTCGTCGGCCAGAAGATATCGCGCTGTACGACAAGGCTTTCGCGGTCTTTTGGGAACGTCGCACGTCTCAGACCATTGAACAAGATGAACAACTGATTCGTATCAACATTGAAATCGATGATGAAACCGAAGGGGCCGACGATGGGTCATCTGAAAATGCCGATGATGACGGTGAATCAATCACTTTGAGATTTTCGGCAGTTGAAACTCTTCGCAAGAAAGATTTCGCCACATATTCTGTTGACGAGCTACATCTTGCCCAAGATCTCATGAGCCAACTTCGACTCGTCGGATCTCCGCGGAACTCATTTCGGATGCGTCCAACTGCCAAAGGTTCTCGCCCCGATTTACGACGGACCGTACGCTCAAGCCTTCGATCTGGCGGCGAACCAATTCGTCGACACTGGCAAGAAAACGATGAGCGTCTTCGTCGACTCATCTTGTTACTTGATGTAAGTGGTTCGATGGAGCCCTACGCCCGCGCACTCTTACGATTTGTTCAAGCGGCTGTTGCTGGCCGGCAAAAGGTTGAAGCCTTTGCTATCGGTACACGACTCACGCGAGTGACGCGCGAGCTCGGTTCACGTGACCCCGATAAGGCGCTCAAACTTGCCGCCGAGCGCGTCGTCGACTGGAGCGGTGGAACACGGCTTGGTGAATGCATCCGCAACTTCAATGACGAATGGGGTGTTCGCGGCATGGCCCGCGGCGCCATTGTGGTGGTGCTCAGTGACGGCTGGGATCGTGGCGATCCAGAACTGTTGTCTCAGCAGATGCAACGCCTACATCGCGTGAGCCACAGTTTGATTTGGGTGAACCCATTGAAGGTTTCACCCGGGTACGCCCCACTTGCTCGGGGAATGGCCGCGGCCCTGCCCCATGTTGACCATTTCGTCGAAGGTCATTCCATCGAGGCCATGGAAGAACTCACGCGGGTGATTGGACTATGACGTTCCTGACCGCAAACCAGCATCGCAACACCCCGTCTTCCACGGCAGACTGTGGTCATCATGCGTGAGATCCTTGACGACATTGACCGCTGGCGTTCAGATGGCAAGAAAGTTGCGGTCGCGCGCGTTGTCAAGATTGAAGGCTC
>JBAXIP010000195.1:0-3629 GCA_037138315.1 Actinomycetes bacterium
GGTCCCAATTGGCCCGTAACCAATCCCGAACTTCTTGTTGAACGGACTCACGAGTAACTGCACTCATCACGAAACCTCGCCGGGGTCGGCAAGTTTGCAGGCACGAATCCAGATATCGGTCAATGTTTGTTCGGCGGCGTCGTCGTCGTAGGTATCGCCTCCGACATGCAGCCATTGGGCAAAGCCCGACAACATTGAAACTAATGCTGCTGCTGTGAGTGATGCATCAAGATCGGGGTCGGCCCAACCTTTGCTTTGCCAACGACGTATCGATGCTGCAACACGGGCGATGTGTTGTTGGCGTGATTGCAGTCTTTGCTTTTTGATTTCTTCATCGTGTGCTGATGCTTCGTCAACTAAGCGATACAGATCGGCATTGCGTCGCACCACAGCAAGGTAATTGCGATTAGAAATACGCAAGTTCTCGATGGGGTTGCCCGAACGTTTGCGTTCAAACGCAACAACATCGCTTGCTACTTCACGGTCGATTGTTGCTGCGAGGTGCCGGAACACATCGATCTTTGATTCAAAGTACGTATAGAAACTTCCGCGTGCCACATTTGCCTTGGTGACGATGTGTTCAATGGTGGTGTTGGTATAGCCGTAGCGATCAAACTCGGCTCGTGCAGCGTCAAGAATGATGTGGCGGGTGCGAGTTGCTTTACTGGTCGGTGAGCTTTCAACCGAGGCTCGGCGCACTGCTGCCACTCCACTTGGTGTGAAACCACCGCGAGTTGTTGAACTTTCGCTCATACATGCACCATCATGAATCAACCATTGATACTGAAGCACGGCGGAAGAGGTCGGCTTGAATTTCCATCGCTCGCAAGTAGCCATCAAGAGTGCGTTGACGTGGTTCTGGAACAAAGTGCGTCACACCAATCTCGCGATAGTGATCAATCTCGGCCAAGATCAGATCGTTGTCGTCTTCGAGTGCATCCCAGCGGGTACGCATTGAAATCGGAAACGATTGTTCGGGTCGACCCGCACGCAACTTTTTTACTCGACGCTCGGTTTGTTCGGGACTCAAGAATGCTCCATGCCAGCCATCGCCAACGTCAACGGCACGACGTAATGCAATGTCGGCGTGTCCGCCAATCCACAGCGGCACATGACGCAATGGCTGTGGTTTGGTGCGCATTGACACGAAGTGGGCATCGTGAACGGGGAAGTCGGCAGTGATGTGGTCGTCCGTCCAGACTCTTCGCAAGATTTGAATTGCTTCGTCGGTTCGAGGTCCGCGTTCGGCAAAGGGAACACCGAGCGCATTGAATTCGGCTTCAAGCCAACCTGCCGCAATTCCGAGAATCACGCGACCGCCGCTCATATGGTCAAGCGATGCAACCATCTTTGCGACCGCCAACGGATTACGCATCGGCAGAACCAACACAGTCGTACCAAGCCCGACGCGCTTGGTGTACGCGGCGGCCCAGGTCATGGCGATGAATGGCTCGAAGATGTAGGCCGATGGGGGATAGTCGGCACCGGTGGGCACGGCGAGGTGGTCGCTCACCCAGACGTCGGCATAACCCAAATCTTCGGCCAAGACGGCGGCGCGTCGAATGGCTTCAGCTGAAGAAGCTGGACCTGCTTGAGGTAAATGAATGCCCGCAGTTGCTGGGTGAATTTCGGCCATGTCCTTACCGTAGCCGTTTTCGACATCAATGTCGAAACTGTGGCTAAAACGCACTATGGTGAATCTTGTGATCGAACGACATCTCGAAATTCAGACGGCCGAAGGTTCAATGACGACGTACGTTGTGCACCCTGAAGGACCTGGTCCGTTTCCGGTTGTCTTGTTTTTGATGGATGCGCCTGGCAAGCGTCCGTTACTTCATTCAATGGCACAACGAATCGCCGACAATGGCTACTACGTCATGCTGCCCAACTTGTATTACCGAACAACGCCAGCCTTTGAACTTGATTTTTCAAGTAAGGAATCATTTCAACGTATGAGTGAACTGATGCGCACTATTGGCAATCGAATGGTTGTTCGCGATGCCAGTGAATTGCTCGCGTTTGCCGAGAAAGAATCGGAGGCGGACGCTTCTGTTGTTGGTTGTGTTGGTTATTGCATGTCTGGCCCGTTTGCGTTGTTCATCGCCGCCGAACTTGCAGACCGTGTGAAAGCCGCGGCATCGTTCTACGGAGTTCGCCTAGTCACTGATTCTCCCGATTCACCGCATGCTCGTCTTGGCGACGTACGCGGTGAGATTTACGTGGGTTGCGCCGAACATGATGATTATGTTCCACTTGCAATGGTTAACCAGTTTGAAGAAGCAATGAAAACCACGGGTGTGAAGGGGTCAATCGAACGTTATTGGGGCAACCATCACGGTTTTGCCTTCAACGATCGCCCGGCCTACGACGCAGTCGCCGACGCTCGACACTGGGAAGTCTTGCTCAATCTGTTCAAGCGCAATTTGATTGACGGATGACACCTCATGAACGCTGTTGATTCCGAACCATATGTCGTCTTTGAAAAAACTGGTGACTACGTCTATTCAATTCGCTTGTGTCGTGGACCGAACAATTTCTTTTCGTATCTAATGATCTCGGCCGTTGCTGATGCACTTGAGCGACTTGATGACTATGACGATTGTCGAGTTGTCGTTTTGTGTGCTGAAGGAAAGAATTTCTGTGCAGGGGCCGACTTCTCAGGATCGGCCCTCGCATATTCGACGGCCGATCTATACGGGGCAGCTGAGCGTTTGTTCAGAACTCGCAAACCGATTATTGCTGCGGTTCAAGGTGCCGCGATTGGCGGCGGCCTGGGATTAGCGATGGCTGCAGACTTTCGAGTGGTGTCAACCGAGACTCGCATCAGTGCCAACTTCTCACGACTGGGCTTTCATCACGGGTTTGGTTTGTCAGTCACGTTGCCTCGGGTAATCGGCGAGCAGCGTGCTGCCGAACTGTTAATGACTGGTCGACGCATTGATGGATCGGCGGCATACGCCCTTGGTCTTGCTGATCGTCTGGCGGAGCCCGAAAACTTGCTTAAAGAAACCCTTGAATTAGCCAATGAAATCGCCCTTTCGGCGCCTTTGGCGGTCGAATCAATTCGGGCAACTCTTCGAGGAAATATCGCCGACCAAGTACATGTAGCTACGCAGCACGAGATGGTTGAACAGTTGCGACTGCGCCAAACCGATGATTTTACCGAAGGTGCCAAAGCCATGGCTGAACGCCGCACGCCAAATTTCAAACGTTCGTAACTTCAACAGATTGACCTCATCACAAGGAGCAAACAATGACAACAACAAAAAGGTCTCCAGTAGCCGGGATCATGACGGTGGCCGACATGATGCAGCCCAAAGATTTGATTGCGCATGTGCAACGCCTTGAATCAATCGGGCATGAGTCGGCTTGGCTCCCCGATATTTTCGGGCGCGAAATTTATGTGACTGCAGGATTCATCTTGCATCACACCACCAAGATCAAAGTCGCATCGGGTATTGCTCACATGTATGGGCGCGATGCCATTTGTAGTTCGCAAGCCGCACGCACATTGTCAGAACTTTCAGGAGGACGCTTTATTCACGGCCTCGGAGTTTCAAACACGATTGCTTCTGAAATGCGCGGTATCCCGTGGGAAAACCCGGTGCAGAAGACACGCGAGTATGTCA
>JBAXIP010000196.1:0-3620 GCA_037138315.1 Actinomycetes bacterium
ACATCACATTTGTTGATGCACTTCCCACCAACGCCAGCGGCAAAGTCCTGAAATTCGAACTACGCAACCATATTGCCTTGTAGTTCTGGTGAGGATTTTTCTTCATTTTCAAGAAAAATCCTCACCAGAATCTGACGGTAATTAGCTCAAGAGTGCGTGAGAACGACGACGGATTGCCAGTATGAGAATTCCAGCAACAGTCAGCATCAGAACCCATGACAACAACAGATCGTTACGACTACTTCCAGTTGTTGGCAACAGGCCCACAGCCACCGTGATCGGTTGAGTAAAACCAATTCCACTTTCCGGAGCGAAGACAGCCAACGTGTGATTGCCACCTGCTAGCGAACTCGGAATTTCACCAGTCAAAGTCACAAATCCGTTTGCATCGGCATACCCCGAACCAATGACCTGCGGAGTTGATGCCACAATCAACTGAACAAACTCACCTGGCAAAAAACCACCGAACGAAACTGTGACAGGTTCTCCCTGCGAGAAGGAGGTCTCAGTCGTCAAGCCACTTTCGACCACTGGCAACGCCTTAATGATGTCAATTGCAGGAGGAGGCAAAGTTGTCTTTGTGGTGGTTTCGGTTTGACCACCACTGTCCGGCAAGTTTGTTTCCTGATTTGCGGGCACCGATGAATCAGGCACCGATGAATCAGGCACCGATGAATCAGGCACCGATGAATCAGGCACCGAATCAACCGGCGGCGGTGCGGGAGCACGGTAGGCCTCAATGCCGTACACACGACTGAAGGCAGATCCAGAGCCAGTCACGCTGATCGCAATGTGATTCCAGCCGTCGTGAAGGTTCTCATTGAATACTCGCACGACGTTGCCTTCTGCAGCGGTTGCCGCAACATTAATTGATTCAGTTTCTGAAGGCACAATGACGCTGTATGCCTGCACATTCGGATCAAATGCCGCTGGAGTTAAAGCAACGTTGGTCGTTAGCGAAGCGAGTCGTGGCGTGTTTGCATAATCGCTAATTGAAGTTTCCGTGCCAAGTTCAACACGCACTGCGGTATCAACACCCGATGACGTATCAATTGTCGTCGTTCCGTTGAGAGTGCTCGCGTTGATCTCAGCAGTTGCCCCAATCCAAATTGAACTCCTCGGCCACGAATAATAACTAAAAGTTCCATCTGCGCCAGTCGTGTGGGAACCATGATCGGGCGAGGCGAACTGCAACCTAAACGGCGTATTTGGCCGAATGTTGAATTCATCGCTGAAGTTCCAGCCTTGGCTATAACCGCGAGCGCCTTGAACTGGTTCCCCGTTGTCGGTCACCAATACCGTCACCTTGACGGCGCGGGGAATGGTCATTTCAAGATTTCCATCTTCAGCTGCGTTCCAAGTAAACGACGAACCCGAGTTGGTGACTGTGTCAGGTCCAGTCAGCCCATTTTGTGTAGGTGCTGGTTCGAGCGAAATAGAGATGTCACCATTTGGCACATACATCGAGAAAGCGCCATTTTCGTCGGTCACTCCTTGCCCAGATCCTTGGTCGTTCCCTCCAACAACCGTCCAGCCAACTTGCGGATTGCCATCAAAATCGAGCAAACGACCCGTAAGTTGTGTTGGAGGCGGAGGCATTTGCAAAGTAACCATTGACATTCCTGCCGTGATTGCGGTCGTCACCGATCCTGATTGCGTCAGGCCATTAACGACATTGGTGACATTGATTTTTTGCGATGCTGCTGGCCACGCATAAAAATGCAAAATTCCGTTGGCATCCGAAACATGCGGCGACCAATCTGGTGATGCGAACTGCAACCTGAATGGAATGTTTGGAATGATGTTGAATTCCGTTGAGATTTTCCAACCCGAACTCGATGTCGTTGCACCTACAACCGGATTATCTCCTTGCATGACCTTCACGGCCACATTCACCATTGGAGGAACTGTCATGTTCAATGCACCACCAACGCTCGGCGTCCAAAGGAAAGACGAACCCGAATTGGTCACTCTATCGGGACCTGTCGTTCCGTTATTTGATCCTGAGGGTTTCAAACTAACTGACACTTCGCCATCTGGGACATACATAGAGAATGCGCCAGTTGCATCGGTCAGTCCTTCGCCACTGCCATCCGCGTTACCCGCGTTCACAGTCCAGCCAACCTGAGCGACATTGTTTGTATCAAGAAGGCGTCCCGTCATTTGCACAGGCGCCGAGGGCATCGCGATTGTCAGGATTGGAAGATCTGCGGTGATTGTTCGTGTAATAGAACGATCTTGAAGCACGCCATTAATTGTTGAACGAGCACCGAATCGTAAGTTCGTAGTTGGCCACGCGTAAAAATGAAAAATCCCGTCGGCTCCAGTTGAGCGAAAACTATTATCGGGCGTTGCCGACCGCAAGTAAAAACTCTTTCCTGGCACGATGTCAAAGCTGTTCGAATTTCTCCAACCCGAACCGAAATTTGAAGCACCAGCAATCGGTTCGTCACCGCGCATCACCTTGACAGCAACATCAATCAATGCGGGAACGGTCATATTCAGTGGGTCACCCGTACTTGAGTCCCATTCGAAACGCGCTCCCGATTTGGTCACCCTGTCGGGACCTGTAGCCCCATTGTTTGTCGAAGCCGGAGTCAAGCCGATATTCAACGTTCCAGATTGAACACTGAACGAAAAACGTCCGGCCGAGTCTGTGACACCGCTCTCGCCACTATCAGCCGAGACCGTCCAGCCGACCTGCGCGACCCCATTGGTGTCGAGCAGTCGCCCCGACAATGTCGTCTCGACCGCCGATGCGTGAGGTACTTGCCCAATGGCCAAGAACGACATGGCCAGGGCGAAAAGTACGCCAAAACGTATCAACAGAGCATTCTTTTTGTAAGTGGTAATTACATTCATACCCAACCTTGCCACAACTGACGTACATTGTGCAAGTTATATGTAATTACAAGTTATAAATCGTGGCGCGGCGGGCCCGGCGGCGCTGGCCACGGTAATCATTCAACGCGTAATGCATCGTGTAGCGGTTATCCCACAGCGCAGCATCGCCCGAGGTCCACTTCCACCTGATCTGAAGCTCAGGCCGTTCGGCGGTCTGGTTGATGACCTCAAGGAGGTGCATGCTCTCGATCGGCTTCAAGCCGACAATTGAGTTTGTCCACCCACGGTTCACAAACAGGACTTTCTCTCCAGTCACATGATGTTCACGCACCATCGGATGCACTGCCGTTCCGGTCATTGGCGGACGACCATGATTGGCGTCTAGTCCGCTGATGAACTCTTGGATCGGCTCGCTCAACGAATTGAAGGCCTTGATTTGGTTCGACCACATGGTGTCGCCGCCCGACTTCGCGGCAATCTCCATCACGAACATCGATCCGATCGGCGGATTGTCAGTGAAAGTCACGTCGGTGTGCCACACCGCGGTCTGACGAGGATCAAGTTTCAGATCAGTGTCCAACACCAAGATTTCTGGAAACCCCTCATCTCGCAACGACGGCGCATTGCGATAGTCGCCACCAGCTTCGGTGGTCGCCGCAATGTGGTTTCCGAAGAGTCGCGCCATACGCATTTGGTCGACTGGTGCCAAATTGGCTCCTGGGAAAAACAGCACCAAATGTTCGGCCCACGCGGCCTTCAGTTCGACCGCAATTTCG
>JBAXIP010000197.1:0-3574 GCA_037138315.1 Actinomycetes bacterium
TTAGACGATAGTGCGCCATAACACTCCGTACCGGCAGGTAACAGGAAAGGCAGGCAATAGGTAAGTCGGCAACGAACCTGACGCACTAGATTTGACGGCGTATGGCACGGTCACAGTCAAATAGTTCAGATCCCAAGTTTCTCACCCATCACGCTCTACGAATTAAGGGCTTTTCCAAGAGCGAGACCTTGGCCGAGATCGTCGCGCTTGACGTGGCAGTCGTCGATCAGCATCTACAAGAGTTGCAAGCCGAAGAAATGGCGATGTTCCGCGAAGCCCGTTCGCTGTGGCAACTCACTCCCGCTGGCCGTGCGGCCCACCCCGAAGCCTTAGCCAAAGATGTTGCTGGACTCGATCTTGATGCGTTGAAGCCGCATTACCACTCGTTCTTAGAAATTAATGACACGTTCAAGCACTTGTGTGGTGATTGGCAGTTGCGTGATGGCGCTCCGAACGATCACTCGGACGACAAGTACGACCAAGAAGTCATTAAGCGTCTTGTGACCCTTCACGATGGCGCCAAACCGGTCGTCTCGTCGATGGCCACAATCGTTCCCCGTTTGTCGCCGTATGTGCCTCGACTTGACTCAACATGCAAGTTGGTCGTTGGTGGCGCAAACAATATGTTCACCGGTGTGATGTGCGGATCGTTCCATGATGTCTGGATGGAACTCCACGAAGACCTTATTTTGTCGCAAGGCATTGATCGCGCTGCCGAGGGTTCATTCTGATGGCCCGCTTCGGACGTGTGATCACCGCAATGGTGACACCATTTGATGCAAGCGGCGCACTCGATCTAGATGGCGCACGCCGTTTGGCTCGTTGGCTTCAAGACAACGGCAACGATGCACTGGTTATCGCTGGCACCACGGGTGAAGCCCCAGTGCTCACCGACAACGAACGTTTGAGTTTGTTTGCCGCCGTCGCAGAAGCAGTAACAATTCCGGTCATAGCCGGAACAGGAACCAATGACACGTTGCACTCAATTCATATGACCAAAGAGGCGACCAAACTGGGTGTCGCTGGATTGTTGGTCGTCGCGCCGTATTACAACCGTCCGCCGCAATCGGGCATCGAAGCCCATGTGCGCGCCGTTGCCGAATCTTCAAACCTGCCAGTCGTTGTCTACGACATCCCTGCGCGTACAGGTCGCAAGATCAATACGTCAACACTTTTGAAGTTGGCTCGCGAAGTGAAGAATGTTGTGGCCTTGAAAGATGCCGCGGGCAACCCGGCCGAAACCGCCAATGTCATCGCGAACGCTCCCGATGGTTTTGAGGTGTACAGCGGAGACGACGGATTGACTTTGCCGTTGATGGCAGTTGGAGCAGTCGGCGTGATTGGTGTGGCGACACACTGGGCGGCTGCCGATCATCAACGCATGTTTGATCGTTGGGAAGCCGGTGACATTGCTGGCGCAATCGCCATCAATCAGACGTTGCTCGAAAGTTTCGCTTACGAGACTGGCGATGAATCGCCGAACCCAATCCCGAGCAAGGTCATGATGAATCTGCTCGGACTCAATGTGGGTCAATGCCGTTTGCCGATGGGTCCGCCAGCAGATTTCGTCGCCGAAAAGGCCAAAACTGTTTTGGCTAACTTGCAAGCGTCTCGTCAGAGAGTTTCCTGATGGCCGCTCCGGTCCGCGTGGCCTTTCTCGGAGGCCTTGGTGAGATCGGTCGCAACTGCATGGTCATCGAACAAGATGACAAGTTGTTATTGATCGACTGCGGTTTGATGTTCCCCGATGCCGATATGCACGGCATTGATTTAGTTCTTCCCGACTTCACCTGGCTACGTGAAAATGCTGATCGAGTTGTCGCGTGTGTGGCGACGCATGGTCATGAAGACCACGTTGGGGGATTGCAGTATTTGCTTCGCGACCTGAGTTTCCCGGTCTACGGCTCGGACGTAACACTTGGCCTTGCTAAGAATCGCATTGAAGAGGCGGGTCTTCTCGGTAAAACCGAACTCATCGTTGTGCGCGACGGTGAACGGCGAATGATCGGTCCGTTTGATGTTGAATTCATTCCGGTGACGCATTCGGTTCCGCATGCGTTCGCTATTGCAGTTCATACACCGCAAGGAGTCATTCTTCATTCTGGCGACTTCAAATTAGACCTGACACCCGTCGACGGTCGCCGCACCGATTTGGCGCGAATCGGTGCAATCGCTTCAAACGAGGGAATTCGTTTGTTGTTATGCGACTCTACGAACGCTGAAGAACATGGCCACGCACCTAGTGAAACATCAATTAGCGGAGTGTTGTGGTCGTTGTTTCACGAACATCGCGACCGTCGCATTATTACGGCAAGCTTCGCCAGTCATATCCATCGCATTCAACAGATCATCGATGCCGCTGTTGACACGGGTCGCAAAGTTGCAACGATGGGTCGCTCAATGCAAAAGAATGTGCGCATGGCGCGCGACCTTGGTGTTTTGCGAGTCCCCGATGACACTCTGATTGATATCGAGCAAGCCGACGACTATCCACCGAGCAAGGTGTGCATTATTTCAACAGGAAGCCAAGGCGAACCAATGTCGGCGTTGTCGTTGATGGCGCGCGGCGACAGTAAGTGGCTCAAAGTCGGAGAGCACGACGCCGTCATTTTGTCAAGTCACGCCATTCCTGGAAACGAAACCAATGTCACTCGCGTGATTGATGGCTTGTTGCGCCTTGGAGCCGAAGTCATCCATTCGGGAATCGCTGATGTTCATGCGACCGGACATGCGCAAGCTGACGAATTGAAAACCTATTTGTCCATCGTCAAGCCAGAGTTCTTTGTTCCGGTACACGGTGAATACCGACATCTCGTCGCTCATGCGAAGTTGGGTATTTTGATGGGTGTCGCCAAAGACAATGTGTTGCTCTGTGAGGACGGCGATGTCATTGAACTTTCTGATGAAGGTCTCGATCATGCCAATCGAATTCCTGCTGGTTATCTATACGTCGACGGCATCGTTGGCGACGTTGGTCAAGGAGTTTTACGCGATCGCAAAGTACTCGCCGAAGAAGGCGTTGTCGTTGTCGTCGTGACGGTCGATATTGGTTCGGGCAAAGTGCTCACCGGCCCCGAGATCATTACTCGTGGATGGGTGTATGCCCCCGAAGCCGAAGATCTGCTCGATGAAGCCTGCGATGTCGTTGCGGCGGCAGTTGAAAAGGCTCTTGCCGAAGGTGTGCGTAGTCCCGAGGCTCTTGAAAAAGATGTGCGACGAGCTGCTGGTCGATTTGTGAATGAACGTACGAAGCGTCGACCGATGATCGTGCCAGTCGTCATGGAGGCTTAATTGTTGCGTCGGCTAGGAACGATTGTTGCGCTATCAAGTGTGTTGGTAGCGGTTTCTTCTTGTGGAAAGAGTCCAGTCGCACCTGATACAGCCGGATTGCGCATTGACCAAATTGAAACTGCGCTCAATGCTGTCGAACAAAAAGCTGGCGCCGACTTAGAGTTTTTTGAAATCAATGCCACGACTGATCTGGTGAATGTTTTTGCAGCAACCGATCTTGATGGAATTCCCAACGCCGATGGTTTGCCCGACGCGGTCGTGCATTATGTCTTCACCGAAAAAG
>JBAXIP010000198.1:0-3544 GCA_037138315.1 Actinomycetes bacterium
AGACCAACTTGCGCTGACCTTGACTGATCTCATTCGGATACTTCTTGGCCAAATCGCCGATACCTAGAACTTCGAAAGCGAATTCGACTCCGCTGTGATCGCGTTTGCGTCCTGGACGAACGAGGTCGGCCAAAAAGCTCTTCGCGGTTTGCCGTTCGGCGGCAACTTGAATATTCTCTTCGATCGTGAGGTCGTCGAAAAGTTCAAGTGACTGCCACGTGCGCCCAAGTCCTAACCGAGCACGTTCATGAACCGGCATTGAATTAATTTCAGTTCCTTTGAAATCGATACGGCCCGTTGTTGGTACGAAACCGGTGATGCCGTCAATGAACGTTGTCTTACCAGCACCGTTTGGCCCGATCAGTCCGACGAGTTTTCCTTGTTCAACCGTGATATCGACATTGTTGACGGCCCGTAGACCACCAAATGTCACCGACATTCCCGATGTTGTTAATAGGTTCATGTAGCCCCCTCAATTTCCCTATTCACTGACTCACTGACTCACTGCCTTCGTTAACCAACACTTCAATGTCATCTTTAGCAGACTTTGATCGTTTAAATCTCAACAGACGGGTACTTCCTGCGAGACCTTCTGGATTTTGAGTCGCAGCGAACACCAGACCTAGCCCACCCAAGATCAAAGTGAATTCGCTCGGCACATGCAAGATATTGGACAAGAAAGTAAAGAATATTCCACCAGAAACGAGCATCCCGCCAGCGATCGCTCCCGAGACACTCGAGATGCCACCTATGTACGCAAAGGCCATAAACGTCAGTGACTGAACGAACGCGAACTTGTCACCTGTTACTCCGCCCGCACGGTAAGCAATAACCGCACCGCCCACGCCAGCAATAAATGCCGAAATCGCGAAAGCAAGCATTTTTACGCCCGCGACATTTACACCAGCCGCTGCGGCAGCTCGTTCATTATTTCTGGTAGCCAACATTCGCCGACCGGTAGCCGAGACACGAAGGTTCGCCACCAGATAACCCAGCACTACTACCAGGGCTAAACAGAACATCGCTGTCATTGGGTTGGGCTGCAACCCGTCTCCGGCTGTTAACCCGAAAAACTTAAACCGCACATCTCGCGCACTAACAATGACGTTCGGAGTATTGACTTTGGCACCGATGAAACCACCATTCACCGATTTATTGCTAAACAGAACTTTGTCCACCGCGATGGCAAATGCCAAAGTCACTATTGCCAGATTCACACCACGTACCCGTAACGCTGGGATCGCAACCAGAATTCCGGCTGCCATGGCAACTAAACCACCGATCAGAATCGGAATTGGAAAGGGCATGCTTGGAATCACTGTCAAGTGATAGTTCGTGAAAAAGATTGGTATTCGTATCGGAGCTTCAACGGTCATTTTGGAAACCAAGAACGCTGACAGACCAGCGAAAGAAAGCTGCGCTAACGAAATTTGTCCGACGTATCCAGTCACCACGACTAAAGAAAGACAGATAATGATTCCGATCAGCGAGTTTGACAACGCCAGGCGAAATGGTGGCGTTAAGACAAACAGTCCGAGCAAAACTGTGCCCAGAATCAAACCGGGAGCAAGGTAACGCCTCGCCAACCTCGAAGGAGTTGGTGAGAACGGCAATCTTCCGCCGCCGATAGCGCCTCGCACAGGTAAGCGATGCCCTCGCAAATACAGAACTAAAACAATAACGACGAAAGGAATTAACCGCTCTGCTCCAGGAAATGGAGTTCCCCCCGACTTCGGGAACCATTTATGATTGATCTCCAGATATTTGACCAACCCAAATTGCATTCCTAATAACAAGGCGGCAAAAGAAGTCCAACCAAAAGAGGTGAAACCTCCGACCAGGGCGGCTGTTAATGCTGGGATGATCAGAGCTGGAAGAACACCAGGATCAATCGACCGCTGAATCGTGGCCGCGAAAATTCCTAAAAGTCCAGTGATGAGTGTTGAGAGGACCCAGTTCGCTCCAGCCAGAAAGTCTGGCGAAAAACCCAAAAGAATTGCTCCTTTTTCGTTTTCGCTGGCGGCCCTCGTCGCAATTCCAAATCGAGACTTTTGAGAGACGAACCACAGGACGAATGTGAGCACCAGCACCAATACAGCGATGGTCAGAGCATCGGCACCAATTGAAATACCGAACGGGAGTCGTAGTGGCTTCGCGTTCCCGTCAAAGAACGGCATCGAACGCACCACAAAGGGCTGGATGGTAAAACGTCGGACGATGATCGCTGGCAACAAAAGAAACAGACCGATTGAGGCCACCACTTTTGCCAAAGGCGGGCTGTAACGCAATCGTTGAAATACCAAAAGATGCAATAGCAAACCAAAGAGAACGGCGAATAAAAGCGACAGCAGTACGGCCGGCAAAAAACTCATCTCAGTACCGAAATTGATACGCGTCGGCCAATCGGGAAGATCGGTCCAATGTGCTTTGTCCTGAAACATATGGAGGATGCCCTCAATTGGAGCAAAAGGATTCGGCAATGGAGGCAGAAAAAGGTCACCCTCGCTACGCAATACTGCATACACGTAGGCCACGTACATAGCTACAGCGCTATTGGAGAAGTTAACAATTCCAGAGCCCCGGTAGGTCAGCACTACCCCAAGGGCAATCGCTGCAATCAGGGCCCCCTGGGCGATACCAGATCCAGAGACGAAGTTTGTTCGAGTCTGAGGATCAATGATCGCCCACACAATGACTGCAAAAGAAACCACAAGAAAGACCGCACGAGAATAACGAGCGACTCGCTCAATCGGACGGACTGATTCATTTTTTTGTTCAAGGGGACGCCGCTCAGCGCGACGTCCCCTCAACCAGATTTGACTGAAAACCAAAGTGTCCTACCGCTTAGACCTTGGTCGCATCGATGGGCTTGCCGTTGAGTGCATCGGCGATGCTCAACCACTCACCATCTTTGTATTGCTGGATTCCCATTTGCGATCCACAAACCGAGATGAATATCGGCAAGCCAAGAATAACTTGCTTGCCACAATCCAAAGGACCAGCCTGAATCATCATTGGTCCCTTGAAGCCGCGGATTTTGCCGTCAATGCTGGCGTAATCCAAAGCGTCGGGTCCGAGTTGATTGAGGAACTTGGTGAGAGTCATGATGTTCGCAAATTCAGGTCCAGCAAAACCGGTGTATTCGAGGTTTGTTGCGCCAGGAGCTGGCACACCATACTGCTGCACTTTGTCAAGGTAGGTCTGCATACCGCTGTCGTAGTCCGGCTGGAAATAGCTGTACCCATATCCACCGAAATACCAGTTATTCGGGACAGTACCACCGTCACCGGCTTCTGCTAAATGGTCCGTCATCGGCGTGCCAAAGCACAGTCCAGTGGCAACGATAACTGGGTCGATACCGAGCGCTTTGCTGGCATCATAGACATTGATACATTGCTGAAGCGTCACGATGAGTACGACTACGTCGGCTGAATCAGCGCCAACGGCAGTCATTGCGGATGCCACATCTGCTGCCGTAGCAGTGTCGTCAACGCCGACGAAAGTATAAGCAATTCCTGCTTTTTCAATCACTGGCTTGAAGAGA
>JBAXIP010000199.1:0-3534 GCA_037138315.1 Actinomycetes bacterium
TTGGCTGGTAAGTAGCCGAACGGGGCAACGGGTATTCGCCAGGGTGCCCTGGATAACGAGCTGCTGGATCAAACAAAGGGAAGACATTGTTCGCTGTGGCTTGTTCGATCCACAACTCTTCAAGTTCGCGCACGCGTTCGGGATACTGCGCAGAAAGGTCTGTTGATTCAGAGAAATCGTTCGTGAGATCAAAGAGTTGCCAGACATCGGTTTCGTATGAATGGCTTCCAGTTATGTGAGAACGCTCATTAAACAAAGGCGACACAAAGTTGCTGGTGGCTTTCCAGCCTTCGTGGTAGATCGAACGTGAACCGTGCATTTCAAAATATTGAGTGGCCCGATGCTCTGGTCGCGACGTGTCCAACAACATCGTGCTTGCGTCAACGCCGTCGACTCGCTGTTGTTGAACTCCATCGACCACTTCGGGCATTGACAAACCAATGGCACCAAGCAAAGTGGGGGCGAGGTCAATGGCGTGGGTGAACTGATTGCGCACCGACCCAGCGTCTTTGATCTTCTTTGGCCAACGGGTAATAAACGGAGCGCGCACGCCACCGAGCCACGAATAACGCTTCCACAATTGGAACGGACTGTTGCCGGCCCAGGCCCAACCCCATGGATAGTGATTGGTGTGATTGGGTCCACCGATCTCGTCGATGTTGGCGAGTGCTTCCTCTACGGTTGCGTGATCGCCAAGCCATGAAGCAGACTCGTTGAGGGTTCCGATTGGTCCACCCTCACTAGATGATCCGTTATCGGACATCAAGGTGATGATGGTGTTGTCGCCTAATCCCTGTTCGTCGAGGAACGCCAAGATGCGCCCAATTTGCGCATCGGTGTGCGTGACGAAGCCAGCGAAGACTTCCATGTAGCGCGCAAAGAGTCGTTGTTCGTCGGCCGACAGGGTTGACCATTCAGGAACCCACGTCGGACGAGGCGTGAGATTGGTGTCGGGCGGAATGACCCCAAGTTCAAGTTGACGCTGGTAGGTGCGTTCTCGCAGGACTTCCCATCCTTCATCGAATTGACCCGCATAAGGTTCAAACCATTCGCGAGTGACATGGTGCGGGGCATGAGCAGCACCGGTTGCAAACCACAAGAAGAACGGCTTGTCGGTTGTTGCATGCTGCTGATCGCGAATCATGGATATTGCTTGATCGGCTAGGTCTTCAGTGAGGTGGTATGCGCCATCTTGAGTTGTGCGTTTCGGGGTTGGGATGGGTGTGTTGTCACGAACTAATTCGGGAGCCCAGTGATTGGTTTCTGCACCAAGAAATCCGTAGTAACGCTCGAAGCCCAAACCAAGAGGCCAGCGATCAAATGGCCCCGACGCTGAATAGTCGGCTTGTGGAGTGAGGTGCCACTTGCCAACGCACATTGTGTTGTAGCCGTTATCGCGCAAGATGCGGGGAAGTGTTGCTGCAGTTTTTGGAATGCGTCCGCTGTATCCGGGTAATGCGAAAGAAGTTTCTTGAGTTGCACCAACGCCAACTGCATGGTGATTACGACCTGCAAAGAGTGCGGCGCGAGTTGATGAGCAAATTGAGGTCACGTGAAAGCGGTTCAAACGAATTCCGCGCTCGGCCAATGAGTCGATGTTGGGCGTGTTGATGAGTGAACCGAAACAGCCAAGTTGTCCAAAACCAATATCGTCGAGCACGATGACCACCATGTTGGGTGCATCGGCTGGAGGAGTTGGATACGAAACGAGGTGTGGTTCGACAGAACTTGCAGCAGCCATATGTTGAGCATAAACGGTGAAGGGCATAGATGAAGAGAGCAAACTGTGTATCAACTGCCGATTCGGTATAGCGTTTGCGTTGTCATGCCAAGTACCTCAGCTCCGCGTATTGCCCTTGCTCCCTCAACCGCACCATCTTGGATGTCCGATGCAGTGATTGCCGGCGGCGGAGAAATTGTGTCGCTCGCCGATGCGGAGGGCCTGATATGGGGCGCGCCACGCACTCCTGACGCTCTTGAAGAAATTCTGAAAGATGCTGATCACATCAAATGGGTGCAGCTTCCCTTTGCTGGCATCGAAAATTTCATGCATCTCATCGATGACGATCGATTGTGGACATGTGGCAAAGGTGTGTACGCCGAGCCTGTCGCCGAAATGGCATTGACGTTGATGCTGGCAGGATTGCGTGGGGTGAACTCTTACGCCAGGCAAGCCACCTGGACGGGTCCGCGCGGACGTAACTTGCACGAAGCGCACATCACGATCTTGGGTGGCGGCGGAATCACCGAATCACTCGTTCGTATGTTGGCCCCGTTTGAGTGCCACATCACTGTGGTGCGCAATCGTGTCGCCGAAATGGATGGCGTCGACGAAGTGCTTGAAAGTGATCGACTCATTGACGCGTTGACCGGCGCCGATGTCGTTGTTTTGGCACTCGCCTTGACTCTTGAAACCGAAGGCATTATTAGCAGGGCTGAACTTGAAGCAATGCAAGATCATGCTTGGATCATCAATGTGGCGCGTGGCAAACACATCGTCACTGACGATTTGGTGTGGGCTCTTGAAAACAACATCATCGGTGGTGCTGGTCTTGACGTGACCGAACCCGAGCCGTTGCCCGATGGGCATCCATTGTGGTCGTTGAACAATTGCATCATTACGCCTCATGTTGGCAACACTCCAGCCATGGCTGTTCCATTGTTGAGTGAGCGCATTACCGAGAATGTTCGTCATTGGGCCGATGGTGAAGATTTGATCGGTCCCGTATTCGTTGATCTCGGCTACTAGTTCGTTAAGTAGTCGATGATGCAAGGAATTCATTACCAACGTCTCGGTGTTGCACCGACTGCGAGTCCAGAAGAAATCCGTACGGCCTATCGCAACTTGGCTCGCATTCATCACCCCGACAAACACGAGGGCAAAACCTCAACTCGCATGCTTGAGATCAACGAAGCGTGGAGAGTTCTGTCTGATCCGGTGTTGCGTTATAAATACGATGCCGATCTACGTGCACATCGCAATGAAGTTGGCAAAGACGATGTTCAGCAACGTCAAGAGCGATTACAGAACTTCGCAGTGGACTCTGAACAGCGGCACTATTCGCCAGCAAAGTTTCCGTGGAAGTTCGTGGTGGCCGTGATTGTGTTGGGAACCATTTTGATTTTGGTGCTTGGCGCGTTTAGTAAACCGGGCGAGCCGGCACCGATTGACAATGTGTTACGAGTTAGTTCGTGTGTCGCAACCAACGAAGTTCAGCAAGAGGCCTACGAAGTGGACTGTGCCGAAACCCACGCTGGGGTAGTGCAGCAAATAGTTCCGTTCGACGCCACGTGCCCGTATCCGTGGACCGCATATCGTGACCGTCAGGGCATGGGACAGGCGTGTGTCGCAGTTTCTAAGTGAAACTTGATGAATATCTACTAGTAAAGCGGCGGCAATGAGTTCACTGTTGAATCGACTTCTTCAAGCTCGCTAATACGGCATGTCTAGTCCACCGTTAACAACGACGATTAAGAAAAGTTACCGCGGTATGTACTGCTACCACGGCAGGTCGTCTGGTCCACCAGAGAGAA
>JBAXIP010000200.1:0-3530 GCA_037138315.1 Actinomycetes bacterium
CGTGAATGATGGACAGAAAAATCTCGTGCACCCGTAAGTCTGTCACGAGTTCGGGATGAAAAGAACTGGCAAGTGCTTTGCCCTGACGCACCAAAACGGGATGACCATTGACCGTTGACAATACTTCGACGTCGTTGGCCATTTTTTCAATGATGGGAGCCCGAATAAATAACGCGTGAAAAGGAACATCAAAAGACTCAATATCAATGTCTTGTTCGAAGGAATCATTTTGTCGACCGTAACCATTTCGACGAACTTCGATGTCCATCGCGTTCAACACGATTTGGTCGGGTCGACCGTCCATGATCGAATTGGCCATCATGATCATTCCGGCACAAGTTCCAAATACCGGAAAACCGTCGTCAATCTTTTGAGTCAATGTTTTTCCTAAGCCCGAGGCAACGAGCAGGTTGCTCATGGTGGTGCTTTCGCCACCGGGAATAATTAAGCCATCAATCTCTTCAAGATCAGATTCGGTTTTGACGAGGCGAACATCAACGTCAAGGGCGTTCAGGTGTTGAACGTGCGCGTCAAATGCACCCTGCAGCGCAAGGACGCCAATTGTGGCTTGAGCGTTCACCTGGGGGCCTCATTAGTAACGAACCGATTACCAGCCGCGTTCGGCGTAACGCTGATTGATTTCGTCCATACCGATACCGGTCATGGGGGCACCGAGACCTGCACTGACCTTGGCCAAGATCTTGGCGTCCATGTAGTGCGTCGTTGCTTCAACGATTGCTTTGGCGCGAGCCGCAGGGTTATCGCTCTTAAAAATACCCGAGCCAACAAAAACTGACTCTGCGCCGAGTTGCATCGCCAATGCCGCGTCAGCCGGAGTTGCTAAACCACCAGCGCAAAACAACGGCACGGGTAGTTTGCCGGTCTCGGCAATTTCTTGCACGAGTGACAGCGGAGCCTGAAGACGCTTGGCCCATTCAAAAAGTTCTGCTGAATCGGCGGAACCAATTTTTTTGATGTCGCCAAGAATTGAACGCAGATGGCGAACGGCCTCAACAACGTTTCCGGTTCCAGCTTCCCCCTTTGAGCGGATGAGTGCCGCACCTTCGCTGATACGACGAAGTGCTTCACCCAAGTTGGTTGCACCACAGACGAACGGAGTCGTGAACTTATATTTATCGATGTGGTGGGCTTCATCGGCTGGTGTGAGGACTTCACTCTCGTCGATGAAGTCAACTCCGAGAGCCTGCAAAATTTGTGCTTCAACAAAGTGTCCGATACGAGCCTTGGCCATGACCGGAATGGTGACGGCAGCCTTGATGCCTTCGATCATGTCGGGGTCACTCATGCGGGCGACTCCCCCATCTTTTCGAATGTCTGCAGGAACGCGTTCAAGTGCCATCACTGCACATGCACCAGCATCTTCAGCGATCTTGGCCTGCCCAGGTGTCACCACATCCATGATGACGCCGCCTTTCAGCATTTCTGCGAGTCCACGCTTGACGGGGAAAGAGCCAACTTGAGCATTGTTTGAGCTTGAAGACATAAGGTCAGGCTAACCGTGATCGAGACAGAGTGAGACCTTGTGTTACCTCAGACCTGACGAAGTCAACCCGATTTTTGTCACTCGGAGACGAATGACAAGTACCGATCAGGGCCAGGCTGTATCAGCCACTGAAAGTCCAGCAGCCACGACAAGGCCCTGATTTTCGCGGGTGAGTTCGACCCAGGTCCGACCGGGGGTCAACAGCATTGGATTACCCGCGGAGTCAGTCAGAGTCCATGCCGAATGGTTGTCAGCACGACTCCAGGTTCCCTCTGTCCACATTCCTTGGGTGAATAGCCAAGCTGCACCAGTGCCGACAGTTTGCGCTTCAGGGCTGTTTTTGTCAGCCTGACTGAACTTGTATTCGCAGACGATCACAACAACGTTGTCCACATTGACTTGAACCTTGTTGCTATCAACATGGGGCTTGGCATCGTGGAATCGAAGGAATTTACCGCTGGCGGCGTCCCACTCCCAGGCGGCGTGCATATTGCCATCCATCGTGAGTTTCAGACCAGCAGTAGCCGTGCCAGTCGCTGCTGAACCGTCGGTGCGATAAGCGAACTGTGCAGGTGGCGTTCCACCTTGACCAGCATCAAGAGCCCAAATATTAGTGGTCTTGGCGAACAGGTTGTGCGGAGCCTTCTTGTCGGTTGATCGGAAGAAACCGCCACCGTTACTTGCAGCGGACGCGCTCATGTTGATGAGCTCGGACTTTTTAATGAGTCCGGTCACTGTTGCATTGCCACCGCTCCAGAGAAACAACGGGTGGTTGAGCGATGTCAACAAATTGATGTCTTGTGTACGACCTGAGCGCAATGGACCAATGGGGTCAGAACCAGTTGAGTGCAAAACAATGGCAAAGCGAGTCCACTTTTCGACGTTCTCTTCGTACACAATGTCGGCTTCGTTGATACCAGTCTGCGGACGGGCTCCGGGATGATTGTCGATCTTGGCAACGATGGCTGGACGCAACGCAATCGCTTCGTCGACGACGGGAAGGCCTGTCAAAGGCATGACCGGTACGGGAATAGTGGTTGTCGTCGTATCGGCGATAGTCGTCGGGGCTTCGGTCGCGGCAACAGTGGTCGGGGCAACCGATGAAGTCGTCGTAGTTGTCTCAGCAGAATCTCCTCCACCTCCACAGGCAACTAAAGAAAATCCGGCAAGGGCAATTGAGACAGCGAAAGAACGCTTTTGAGAAAGTTTCACAGTTCCTTTAATAACGCAATTCGCTCTTCAAGTGGTGGATGAGTATCGAACATGCGGTGAAAGAAACTTAATTTCCCGCCATCACTCACGCCCGAAAGCGGTTGTTCAATCCACATATGCGCAGTAGCCATAGAGGCTGAGTGAGTTGCCGTGGTGTCAGCACGCAATTTCTCTAAGGCTGAAATGAGTCCGGGTGGGTACCTGGTCATTTGGCACGCCGAGACATCGGCGAGAGTTTCTCGTTTACGACTCACCGCGGCTTGCATTGCTTTGGCAATGATTGGAGCCAATATCAAGAGCACAAAACCAAATAGTGCGAGTGGGTTGCTACCGTTGTTGCGGTCACCGTCGCGAGAAGTACGTCCGCCATTCCACCACATCATGCGAATAGCCAAGTCGGTCATCAGCGCAATCGAGCCGACCAAGGTGACGGCGATCGTTGACACCAAAATGTCGTAGTTCCGAATATGTGACAACTCGTGAGCGACAACTCCCTCAAGTTCAACTCGATTCATCTTTTCTAAGAGACCGGTCGTGACAGCGATCGCTGCGTGCTGAGGGTTGCGTCCCGTGGCGAAAGCATTGGGTGCGGGATCGTTAATGATGTACACCTTGGGCTTTGGCAGGCCGCCAGCGATGCATAAACCTTCAACCAAGTTATGAAGACGTTGGTATGTCGTTGGATCGGCTGGAACTGCTCGACTCACGGCAAGAGCAATTGAATCTGACTTCCAATAAGAAGTGAAGGCCATGACGGCTGCGATGACAAGAGCGACCACAGTCGCAAGTGGTCCCCCGCCGATGAGACGCCCAA
>JBAXIP010000201.1:0-3527 GCA_037138315.1 Actinomycetes bacterium
TTGGGCGTCTCATCGGCGGGGGACCACTTGCGACTGTGGTCGCTCTTGTCATCGCTGCCGTGATGGCCTTCACGTCGTACTGGAAGTCAGATTCAATTGCTCTTGCAGTCAGCCGAGCAGTTCCTGCTGATCCAACGACATATCAACGACTGCACAACCTGGTAGAAGGTCTGTGCATCGCTGGTGGTCTGCCAAAGCCCAAGGTGTATGTCATTAACGATCCGGCTCCCAACGCGTTTGCGACGGGGCGCAACCCTCAGCACGCGGCAATCGCTGTCACAACGGGTCTTTTAGAAAAGATGAACCGGGTTGAACTTGAGGGAGTTGTCGCTCACGAGCTTTCTCATATTCGTAACTACGACATTTTGGTGTCAACGATCGCAGTTACCTTGGTTGGTTCGATTGCGCTGATGACCGATTTGGCAATTCGCATGATGTGGTGGAACGGCGGACGAACTTCTCGCGATGGAGACCGGAACAACTCAAGTAACCCACTCGCTATTTTTGGTTTTGTGCTTTTGATCTTGGCCCCCATCGTCGCCAAAGCAATGCAAGCCGCGGTCAGCCGTAAACGAGAAACTCTTGCCGATGTCTCGGCATGCCAAATGACCAGGTATCCACCAGGACTCATCTCGGCCTTAGAAAAACTACGCGCTGACACGACTGCAACGCACTCAGCGTCAATGGCTACGGCACATATGTGGATTGAGCAACCGCTTTCGGGTGTAGGCGATGGCGGCAAATTGAGTTTCTTTCACCGGATGTTCGATACACATCCACCACTTGACGAGCGAATTGCGTTATTAAAGGAACTGTGAAAATTTCTTCAAAACGTTCATTTGCCTTGTCCCTCGCCCTTGCCGGATTTTCTCTGGTTGCCTGTGGAGGTGGAGGAAATTCCGCCGAGACAACGACGACAACTTCTTCAGTTGCCCCGACCACTGTTGCAGCGACCCAAGCTCCGACGACAATCGCCGACACGACGACAACCACGATTCCCGTACCGGTCATGCCTTTGACTGGTCTTCCTGTTGTCGACGAAGCAGTTGCGGCGCGTCCAGCAATCGTCGCCAAAATTGACAATCACCCAGGGGCTCGTCCGCAGACTGGTCTCAACGAAGCCGACATCGTGTACGAAGAGAATGTCGAAAAGTGGACTCGGTTTGCAGTGATCTTTCACTCGACAGGTTCCGATCCCGTCGGTCCGTTGCGCTCGGGTCGTACACAAGACATCAACTTGTTGACTTCTCTCAACCATCCGTTGTTCCTCTGGAGCGGTGGAAATGCAACGGTGACTGGTCTCATCAAGAAGTCAGAGCTCATCAATATGAGCGCGTCCGCTGCAGGTAACGGTGGAGGATTCTTCCGCTCAACCGATAAAAAGGCGCCTCACAACTTGTTCTCGAAGACCACCAATATTTGGGCTCTTGATGCAGGTCGGGGCGGCACACCACCACCGCAGTTTTTGTATCGCACCGATGGATCAGCAGCTACCGGAACCTCAATAGCGGGCCTGAAACTCAATATGGATGGCAACATGCACGCTGCTTGGGAGTGGGACGCCGCCAGCGGTAAGTTCCTGCGTTTCCACGACGCTAAACCCCATGTTGATAGCAACAAAGTCCAAGTCAATGTTGACAACGTCGTTGTGATCGTGTGCGAATACAAGTTCAGTCAAGCTGACAAAAATAGCCCTGAGGCTCAGACAGTCGGCGCCGGCGTCGCATGGCTGTTGACTCAGGGCATGTGGACCGAAGGAACCTGGAGTCGTGCTGACAACCATTCGGCCTGGACCCTGACTGATTCTGCGGGCCAGCCGATGCTGTTGACTCCTGGTCGCACTTGGGTTGAACTCACCCGCGAAAAGCAGGGTGCCATAGTGGCCGCCGGATCTTCAGTAGCCGATACACCCTGGCCCTAAGCAGTTCCGTCATTTCGACGGCAAGTGACCAATATCAACTGCTCAGAATGCATTGTGCGTTTGCACAAGGTCCCACCTGCCCCACATCACGGTTAGCCTGAACACATGTCTTCCTCAAATATTGCACAAGTTGGCTCTTTTCCTGTCAAGCGTGGACTTGCCGAAATGCTGAAGGGTGGAGTCATCATGGATGTTGTGACTCCTGGGCAGGCCAAGATTGCCGAAGATGCTGGTGCCTGTGCAGTGATGGCCCTCGAGCGGGTACCCGCAGATATTCGCCGGGACGGCGGCGTAGCCCGTATGAGCGACCCCGACATGATCGAGGGCATTAAGGCTGCAGTCACGATTCCGGTGATGGCCAAAGCTCGTATCGGTCACTTTGTTGAGGCCCAAATTTTGCAGGCACTTGGCGTTGACTTCATCGATGAGAGCGAAGTGCTCACACCAGCCGACGAAGCACACCACATCGATAAGTACAAGTTCACCACACCATTCGTTTGTGGCGCAACTAACTTAGGTGAAGCGCTTCGGCGTATCAGCGAAGGTGCGGCTCTGATTCGTTCGAAGGGTGAAGCTGGAACCGGAAACATTGTTGAAGCTGTTCGACACCTACGATCAATCCTTGGTGACATCAAGAAGATTGGTTCTGCCGATTCGGCTGAACTTTTTGAATGGGCCAAGCGTCTCCAGGCACCGTTGTCGTTGGTGCAGGAAATCGCTGAAACTGGCAAACTTCCCGTACCGCTTTTTTGCGCTGGCGGTTTAGCAACGCCGGCTGATGCCGCTTTAGCAATGCAACTCGGCGCAGAGTGTGTTTTCGTTGGCTCGGGTATTTTCAAGAGCGACAACCCCGGCCCTCGCGCCAAAGCCATTGTTGAAGCGACAACGCACTACATGGACGCGAAAATATTGGCCAAGGTCAGTGCCGGCCTCGGTGCCCCCATGACGGGCATCGGTATGGACGAAATCAATCAGCGCTACGCCGATCGCGGCTGGTAAACGGCTCTATCACAATGAGGCCTCCAGGTGAACCCACGCGTGTTAGTCGGTGTACTAGCGCTCCAAGGAGCCTTTGACGCTCACGTACAGCGGCTGACCGAACTTGGTCTCGAGTCGCGACTGGTGAAAAATACGTCCGATCTCGTTGATCTCGACGGAATTATTTTGCCGGGCGGAGAAAGTACGACCATGAGCAATCTGTTGGTCACATCCGATCTAGGCACTGAGCTCTCGAAGCGCCTTCACGACGGTCTGCCAGTATTCGGAACCTGTGCCGGAATGATCATGATGGCACGAACTATTCACGATGGTCGACCTGACCAGATTTCATTAGAAGCCATGGATATCCAAGTGCGTCGTAATGGATACGGGCGCCAAAACGACTCTTTCGAACTAGACATCTCCATTACTTCGCTTGATTCTCCATTCCATGCTCTTTTCATTCGCGCTCCAGTGATCGAAACAATAGGTAACGATGTTGAAGTTCTCGCATCAATTGACGAACGCCCTGTGCTTGTACGTCAGGCATCTGCACTCGCCAGTTCTTTCCACCCCGAACTCGTGACAGACTTACGGGTGCACGAGATTTTTCTGTCCATCATTCACG
>JBAXIP010000202.1:0-3511 GCA_037138315.1 Actinomycetes bacterium
CCAACGATCGTTGCAGTCGTGCCCTCAACATTGATGTCAATGTGCAGCGCTCGCAAACAATCGATCATCGCCGCCGTGTCATCACCCGATGCAAGATTGCTCAGTGTTGACATGCCATCTGCTAAAGCGGCACATACGAGAGAACGGTTCGTAATGCTTTTCGATCCAGGGACTGAGAGCACGGCCTTGAGTGGCTGTGTTGCAGTGTCAAGAATCAAGGTCATTGCCTATTCGGCCAATCGCTGGACAGCCGGCCGAAAACCGCGCGCCATCAATCCACCACGGAAGAGTTCAACAACTGACGTTTCAACAAGTACGACAGCAATGCCGCGGTCGCCTTCAACTGAGTGCACTACTTCAAAGTTCGGAATGTTGACACCAAGTTCAGCAGCCAAGGTGAATACTTCAGCCGCAGCACCAGCCCGATCGGGAATCGGAATGCGGACCTCTGAAAGTTCTTCCAGAGCCTTCATTCGATTTGGCAGATTGGCCCGTGCCTCACGAGCCAAGGTGAGGCGTCGCAATAGTTCTGTTCGATCTCCGGATTCAACTGCCGAACGCATTCCCGAGAGACCATCAATGAGCGATGACAGAGTACTGATAATGGCCGTACGATTTTCGGCGCAAATATCAAGCCAGATCGCTGGATGACCAGATGCAATTCTCGTCATATCACGAAATCCACCAGCAGCCAATCGGAGAAGCGCAGCATGTTCGGTTGCCCGAGAATTTGCAACTCCCATCAATGTCGCAGCAGTGAGGTGCGGAACATGACTGACAACTGCAACAAGTTCGTCGTGTCGCTCTGGCTCTAAACCAATCACTTCGGCACCGAGATCGCTCACAATGGCCGCAACTGTTGCGAATGCACGATCGGATGTTGCAGCCGTTGGTGTCAACACCCACACCGCTCCAACGAATAACTCGGGATCGGCGCCATCAAGACCTTCAAGTTCGCTACCAGCCATCGGGTGTCCACCAACAAAACGAGCATCATTAATCTCGCGGGCAACACCGGCCTTCACACTTCCGACGTCTGTCACGATGCCCTTGGTTTCACGTAAAGCCCGTTGGACCTGATCGGTCAATGCAGTGACTGGCACCGCCACAAACGTCACTTCTGCATCAGCATCTATTCCGGCACGTTGAATCATGCCGCGCTCGAGAGCTTCGGCTACTCGATCGGGGTTGTGGTCATCACCAGACACAATCCAGCCGCGATCACGCAGCGCAACACAGATCGATCCCCCGATCAAACCTAGTCCGAGCACCGAGGCTCGGCGATGAGAAGCGGCGCTGCTATTGCTCATGCTCTGAATCGTATCTTTGCGCCACAAGAGCCACAGCCTCAGTTAGCAAGCGCAACTCGGGTTGGGTCAATTCGCGCCATTCTCCTGGCTTCAACCGGCGGTCACTCAAGGGCCCAATTCGTGTCCGAACCAAACGAGTCACGGGATGTCCAATGGCCTCGCACATGCGACGAACTTGCCGATTACGACCTTCGTGAATCACAATGCGCAAAACACCAGGCGATGGTTGCGCAACTTTTGCCGGTGCAGTGACTCCGTCTTCTAGTTCAATACCATCGCGCAAACGACGAATGGCGCCTTGATAAACCTCGCCGCCCGCAACTTCGGCTAAGTATTCTTTTTCAACACCATGACTTGGATGAGCGATGCGATTGGCCAATTCACCATCGTTCGTCATGAGCAACAAACCCTCAGTATCGGCATCGAGTCGACCAACTGAAAAGACTCGCGGTTCTGCCGGTACATAATCAACAACGATCGGTCGACCGTGTGTGTCGCTTGATGTTGTCACTACGCCAACCGGCTTATTGAGCAGGTAATACACCAACCCGGGGCGCACACCAATTTCGACTCCGTCAACGGCAACCACATCAACTTCGACATCAACTCGTCGACCAAGTTCGGCAAGAACACCGTTTACAGTGACGCGACCTTCAGCGATGATGTCTTCACATACTCGTCGTGATCCAAAGCCATGAACTGCCATGACTTTTTGCAATCGCTCACCTTGAGGCAATTGCTTCGACTGCGCAGCGAGTTGCTCCCAGAGCGGTGGCTCAGGCTCCCGGTTCGTCATAAGCAGCCTCAACTGGCTCGGCGACGGGTGTTATTTCTTGGACGCTCGGCGCAATGTCATCAGACTTAGTTATCCGTAGACCTACTTCTAGGGCTTCAACGATGTCAGCACCGGGCAAGAACTCAACAATGGGTGGTAAATCATTCACCGAATTAATGCCGAGCTTTTCTAAGAACGCTGGAGTTGTTCCCCATAGCACTGCTTGACCAGGACCTGGATCGCGCCCGACTTGATCGATATAGCCACGACCTTGCAATGTTCGCAGAACTCCGTCGGGATCAACGCCACGAATTGAAGCGATCTGTGCACGCGACAAAGGTTGCTTATAAGCAACGATGGCCAGTGTTTCAAGAGCTGCACCCGACAAACGTGCGCGTTGTCCGTCAAGGATGAAGCGTTCAACGTACGCCGCGACATCAGGGTGCGACTGATAGCGATAACCGCCAGCGATTTGCACAAGTTGAAAACCATGACCTGCTTCTTCATAGGCAGAGGCCAAAGACGCACACAGGCTTTCAACGACCTCGGCTGGCTGTTGCAAAATCTGCGAAAGCAGTTCAAGCGGAACAGGATCGCTCGCAACCAAAATGATCGCTTCAAGAGCGCGAACTAAGTCGGCATCAATGGGCGCCAATTCACTTTGGTCATTCATTGCTGATTCTGCTGACTCTGTTGTTTCTGTTGTTTCACTCATCATCAAACCTTGTCTTTAGCCTTCGTAATCGTCGATCGGTAGCGAGCCAACTGAGACTGACTCATCGTCGCCGACCCACACAATGTCAATATCGCCAAACCGCTCTGCTTGCTCGAGTTCAACAAATCCTTGTTTGAAAAGTTCAAGCAATGCCAAAAACCGCACGATGACTTCGATTCGATCAACGAGATCGGCGGTGAGGTGCCGGAAACTAATGCGACGAATTCGCGGCAATTCATCAATCAATTCAGCAAGTGCATCGGCAACACTTGCCTTAATGACACCCATGTGGAACAGATCGATATGAGGCACAACCTTCGGCGTGACTGCCCGCATGTACGCCGCAAGCACTTGCCTGGGTTTGACCCCTTCAAGCAGATCGGGCATCAATTCAATAAAGCGTTCATCTGGACCAGCATGACGCGGGTACGAACGATCCGCGGCGTCGGCGAGCTGGGCAAATACTTGGCCCACATCTTTGAACGTCTTGCACTCAAGCAGGCGAGCCAACAGCAAGTCACGTTCTTCCCATAGACCCAGTTCTTCGTCAATGTCGATGTCTTCACGACCCGGAAGCAAACGCCGAGCCTTCAATTCGACCAAGGTCGCCGCGATCAACAAGAACTCAGTCGCCAACTCGAGGTCAAGAGAATCAAGTTTGGCGATTTCGGCCAAATACGAATCAACAATGATCGACAAGTTGATCTCGTA
>JBAXIP010000203.1:0-3485 GCA_037138315.1 Actinomycetes bacterium
TGACCAAGGCGAATCGAAATTGCCTTAGCGATACGACGAGCGTGCGCTAGTTCCTCGCGACCATTACGCCGTAAAAGTTCAGCCGCTTCTTCGTTGCCAATGCGTTCAGCCAACATGTTGTAGAAATGTTCGCCGCTGCACTCAAGGCGATAAATAGTTTCCATCGCCTTGACATCAAGGACGCCAGATCCGTTCAAGGCTGCGGCTGCGGTATAGAAATTCTCTTCCATTGTTGTCTCCCCGATCTCAATGAACAAAGAGAACAATAGTCAATGAATCAGTAATCAGGCGGTACGAAGCCAGCAGGCCAGATTGTCGTCTCATCCCAAACGATGCCGTTCATTGAGACGCGCGTCAATTTTGCATCTGTCAGGTTGGCATTAAAGAAAAAGCCATAATCTAACGTCGCACCAATGAGGTTGGTTCCTGTCAAATTGGCATCAGTGAAATCGGCGCCGGTGAGGTCCATCCCCGACAAGTTTGCACCCGCCAAATTTGCTCCCTGAAAATTCGCGTAGTACAGATCAAGACCTCTGAGGTCAACATTGCGACAGTCGGCCAGGGGCATCACATCGCACTCTGGTGCAATCGTTGGGGTTGGTCGAGTCTTGGACGGTGCAGCAGTGGTATCTGGCGTTGAACTAACAACTGCCGCGCTTGACTGGATCGTTGTCGTCGTTTGATTTTTGGCAATCGAAGTAGTGACGGATTGGCCAGACTTACTTTTAGGTGACGTCGTGGAAGAACTTTTTGGTGATGAACCCACAGTTTCTGAAATAGTTGTTTCAGACGACTGAGAAGTTGAGGAATCTAAGACCTCAGCAGTATTTGTTGGTCGACCGATTGAATGCGTGTCGTCACTTGATGTCGCGCTGGGATTTTCTTGCCCACACGCAACGACCAATAACGTTGCGCCTGTGATAACCCCAATAACCCAATGTTTCACGCCCACAAACTAGTTGGTCCGATTCGCCTCAAGTTGACGCACAGGTAACTACAAGGTGAACAGGGAGTTTATAGGTTCACCAATGTGCCAAATAGTGAGCCCACTATGGCTCCGGCCGGTTTGACCGTTGGCAGACACTTGGACCAATCACGCTCGTGATCAATCAGGGCTAAAACTGCTTGGCTATAGACATTTTTCTGTGCCGACCACATTGCCGTTCGTTCAGCATCATGAGGGCTCGCCACCATTGAACCCATCAAGCCAGTCACCAACCGCCAACGAATGTAATCAGCCGGCGAACATGCCACGCACATCTTGTTCCAAGTCTCAGGCTCACTTCGATGAAGCCAGGACAACTTCGTCACCGTATGAGAATGATCAGGAATCACTCCGACTTCAGCGGCCCACCACTGCTCATCACATTTTTTCAGACACCACTGCGCGTCTGGTTCAGAAGTTGTGTCACTAGCCCAGATGATTGGTCGTAGCGGCGTGCCATCGTGGCCCAAGACAACAAGGCCACCTTCACTACCATCAATGCTGATGTTAGAAAGATTACTGAAGTCAATTCCCTCAAGTGCCGCAATAACAGCTGCGACATAATCTTCAGCATGATCACTGTCAACCACAATTGGCCCAACATCGTTAGCAGTGAAGCCATATGGCGACACAACGATCTGAATGACTGCAGCCATTTCTCTACTCTCTCACGAATTGTCGAGAAGTGTTGGGTCTGCGCGTAACTCTTGGCGCACCATGGCTTCCCAAAAACCATGAAACTTGTCGCCATCTGAGTTTTTCATGCGGTCGATATACCACTGTGGTAACGGTGATGCCATGTCTCCACCGGCAACGCGAACATGCCACGCACGCTGACAGCGTTGCTCGAGCGCAACTGCACGTTGATGAACCGCACGAATTGAATTGCCAAGCACAAAAGTGCCGTGTCCTGCGAGCAACACAAGTTCAGCATCACCCATTGCTGCAACCGCTGTCGCAGCCGAACCAGGATCGTCAACACTGCCGCCATATTCACCGACCAGAACAAGGTCTCCCCCGCCGCCAAGCACACTTGACTGATCGAGTGCTGGTGGAATCTCACCTAGGTCGGCCCACACGGTTCCGTATAACGGGTGATTGTGGACAGCGACTTCAACTTCAGGACGGGCCTTGTGCAATTCAAGATGAAGCGGGATTCCTAATGGGACCGGCCAATCACCTTCAACCAAGTTGCCGTCCATATCAATGCGAATGATGTGTTCGGGTCGAAGTTCATTCCACAACAGCAACCATGGATTACAGAGCAGGGTTCCGTCATGCATATTGACCGTGATGTGCCCGGCCAAGTGATCGTTGTAACCCTCGCGCCACAATGTGCGAGCCAAAAGCGCTATCTCTTGCTTGATCGTGAGATCTGGCAATAGCCGATCTGCACTGGGACGAAAGGGTTGGCTGCTCACTCAACCATTCTTACCCATCAACACTCATGACAATGATCTGTGCACCCCAACTTGAACTTTCCATATTCATTCTGGTGGCAAGAATGACCGTCTTATCGCTACTTTTCGCCACCAGTTTCACCAAGGTTTGTCGGCCTGCCACAATGGGTATATGAGCGAACATACGCACAGTACCGATGTCATCAATGAACTCATTCCTCTCGCTCGTGAACTACGACAACAGATTCCTGATGTGATGAAAGCATTTGCTGGGCTTCACACCGCCGTTATGGCACCGGGTGCATTAGATAGTAAGACGAAAGAGCTCATTGCTCTTGCTATTAGCGTCAGCCACCGCTGCGATGGATGTATCGCTGCTCATGCGCGAGGTGCCGCCAAACAAGGCGCGACCGAGGCCGAAGTCGCCGAGGCAATCGGCGTTTCCGTTCTTATGAATGGTGGGCCAGCAACCGTCTACGGTCCGCGTGCATTTGCATCCTTCAAGGACTTTCTCGCAGCGCAAACTACCGCCGAATAGAAGTCACAAAATAACCCAAGAACTCGGCGGCATTCGTTGTTGTATGCCACGATCTTTGTATGTCGATCACTATCGCTTCTGTCAATGTGAACGGTCTTCGCGCCGCTGTCAAGAACGGGATGCACGCCTGGATTGACGAGCGTCAACCTGACATCATCACCCTGCAAGAAGTTCGTTGTCCCGACGAACTAGTCGCCGAACTGATGGGCGAAGGCTGGCATGTCGCCCACGCCGAATGTAACCAAAAGGGTCGCGCTGGCGTTGCAATTGCTAGTCGACTCCCCATCGTTTCGTCCCAGATTGGCGCTGATCACAAAGTTCACAATTTCACTGGCCGTTGGATTCAATCTGACATCAAAATCAGTAAATCAAAAACACTGTCAGTCGTTTCGGCCTACGTGCATACTGGCGACGCCGAATCACCCGAACGCATGACCGAGAAGTATGCATTTTTCGCTGCTATGAAAAAGCGCATGCTTGATATGCGTTCGTCGGGAAATCTCTTACTTCTGACTGGTGACTTGAACGTGGCTCACAAAGAACTTGATCTCAAGAATTGGAA
>JBAXIP010000204.1:0-3431 GCA_037138315.1 Actinomycetes bacterium
CAAGAATTACGTCATGGCACACCCGAGTTACCGTCGAGTCCCGCACGTGCTCGCGGCATCTTGGTGGCGATGACGGTCGAGCAAATCTTCGACACAATTTCAGTGCGTCTGAATAGTGAAGCAGTCGGTGGATTGTCACTGAAGCTCAACTGGACATTCCCCGACATGCGAGGCACCGCCGACGAAAAATGGGTTCTTGCGCTTTCGCACCGCACTCTGTACGGAGTGCAAGGTCGACATGATTCTGAAGCAATCGCATCTATCTCTATCAATCGGTCGTTACTCATCGATATTTTGACCCAGCAAACGACGTTTGTTGATCAAATCACCGCCGGAAATATCACTCTCGAAGGTGACGGCGCAGCGCTGCTCAACATCTTTGGCAATATCGATACCAATGCCCCCGGTTTCGCCATCATTGAACCCTAAAACGCTGGTTGAATAGGTGACTATGTCGACATATTCAGCAGACCTCCGCGCCACCTACAACTCGGGCCACACTCGCCCACTCGCCTGGCGCAAAAACCAGCTCGAGCAAATGATCAAGATGCTCGAAGAGAACGAGCCCGAATTCTTGGCTGCGTTAAAGACCGACCTTGGTAAGCCAACTGTCGAAGGTTTCATCACCGACATCGCATTCATCACTGGCGAAATCAAGTTAATGCTCAAGAATCTCAAGAAGTGGAATAAGCCACAGCGCGTTCCTACCCCTCTTGTCACCATGCCGGCGAAGTCACAACTCATTCCCGAGCCCCTTGGTGTCGTGCTGGTCATTGCTCCTTGGAACTACCCCATTCAGTTGTTGCTCGTTCCTGCCGCTGGCGCAATCGCTGCTGGCAACGCTGTGGTCATGAAGCCGTCCGAAGTTTCGGCTGCGACCTCAGTGGTGCTCGCTCGACTCGTTCCGAAGTATCTTGACCAGAAGGCCATCACATTGGTCGAAGGTGGAGTACCCGAAACAACTGCACTACTCGCCGAACATTTCGATCACATCTTCTACACCGGCAACGGAACCGTTGGTCGCATCGTGATGGCCGCCGCTGCTAACAACCTCACGCCAGTCACGCTTGAACTTGGCGGCAAAAGCCCCGTCATCATTGACGAGTCAGCCAATATTCGTGTCACTGCTCGCCGTATTGCGTGGGGCAAGTGGCTCAATGCTGGTCAGACCTGCGTTGCTCCCGACTACATCTTGGTCAACGAAAAAGTTCGTCAGCCTTTCTTAGACGAACTTGGCAAAGCAATCACCGATTTCTTCGGAGCTGATCCGCAAACAAGCGAAAGCTACGGACGCATCGTTTCGCCACGCCACTTTGATCGCTTGAAGTCGTTGATGAATGGCGGCAAAGTCGTCATCGGTGGCGAGACCAATGCCGAGAGCCGTTACGTTGCACCAACTGTGTTGGCTGATGTCGACATGAGCTCAGCACTGATGAACGAAGAAATCTTCGGACCGTTGTTGCCAGTGATCTCCATCACCTCAACCAAGCAAGCCATTGATTTCATTACGGCTCGCCCGCACCCATTGGCGCTATACGTCTTTGCCGAGAACAAGTCGGTTGTGAATGAAGTGCTGGCCAAGACAACTGCCGGCGGAATGACCGTCAACGGAACTTTGATGCACCTCACGAGCCCACACTTGCCGTTCGGCGGTATCGGCGAAAGTGGCATGGGTGGATATCACGGCAAGTCGGGTGTGCGTTTGTTCCAGCACATGAAGCCGGTATTGAGCCGTGGCACCAAACTCGATCCGTCGCTCGCCTACCCGCCGTACACCGACAAGAAGGCCAAGCTCTTCCGCAAACTGCTCTAGTCAGTTCGGGTCAGCTTGGTATTGGGGTGGTTCCGCCACTCATGATGTACTCGAGCCACCACTGCGGGGCATTGTCGAGCAAGTTACCTAAGTGTGAGTAGTCGTGCCAGCGGCAAATCTTGCCATTGCGAATCTCCATCACCGATGTAAACGGATGCACGATGACTTCGCCAGTCGGAAAATGCCATTCTTCTTTGTGTTCGGTGATCACCACATCGCCTTCGGCCAACACGTTGCCTGGCTGATGCACCATCTTTGCGGTCGGCCCAAGTCCGAGTCGTAAGCGATCAGCAATGTCGCGCCCACCGACAACTGGCGGCACTGCACCCACGTCCATGTATTCGGCATCATCGGCAAAGCGGCTCGCGACATCGGCCCAATTTTTGGCATACATCGAATTCCAGTGCGCTTCGGCAACTGCCTTATTGGCTTGTTCTTGTGCTCCCATAATGACCCCCAAAACTTGTCCGTACGAATACCGAGAGTAGCCCATTGTTGGCGATTATGTTTGAGCACATGTCGCTTGCTTCACACATCTTGTCGGTCGTCTTGGCACTCGTCTGTATCGCTTCGGCATACGCCGACCTCACGATGATGCCGCAGATTGTTGAAAGTATGACGAAATTAAAAATGCCGATTCGTATCATCCCAGCGCTTGGTTTCGCAAAGCTTGCAGGCGCCGCAGGTTTGATGATCGGCTTTAGTAATGACAACTTGCGGATCTACGCCGCGTTTTGTCTGTCTGTTTATTTTGTGTTGGCAACGTGGTGCCATGTACGTGTCCGGGACACCGCGGCGAACACTATTCCTGCGTTGGCCTTGGGTTTAGCGAGTATCGCGACCCTACTCACAAGTATCTAACGTCAGACGCGAAACTTCTCAGTGAGGCTGGTGACGCGCAAACGCGTCCGCGATTTCTTGCTCGGCTGCTTGGCGCCCTTCCCAACCGCGAACTGTTGTTTCTTTGTTCGGTTCAAGCAACTTGTAAGTCTCGAAAAAGTTTCCGACTTCATCAAGCATGTGCTCGGGCAAGTCTTCAATGTCGACATAGTTCTTAAAGCGCGGATCATGCGATGGCACACACAAAACCTTGGCATCGCCGCCAGCTTCGTCTTCCATCCAAAATACTGCGACTGGTCGAACATACACATGACAGCCCGGGAACGTCGGTTGACCTAACCACACCAATGCATCAAGTGGGTCACCGTCTTCGCCCAAAGTATTCGGGAAGAAGCCGTAGTCAAGCGGATACTGCGTAGCCGTGAACAATGTACGGTCGAGCCAAATCGCTCCTGTGTCATGATCCATTTCGTATTTGTTGCGAGACCCTTGCGGAATCTCCACAATCATTTCAACTTCCACGATCAGGCTGGACCCGAGAACATACCCTCTTGCGTGCGAGCAGCACGAGTGGTGTCGTTATCTTCGCCTTCGTATCGCGCGATTTCGTTACGACCAACAACATGCCAGTGCACTTCGTCGGGACCATCAGCCAAACGCAAGGTGCGCTGACTGGCGTACATGCGAGACAATGGCGTCCACTGCGACACACCAGTTGCTCCGAACACCTGAATTGCTTCGTCGATGATTGCGCACACACGAATCGGCACCATCGCCT
>JBAXIP010000205.1:0-3403 GCA_037138315.1 Actinomycetes bacterium
CTGCAATATTCGTAACGGCCAAAGTGCCCGTCGCGAGATCATAAGTTCCGGTGACTAACTGGCCCGAGGCAAGTGCACCGCTAAAGATGACCTCATTCGTTTCGGGCAAGAAGTCGGCGTCGTACATCGTGATGTCGGTGCGGTTGGCGGGATTTGTTGCTCCGGGACCTATCAAGATCTGGCCAACTGGTGTGGCGCCAGAAACATCGACAACCGTGACTATATGTCCGCCGGTTGCGTTGGTTCCGTAAATGACGAGTTTGTCACCGATCACCCGAGCGAAATCAGGTTTGAGCCCAGCGTACGACGTTGTCCAACTGTTACGAGTTGTGGGATAGATATACGACACCTCAAGTGGCTGGGTGTTGTCAAACATTACTTTTTGCGAGATCGTAACTACCTTGCCACCGACGTCGTAGTAGGCCCATGACTGATGAGGAGCAGTACAGACTGCACGTTGATTAGTGCAACTCGGGGTCGGTGTTGTTTCGTTGCGGTAGTCGACCATGTATGGAGCGCTGTCAACTTCGTTAGTAGTTTCGTTCCAGGTATAAATACCGAAACGGTTTTGATCATCAAATGCGATGCGAACTTTGTTATCGGGGTAACGCCTCATGAAGAATGAGGCGTTACCAACCTGTTCGGGGTGAATGGTTCCGTCGGTGTCAATCGCGTACACGAAGTAGAGGTATGGATAACAATCAGGTACCGATGTGCCGTCGGCAAGTCGGGCATTTAAGGAGGTGTCGCCGACGTTGTTGACAATGGCAAAGTCGCACATGTCAGCAGCGCCAGTGATCAATGACTGTCCGTCAGGCAGCGTCAGGAAGTTAAAAACCGAGAAGCCGATATTTGGCCTTCCATCAGCATGAGTGACGAGAGGAAAATCGGTCTTTTCTAGAAGCACTGTTGTTGCCCCAGTCACTGGGTCCCAACGATTGAACTGCGAACCACCGTTAACGTAACCCGAGTAGTACACGTTTCCTGCGGCATCAAACTGCACGGGATCGTTGACTGATGGATTCATTGAATAGTCTGGCCAGAAAACCTGGGTGAGGTTTGGATTGACGCAAGTCGGCAAACCAGTATCCAAATCAATGCGGGCTAACAAGCAAGTCTCGGTACCATTGTCATCGAGATTTGCAGCACGGTCATACAACACGTACACCGATCCGTCAGGACTGGTGAGCGTGTGAGCAATTTTTGCTGAACCATTAAGGGCCGCAGTTTCGGTTGTGCCGTCTTCGTTGATGACGACCAAGTTCGACGCATCAACCTCTTGAATTCCGCGTCGACCTTCAGCAACTTGTAGTGATGCACGAGCAACTGAGTTGGTCGCAACACCTACAGCGACGGCGCCCGAGAAATCATAGATCAATGCATTGGCACCAAGCTTGGTGTCCTGGCGGGTGTCGTGGAGTCGTACCGGTGTAGCAAGTGATGTGAAGTTGGTTGACGTGATCACTGCCGAGACATCAACCAGGATGTCAGCAATTCCGTACACATAAATACACACTTTTCCAGAACCAGATACGGGTGCGATCAAACTGTTCGGAACTGTTTGGCTTGAGATGAAGTTCAATGTCGAGGTCAGAGGACGGGTGCCACATGGGTACACGGTGACGTATCCACCAAAGTTATTTGATGAAGTGTTGACGGCGGTGACGTTCATTGCAACGGCAGAAATTCCCGTTGCGATACCAGAGACGCCAGTGACTTGAAGTTCTTTCGCTGCACCCGAACCGTCTAGTGCCCCAACCTTTGTTGACTGACGTGTGTCAAGTAAGCGTTCGGGCTTGCTGAGCGATGTGAGTGAACCAGTGGGGAAGTAGCCCGAGACGTCAGCCAAAATGTCGGCCTTGCCGTAGACATAGAAACAAACTTTTCCGTCAGCAGAAACCGGAGCAATCACGCTGTTCGGAATGATCTGCCCACTAATGAAGTTGATATTTGATGTGTTCGGGCGAGTGCCACATGGGTATGCAGTGACGTATCCACCGACGTCGCTTGCTTCGGTGTCAACTGCGGTGACGTTCATTGCCACTGCCGAGATCCCAGCGGGGATTCCTGCTTTGCCGGTGATTTGTAGTTCTTTTGCGGCGCCGGTGCCGTCTAGTTTTCCGACTTTTTCGGTTTCGGGACGAGTGTCAAGGAATCGACTGGCTGCAGCACTAACCGTTGCAAAGCCTGCAGCCGGCACATATCCGCTGACGTCAACAATGAGATTTGCGATGCCGTAGACGTAGAAGCAAACATCGCCATTGGCCGACATCGGGGTAATGACGCTGTTCGCCAAAGTTTGTCCGCTGATGAAGTTGAGGTTTGAAGAATTAGGGCGATCACCACATGGATAGACCGTGACGTATCCGCCAGTAGCAGGGGCTTGTGTGTCAACTGCGGTGACGTTCAAAGCGACGGCAGATGCATCGACCGGAATGTTGTTGGTTCCGCCAATACGAATCTTGAACGGAATACCCGACCCATCGAGTGCGCCAACCGGGGCGCCACTCGCTGCCGCCGGCTGAAGATTGCCCGAGGCCTGACTGCCGCTAGCAAAGGCAAAACTGGTGGCCAATGTGAGGCCAGCGACGAGGACATATTTCAAGGAAGATTTCCGCATTCCCGCAGGCTATGGAATTTTGTGTCCTTTGGTCAATACTGAGAGGACCTTGGTCCGTGGTTATTCATCACAGGCAATACGCGATCTGGTCTGGCGAAGTGGCAGGTTTCCTCAGTTTTTCCCGACCAAATCGTTCATTGTTAGGCGACCTTCAAGACCGACGGGTGGCAAAGCAGTGGGATGACCCGCCCAAACTTGCACATCGTCGCCTGTTCGGCCGTCTGGACCCTCAGCGATCAGTTCGACAATGAGGAGCGCCACGTCATCGGCCTGCATCGTGCCCGACGGCAATGGCCGGTCGCCCAGCACACTCAAGAACATCGGTGTAATGGTCGCGCCCATGCCAAATGAATTCACCCGAATCTTGTGCGAGGCCAGGTCGCGAGCCCACGCATTAGTGATTCCTTTGATGCCCCATTTCGACGAGTCATATATATCGAAGTTCTTACTGCCCACGGGCGGACGTTGCACGTCTTTCCACGGACACTCTTGGGCATGAGTGTGATCAAGCAGTTCCGGCCAGCCACATGTATGTATATGGTCGGTCGTGATATTCACAATGTCGCCACCCTCGGCAAGCATGTGGGGAATTGCTGCGCGACCCGTGAGATAGACACCCCGCAAGTTGACATTGATGACGTCATCAAAATCTTGGATGGCGCGTTCATACGAATCTTTCGTAGGTTGCGTTGGTCGAACGATGCCAGCATTGCTGACGACGATGTTGATTCCGCCCATTGCCCGAGCGGCGTTATCGACAAAACTTTTGATCTGCATGGGCTG
>JBAXIP010000206.1:0-3364 GCA_037138315.1 Actinomycetes bacterium
TCTTGTACAAGCAGTTCACTGCCGGCGAGATCATTGTCGTTGACGTTGAAGACGACCCCGAGCGTCCCGGTGAAAAGCAGTTGGGCTTCAAGGCAGTCGAGGGTTTTAAACCTCCGGCCGCGATTGAGCTCGCTGGTGTTGGTGATGGTGGATCAGCCACCACCCCCGACTCCGACCCCGAGTGATTTAGTTTTTCTGGTGGCAAGAATGCGCGGTTTCCCGCCCATTCTTGCCACCAGTTTTTTTCGCCACGTATTGGTGTGTCATCGCCACAGTTGTGGTGGCCAGTCATTACTTTGAATTTTTACTGTGCCTTGAAATGACTGCGGAAAGGCGACACAATGACTCTTGATGAAACAACTCGGTTTCGTATCACGAACAAATTCGTCGGCATCCTTGGCGACGAAGACGCGGCCAAACTGATGGACGCCATCCCGCCCATCGACTGGGACCGCTTCGCGACCAAAGACGACATCGCCGCGGCCACCATCCTCACCAAGGCTGAAATGGAGCTGGGGTTCGCCAACTTCCGTACCGAAGTCGCCGTGCAGTTCGCCGAAATAAAAACCGAGTTTGCAAATGTTCGTGCTGAAGCCGCTCACTCAATGAAGGTCAATACATTCACCATCATTGGCAGCCTGGCTGCATTGATGACCGTTTTCTCGGTTCTCACTCCGCTGCTGAAATAATCATTTAAATTTCTCCCAGCAATATGGCAATGACTAGCCACAACAGTCCAAGACCCAGCGAATTCATCATGCCGTTAGAAAATTTGAATGACTGGCCGTTACTCTTTTTCTTCACGAGCGATGGATGGAATCGACTGGCCTCTTTGATGACCATTTCAAATCTTCGACGATCAACCTGCCCTGCGATACGACGAATCTTTTTAGACTCGACAGAAATCAGCGTTGAGATTTTCATATAACTATGTCGCCTCTGAACGTCCCAAGATCCTCGGCCGAGACTGATGACATCATCGCGGTAGGTGTGGTCCTTGGTCGTAAAAGGCAACACTTGCAAAATCGGGCCGCTACTCGAAACGACCATGACGGGACGGTCTTTCCCAGAATCTCCGTATTCATCAACTGAGTCGTAATCAATCCAAGTCCAAACAACCGCTCCGGGGCGAAGTTTGCCGATGCCAAAAGTTGAAGCAAACTCTAAGGCTCGACGCACCACCACACCAAAGAGCGTCCTTGCCACAAGTCCGACAGGTCGTACTGCTGCCGCCAGAATCATCGTTCCGATCGAAGCCCAAACAAACGCATTGCTTGATGAGGACTGAGAAACAATGAGCGCCGGCACAAAGAGAAATGTCCCAATGGCTAAGCCACTCCACCCGTCCCAAAGATGTGGTGCGAGAATCTGGTTCTGCTTATCATTCATTTTTACAACTGGCAACACATCAAAGGCCACCACCATCAAGAATGCACCGACACCGACAGTTTGCGTTGCATACGGTGCATTTAAATAACCTGACTCAGAAACAACAGCTCCGATTCCTGTCCCCATCAAACCAAGCCCACAAGCTGATGTAAATCCTGCAAGCCGACTTGGTTTCGCGCGAGTAGTTCCGCTCCATTCACAAGTGACGTGCACAAAATTGGAAATCGGCTCTCCGAACAGACCGCCCAGGACTACTCCTATTGCTACGGCAAGCAAATGCCAATCGCCGCCTTCGTTCCGCAGTATGTACTGAGCCATAAAAAATGAACTCAGCAAAATGACGATCTGCACAACGCAACCAAGTACTAATTGCTCGCGCGCACTCATACGATGCTTGCTCTCCACGCTTTTTTGTGGAGTCGTGTCTATGAAATCAGTTGTTTTTGGAGGTGCAACAACTATGAGGGGTAATGACTTCCTGACTTCTTCTTCTTGTTTGTCTGCTACTACCTCTTCTTTGTCTGCGACGGGCTCATTCTCAGACATGAAATTTGAGTTCCCACATTTGAGGCATCGAGAACTTGATGCACGTTTAGAGATCGCTCCACACACCGAGCACTGTTTCGCTTGCGGATTCACGACTAGTTCAGGTCCACACCAATTGGCTTTTGTGGCCAAGATACGCGATTTTCCAACCACGTAAATTTAATTTCAGCATGAACATCTTGGATGTATTTCATCTCGCCCAGCGCATAGAACTCAAGTTGTCCGTCTGATGGTCCATTGAGAACAATCTCCCAGAGGCGTTTGTTTGATTGAGCATTATGAATTGGCAACCAAATGAATAAGGTGATGATTGAGACAAATGAACGGAGTCGATGACTTCCGGTAAACATTTTGTCATCACATCGTTCAGCCCACATTCTGAACGGCCGAACCAGCACCTCTACTGATGCAACGCCGTGCGCGCACCAAGCAGCCACCGAAACTGCCTTGCGGAAATCAGTTACTTTTTCAGCTGAATCGATGGGAAGAAACTTTCGCGCTGCTTCTAAAGCAATCATTGTCGATTCAAGTCGAATACCCGCATCGGTTGGATCACTTTCAACAGCTCGAAGAGCCATCTCTAGTCCTCGCCACATATCTGGGGTTCGTATGAGGGCGCGAGCAATGACCAATAACGTCGGAACTGGTATTCCCCCAAGTTTGCGAACAATTTCTGCTTCAAGTAACAGAATTTCTTCATGCCTACCAGATGCCGCCAACAAGGTACTCAATGTCCACCAAGCCGTGACATTCGTCGGCTCGTTTTGAGTCACGGCTTGGCTCGTTCGAATGGCTTCATTCAAATCGGCATTTGACACTTGAAATTCAGTGCCCGCAGCAGACGCGACCACGAAGGAAAACAAGATTGCAACCTCTGTTGACTCAGGCCACTTGTTCAATCCTTCTCGAGCAGTATCAATAGCTCTCTGATATTGGCCGCGAGAAGTCAACACCTCAACTAGTTCAAGTAATTGCTCAAGCGATGAGAAATTGGGTGGAGGAAGTTGACGTGACTGTTGTTGCGCTTGCGAACCCGCCACGACACCTTCGGGGAATGAACCGCCCCTGAGCAAGTAGTTGTCGAGTTGAAGAACAACGTCTTTAACTAACTTGGCTATTGCTGCACCACCCGGTCCGTTCGACCGTTTGTGCCATAGAAGCCGTTTTTTGGTGATGTTGTTTACTAATTCTGCTTCTGTGCTCGGAGGGACACCGAAATACCTGAGTGCCTCCTGTCGCGTCGCGGCGGTTGGCCTCTCGGCGTTGATCCAATCGTTATTATTCTCGTTCATTCGAAATCAAGTCCTTTCAAGAAATCCCTTGCTTTATCGCGTTCACTCGTGCTCAATAATGTTTCGTGTTTCAGATTGATCTCACAGATGAAGTCACCAGTTTTCCCATCAAATGCCTTCACTTGAATCATCTGATC
>JBAXIP010000207.1:0-3348 GCA_037138315.1 Actinomycetes bacterium
GCACATTCACTGGCTCATTGTCGGGACACATTGAGCCATGACCAGAACCCCTACCAATCGGTAACTCTGCGAGACTGTCCCCATGCTCTTCGATGGTTCCGTTCACCAACTCCCCGACACCGATCCCGGCGAAACTCAAGAATGGCTCGACTCACTTGACGCGGTGATCGATGTACATGGCAAGGTACGGGCGCGTTATTTGTTATCGCGACTTCTCGAAAAAGCGCAACAAAGTCAAGTCAGTTTTCCCGCCACAGTTTCAACTCCCTATGTCAACACCATTCCTCGCGAACACGAACCTTGGTTCCCCGGTGATGAACACATCGAACGTCGTATTCGTGCATTCATTCGTTGGAATGCCGCGGCCATGGTTGTGCGCGCCAACAAACACGCTGAAGGTATTGGTGGCCACCTCTCAACATTCGCCAGTTCGGCAAGCCTGTACGAAATTGGTTTCAACCATTTCTTCCGCGGCAAAGACGACGGCAACGCTGGCGATCATATTTATTTCCAAGGTCACGCTGCTCCCGGAATTTACGCTCGTGCATTTCTTGAAGGCCGTTTAAGTGAAAACGATCTCGATCATTTCCGTCGCGAAATTGCGCGACCTGGTCAAGGCCTCTCGAGTTACCCGCACCCGCGCCTCATGCCCGATTTCTGGGAACACCCCACGGTCAGCATGGGCCTCGGACCCATCAGCGCGATTTATCACGCCCGTTTCAATCGCTATCTCATGAACCGCCACCTGGACGACACCAGCAATAGTCGCGTGTGGGCATACCTCGGTGACGGTGAAACCGATGAGCCCGAAACTCTTGGTGCATTGTCATTGGCTTCGCGCGAACAACTCGACAACTTGGTATTCGTCGTCAACTGCAACTTGCAACGTCTTGACGGGCCTGTGCGCGGCAATGGAAAAATCATTCAAGAACTTGAAGCAGTGTTCCGTGGTGCTGGTTGGAATGTCATCAAAGTCATTTGGGGTTCGAAGTGGGACAACTTACTCGCACAGGACAAAGACGGCGTGCTACTCAATCAGATGAATTCAACCGTTGACGGCGAATTCCAGCGATACACGATCGAGGATGGCAACTACATTCGTGAAAACTTCTTTGGCCCCGATCCTCGCCTGCGTCAGATGGTTGCGCACTTAAGCGACGATGACCTCAGCACGCTTCCCCGTGGCGGTCACGACTACCGCAAGTTGTATGCGGCCTATCGAGCCGCAGCGCAAAATCTTGGTAGCGGTCGACCCACGGCAATTCTGTGCAAGACCGTCAAAGGCTGGACACTTGGCCCCGACATCGAAGGCCGTAACGCGACTCACCAAATCAAGAAGATGAACGCCGAACAAATTCGCGCTCTTCGTGATCGTCTGCACCTCAACGACGAAATCCCCGATTCAGCACTCGAGGGTGATGTTCCGCCGTACTTCCGTCCGAGCGAAGGTTCAGTTGAATACCAGTATCTCTTAGAACGTCGCCGTGCTCTTGGTGGTTCAATACCGAAGCGCATCGTGCGGGCCCGTCGACCGCTTGAACTTCCCGCTGATTCTGTTTTCAGCGAACTCGATGGTGGGTCAGGCGAGCAATCAGTCAGCACCACGATGGGATTCACACGCTTGCTGCGCAACTTGGCTCGTGATGAAAAATTTGGTTCACGTGTTGTGCCAATCATTCCCGATGAAGCCCGCACATTCGGCATGGACTCACTGTTCAGAGAGCTCAAGATCTACGCATCACAAGGTCAGAAGTACGAACCCGTTGACCATGACATGTTGTTGTCGTACACCGAATCTTCAGACGGCCAAATTCTTGAAGAAGGAATCACTGAAGCCGGTGCGATGAGTAGTTTCATCGCCGCTGGAACTTCGTATGCAACACGTGGCGTCCCGTCAGTTCCGTTTTATACGTTCTATTCAATGTTTGGTTTCCAACGTGTTGGCGACCTGATTTGGCAAGCTGCCGACAGTCGAACCCGAGGTTTCTTGCTCGGAGCCACTGCTGGTCGCACCACATTGATGGGCGAAGGACTACAACACCAAGACGGACACAGCCTGGTCTTGGCTTCAACAGTGCCGGCTTGTCAGTCATACGACCCAGCGTTTGCCTATGAAGTTGCCGCAATCGTTAAGCACGGCCTTCATCGCATGTATGGCGATGCCAAAGGACCAAACGGCGAAGTTGATCCAGACATCTTTTATTACCTCACGTTGTACAACGAGAACTACGTCATGCCGGCTCGTCCCGCGGGCGTCACCGATGCCCACATCGTGTCGGGCTTATACAAATGGCAGCCCGCACCAACCGACAGCAATATCAAGCACAACGCAACGGTGTTGTTTAGCGGCTCAGCGCAAGGTGCAGCAATTGCCGCAGTCGAAGAACTGAAGACTCGTTTCAATGTCGGCGTCGAGTTGTGGTCGGCCACGTCATATAAAGCCTTGCGCGAAGATGCATTGGCGGTCGAACGAGATAATCGTTTGCACCCCAGCCATCCCGACAAAGTTGCTCGCGTGACGTCATTGCTCGGCGGATCAACTGATCCGATTGTCGCGGTCACCGATTTCATGAAGATCGTCCCTGAACAGATCGCTCGTTTTGTACCAGGTCGCTTGTTCACTGCACTCGGAACCGATGGCATGGGTCGTAGCGATACTCGTGAGGCTTTACGCGCTCACTTCGAAGTGGACATGCCCAATATCGTCATTGCGGTGTTGGCCAGCTTGGCGCAAACCGGAGCAGTTGGTGCCGACGTTGTTGAAGGAGCGATCGCCCATTACGGAATCGATCCCGCCCGCACCGACCCGTATATTGTGTGACCTCTTGACTTCTGCAGACAATCCTTCCGATAGTCACGAATATTTCGCGACACGCATGGCACCAAACGCGGCCCGTGCTGAAGTGTGGCGTCATGTTGCCAAGTACTTGGCGAAGTGGATCAATCCACAAGGTGCGCTTCTCGATCTTGCTGCTGGGTACGGCGACCTCACTGGTGCCGTCAATGCATCTCGTCGAGTCGCTATTGACATCCATCCCGACTTGGCAACACTTGTACCAAGCAATGTTGAGGCACATGTGGGCGATGCCACTGATCTCTCACGTTTCGCCAACAACGAATTTGCGACGGTGACTGCGAGCAACTTCCTTGAGCACTTAGATGACAAATCAATCACCCGTTGTTTGTTTGAAGTCATGCGCGTTCTGCAACCGGGTGGCCTGTTGATTTTGATTCAACCCAACTATCGACTTTCGGCCAAGACCTACTTTGAAGACCCAACACATGTCACGATTTTTGATGACAAGTCACTTGCCGAATGCGTTGTCAAGAACGGCTTCACTCTTGTTC
>JBAXIP010000208.1:0-3345 GCA_037138315.1 Actinomycetes bacterium
ATGAATCGGGCAGAACTCACTGGCGTCGTCGCGCACGAGATTGGCCACATCAAGAATCGTGATATTGCTGTGACCACTCTTGCGGTCTTAACGGTTGGTGCGATTGCAGTTCTGGCCGATCTTTCAATGCGGATTGCTTTTGTGGTGATGTCGACGGGGCGGCGTGGAAATTCAAAAGAGGCCGGTGCTCGCGCTGGCGTTGCTCTGATCGCATTTTTAATCAGTTTCGTTCTGTACATTTTTGCGTTGCCGGCTGCACTCATTTTGCGCGCCGCATTGTCGCGTCAGCGTGAAACCCTTGCTGATGCATCGGCTGTGCAATACACGCGAGATCCATCTGGTTTGCGATCAGCACTCGAAAAACTTGAGGCTGACACAACATCGCCAGCCCATGTTTCAACTGCAACAGCCCATTTATGGATCGATCATCCCAAACCAGCGCGTGCTGTTCAACGCGGAATGTTGTCTGGTTTGTTAGATACGCATCCGCCAATCGCTCAACGCATCGCTATTCTTCGTCAGATGGAAGGCCTCGGCCCAACTACTTCGGTCTGAAGATTCAGGGTGCGGTGGCGACGTACGAGTACGTGTTGTGCAGATCGTCGCCCAATACTTGAGCATCTTCGGCTCGTGTTTCGACAACGAATTCCTTGGTGAGCGTTTTGTAGTCGTATGTCCAACCATCGGGAAGTTGTAGACGATCAGCAAGAGTCAACAAGTCTTTTTCGGTGAGCGCTGGGTCAATCTGCTGGCTCCAACTTTGCATCACGTAAGTCTTTCCTTCAGCGTCATGCAACATGTACACGGTGGTGCCGGTGTTGAAGGTGAACGCGGCTTTGCGATTCACGGCATGTGGGCTATAGGGGATGAGTAAATCAGCAGGATTAGTACCCACGAAGACGCTGGCGTAACGATTCATTTCCATGCCACCGAAACTCTTCTTGTAGACCTCGGTCATATCTGCCTTCACAACTGAGTCCATTGCCCAATAGCGCGGCCCATTTGCCGATGCAAAGACAACGCCTTCGTCTGTGGCAACAGCTGCGGTGTCAATGGCTTTCCATTGATCATCAGGGCAATCGTTAAGCGGATAGGTGTTGAACACTTCAGCGTGAATGCCATCTTCTTGGAGATTGAGTAGAAGGATTTCGCAGTAACGCTTGCCGTGCATGTTCGCGGCCGCTGGATTAGTGGTGCTCGTTGCAAGAGCCTCGGTTGAGGGGGCCTCGGCCACGGTTGATTCAGGGGTTGTCGAGTTGTTGCCAGATCCACACGAGGCGAGGAACACGAGGCAAACGGGGATCAGAAGCGACTTCTTTGACATGAATTTATTTGACATAGATAATGACACTAGTTGATGACGGGTTTCGGGGTATAAAAAAGGGCGGGTGCTTGCGCACCCGCCCTTTCCTTTAGTGCTTGCCTAGATCAGGCAACGCCCCACAACTTGAGGAACTGGTCGGCGTAGCCTTCTGGTCCCTTCCAGTTGCTGAGTTCGCTGCTGTCGATGATCTGCTGAGCAACGGTTGCGTCGTCGAGGATGAAGCTCGGAAGAACTTCTCCAGCGGCACGCTCGGTGTAATCGTCACCAACTGCGTCAAGGATCATGGCGTGAGCCATCAACCAAGCCGAGTAGGCCTTCGGGTTTGAGGTCCATGCCTTGTGAGTTCCATCAACAATTTCGGTCAAGCCGGTCTTGTCGAAGTCAACACCAACCTGGGTGACCTGCTTGTCGAGGCCAGCGCTCTGGAGAGCTGCGGTCACGCCAATGGGCAGAGCCGAGAATGCGTACGAAACGTAGTTGGTCTCGGGGTGCTCTTGGAGGTATGAAGCCACCAGGCCAGGCACGTTCACGCCAATGTCAGGAATGGTGACAGGCAGCACGTCGAATGTGCAAGCTGCACAACCTTTGGCGAAGGTGTCCTTCATTCCGTTCTCTTCAGCAACGAGCACTGGGAACATCTGGATGTTGACCATCAAGACGTTTGCAGCGGCGCCACTGTCGGCGATGATGTAGTCAGCAATCTTCTCACCAGCAGCGTAAACGCTGTCGTTGCCACTGATTGAGGTCAAGATGCCGTCAGCAGGTGCTTCGCCGTTGTAAGCGAAAGCGAACTTGATGCCAGCAGCAACTGCTGCGTCAAACTGCTCTTGGAATGCAGCGATCGGTGAACCTGAGATTGAAATGTAATCGGCACCCCAATCGATGGCTTCTTGAACGCCGGCGCCAGGTGAGGCACTTTCAACGTTGATGACCTTGAGTTCCCAGCCGAGTGCTTTAGCAATGGCGGGCCAGTCTTCGCCGACTTCGGTGCAGCTTGGAAGTTCACAAGCCAACCATGCAACCTTGATTCCAGTGGGTACTGGGGCCGAAGGGGCCACGGTTACCGAAATGTCGGTCGGAATGACGGTGTTCGCGTCAACGACTGCCTGAGCAGCAGCGACTTCATCGCCACCTGCAGGTGCATCGGTTGACGGTACATCGGTGCTCGGAGCTTCAGAAGCTGCCGTTGCATCGGTGCTTGGTGCAGCAGTCGTGCTTGAGCTGTCATCGCCGCCACAGGCAGCGGCCACAAGGCCCAAGGCAAAAATAGCTGCGGTAACCCTACGGGTTCCTTTACGCATTGTTTTCCCCTTAATTGTTGTTTGGGTGTTCCCCAGTTGTGTTGACTCTGACAACTATTCACGATGGTTTGCTGTTCAGAGCAAATTGATCATATAGTAAATTAATTCAAAATATACGAACCGAACGTTCCTTGGGATGGGCGTTCTAGGTCGTTGCTGGCGGAAGATTTGTGTTGAAATGCTGTGTGCCTGTGCACGGCGCAATGAGGGGGAAAAGTACATCGTGGCGAAAATTCTGCATATCTGGTCGCTGTCTAAGACTTTTCCAGGCCAAGTTGCCCTGCAAGATGCCACTTTTGATGTTGAAGAAGGCGAAGTTCATGCCCTCGTCGGTCAGAACGGTTCGGGTAAATCGACCCTGATCAAGGTTCTTGCCGGATTCCACCAACCCGATCCGGGTCATAACGTGACCATGAACGATGAAGTTTTTGATATCGGCAGTGTTGAGGCTGCTCATGCCGCCGGAATTCGTTTTGTGCACCAAGACCTCGGACTCGTCGAGGCTGTGAGTGCCGTCGAGAACTTGGCGCTCGGTTTTGGCTACAAGACCAGCTTTGGTCGGCGGATCAATTGGAAGCAAGAGACCAAGCGCGCCAAACAGGCACTGCTCGATTTGGGCTTTGATATTGACGTGCGCATCCCGGTTGCATTTCTTGGTGGCGCCGCACGAACTGGCGTGGCAATTGCACGAGCATTGCAAGAATCCGATCGCAATATTTC
>JBAXIP010000209.1:0-3306 GCA_037138315.1 Actinomycetes bacterium
TTGCTCTGATAAAAGCCCGTTGAGCGAATGAGTGTTTCAACTTCTGATGGATCTGCTGATGCCAACGACCACGGATCAGGGAAACGCGCAAACAATGCTGGCGTCACCATGTTGACGCGCACATCAGTGCACTGCGCCGACAAGATGGTGGCCGATAACAACTCAAAGGCATTGCGATGATCGAGTTCGCAAATCACTTCGGGGTAACCAATTGCTAAACGTCGAGCAACTTCGAGGGCTTGATCTTTGGGCTTGGCCTTGAGCTTGACCGCTGCTTGTTTCTTGACAGCCGGTTTCTTTGCTACAACCTTTTTCACCACAGCCTTCTTGACGGGTGCCTTTTTTGCTGTTGCTTTCTTACTGGCCATGCTTTGACCCTAATCAACTCGTTCAGCCCCTGAACCACCGCCGATAGGGTGACTTCATGCGCATCTTAGATATCAAACGGCAAATGCAGCCTGATGACATCTCGATCGTTCGCGACCTATTACGCGATGCAGAACGCGCCGACGGGCATCGCCCGCTTTCTGATCACCTCTGGCTCGACCTTGTTGACGGCGGCCGTGAAGGTTTCGCTGGCCTCGTCGCTTGGGAACCTAATCACGACCATCCCGTGGCCTACGCCCAAATCAGTAAGGGTTACGACTCCTATTCGATTGAGCTCGTCGTTCACCCACACCATCGCTACGAAATGCATCTCATCGGGCCCGAGCTCCTGACAGCGGCGTTACACGAAGTTGCCATCAACGGTGGCGGGCATGTGCATTGGTGGGTCTTTGAACCAACGATTGGTCACGAACAAGTAGCCGCCCAAGTTGGTCTGACACCTGGTCGTCGTCTGCACCAAATGCGTCGCTCGCTTCCGTTGTCAAGCAGTGATGCCGAAGCGCAAGTCGCCGTTCGCACATTTGTCAAAGGCCAAGATGAAGACGCATGGCTCGCTGTCAACAATCGCGCCTTTGAACATCATCCCGAACAAGGCGGATGGGATCACACAACCTTGTCGGCGCGTCTCGCTCAACCATGGTTTGATGCAAATGGTTTTGTTTTACACGAGATCGACAATCAACTCGCCGGATTTTGCTGGACCAAAGTTCATACCGACACCGATCCAGTGCTGGGCGAGATTTATGTGATTGCCGTTGATCCCTTATTTCATGGTCATGGGCTTGGCAAGTCAATGGTTGTCTCAGGGCTTGTCAACATGAGTCAGCGCGGAATCAAAGATGCCATGTTGTACGTCGACCCCGATAACTCGGCAGCAATGGCCTTGTATGAAGGTCTTGGGTTTCGCGTCCACCGCACCGACCGCGCATTTGTTGGCGATATTGCGCCCATTACTTCAACTTCTGAAAGCGAGCAGTCATGACCGCGACCGAAAATCTTCCGCTCTGGAGCGTCGCCGATGTTCACGAATCACTAACGAGTCGCTCATTTGTTGACTCGCTTGAACGAGTCAAGTCCGACGTTGGTCGTCTTGAAGCCCTTTACGACGAACTCGGCATTCGTGCCCTACCCGATGGCGTATCGCCAACTGTTGATAGCGAAACCGGCAATCGTCTCGACCGAGCCATTCGTGATTTCAATGCCGTCGTCGCACAAACCGAAATTCTTGAGGCGTATGTGTATGCAACTGTCGCTACCAACACGCGCGACGAAACAGCACAAGCACTTCTTTCCGAAATTGAAGTTGCGGGCTCACGTATTACTCCGCTGCTCGCACGACTCGCCGATTTTGTGTGCGATCACGATGTTGATGCTTTGTCCGCAGTCAGCAGCGAAGCCCGCGATCACCTCGGACCGTTGCTACGACTTGCCGAACGTTCAGAACATCAAATGGATGAATCTGAAGAAGGCTTGTATTCCGAACTCTCGACAACTGGTTCATCGGCATGGGGTCGCTTGCAAGGCGACATCACATCGCAACTCACTGCCGACGTGCACCTGCCATCGGGAACAAAGCGCATGCCGATGCCTGCAGTACGTGGCCTAGCCACCGATTCAGATGTTGCAGTTCGCAAAGCGGCCTACGACGCCGAAATGATTGCCTGGCCAAACGTCGCCACCGCATGTGCCGCGGCCATGAACGCAATCAAGGGCGAAGCCAACACCATTAATCGTCGTCGTCGTTGGGATTCTCCACTTGACGCTTCGCTTTATGGCAACAGCGTCAGCCGCGCCACCTTTGATGCCATGCAATCGGCCATCATCGCCTCGCTCCCCGACTTTCGCTCATGGATGCGTACCAAAGCTCGCCTTCATGGTCACGCAGGCGCATTGCCCTGGTGGGATCTTGTTGCTCCTCTGCCTAGTGCCGGTGGATCAATCACATGGGACGAATCGGTCAACCTAGTGCGCAACGCATTTTCGTCGTTTAGCCCCAACTTGGCTGGTCTCGTTGATCGAGCCATCAATGAATCGTGGCTTGATGTTCCGTCACGTGAAGGAAAAGTTGGCGGTGCGTTCTGCATGCCGTTCGTTGATGATCGCTCATTGGTGTTGTTGAACTGGAGTGGTTCGGTTGAATCGGCTCAAACAACTGCCCACGAACTTGGGCACGCGTATCACAACACGCAACTAGCTGGTCGCACACCATTGCAAAAGCGTTTGCCGATGGCACTCGCCGAAACCGCAAGCATCTTTTGCGAAACGCTCGTCGTTGAAGCCGGTCTCGCAACGTTGCAGGGCAAAGAACGCCTTGCACTGCTTGATGTCGATCTACAAGGGGCCAATCAAGTAGTCGTCGACATTCATAGTCGCTTCTTATTTGAAACTGAAGTTTTCGCTCGCCGTCAACGGCGCACCCTTGGCGTCAACGAACTCAACGAGATCATGCTGCAGTCACAAGCCGATGCTTATGGTGACGGACTCGATCAAACAACCGCACATCCACACATGTGGGTTTTGAAGGGTCACTACTACGGCAGCCATTTCTACAACTGGCCCTACACCTATGGCTTGTTGTTCGGGCTTGGCTTGTTTGCGCAATATCACGCCGATCCCGATCGTTTCCGAGCTGGTTATGACGATCTTTTGAGCCGAGCCGGCATGGCAACGGCTGAAGAACTTGGTTCGGCATTTGGCATCGACGTCACCAGTGAATCGTTCTGGACAGCCAGCCTTGATGTGTTGCGAGCACGTATGGCCGAATACTCAAAACTCGCCGAAACTCTTTAGACACCACCACTCCGACTCAATTATCTGACAGGCTGACATTGTGATTACCCGTTATGGCGCGACGCGCGACGAACTACAGAACCTTCTTTCCACCGAGCCGCGCTATCGCGTTGATCAGGTCTGGAAGGG
>JBAXIP010000210.1:0-3296 GCA_037138315.1 Actinomycetes bacterium
ACATCACCGAATCGGTCCCGATTGAAGTCGAAGAATTCTTGTCGTGGTTACTTGCCGAGCGGGGTCGTTCGCAAAACACTCTGCAGGCGTACCGTCGTGATCTAACAAAATATTGTGAGTGGTTGAACGAACAAAAAACCGATCTCCATCGAGTGCAGCTCGTCGATATCAATCGTTTCGTATCAACCCAGCGATTGTCGGGTTCAGCAGCGTCAAGCGTTGCTCGTCATATGGCTGCGGTGCGCATGCTGCATCGCTTCATGTCGGCTGAAGGGATGCGCGACGACGACCCAACGGCCGATTTTGATGGCATCAAGGTTCCGGCTGGTATTCCCAAACCTTTGTCAGAAGACGAAGTTGAAAGTTTGCTGGCTGCCGTGACTGGTGATGAACCTGTTGCGCTGCGTGACCGAGCCCTACTTGAATTGCTGTACGCCACGGGAGCGCGTATTTCTGAAGTTTGCGGATTGTCGATGGGTGATCTTGATCTTGATGGGGGCCTTGTCCGCCTCTATGGAAAAGGTTCGAAAGAACGCCTTGTGCCAGTCGGTAAATGCGCGCGTGAAGCAGTTGATCGTTGGCTCATCGAAGGGCGCGAAAAACTCGAACCTGTTCGTTGGTTGAAGCGTGGCGATGCCGAGGCAATTTTTTTGAATAATCGTGGTGGGCGACTGGGTCGCCAGGCGGCCTTTGCGATTGTGTCGCGAACCGGGACACGAGCAGGTCTCACTGCACAGTTGTCTCCCCACGTATTGCGCCATTCATGTGCGACACACATGCTTGATCATGGCGCCGATTTGCGCATTGTGCAAGAAATGCTGGGCCACGTTTCGATTTCAACAACGCAGGTATATACGCGCGTGTCACAAGAGCGTTTGATCGATCAATATCGCACCGCCCATCCACGCGCCAGTGTCTCTCGGGGATCTTGATGACTGGCGTTTTCGAGAATTTGCGCCATCTTGTGCGTCGCTTTTTTACATCGCTCTCCAAACGGCCACCCTCTGAGAGTGATATCGCTTGGGTGAACGTGAACTTGCTGGCTGGTGAATTCACATTGTGGTCGCGCATGAAGTCGTATGACCAACGGCATTCCATTGAGGTGGCCCAACGATTTGCAGATTTGTGTCCCGCTTGTACTCGTGAACAAGTTGCCGCGGCCCTTCTGCACGACATCGGTAAGATTGACGCCGATCTAGGGGTATTTGCACGAGTGTTGGCAACGGTCGTTGGGCCATACGGAAAGAAATTTCGTTTGTATGACGAGCACGAAGTCATCGGGTCGCGACTGTGTCACGACGCTGGTTCGAGTGATGAGACCCTGCGACTTTTGGATTGTTCGAGCACAGAATCAAGAAATGATCCAATCGTCAAGTTATTGTTACAAGCGGATCAGATCTAGTGCAGAAATAGTTGACGTTGTAGTTGGTGCTCTAGAGTTTGAATGTTCTATGACGAAGCCACGACATCGCTCCTTGGGTTCGCTCGCGTTGTTCGGTCGGCAAAGTGTCATTGTGTTACTTCTCGTCACAACCTTCTTTATGGTTTCGTCAGTTGGAGCGCATTCAGTTTCGGCCGCTCCTGCAGGTGCATCGGCGTTTCATGGCGTGTCACCACTACGAGTCTTTGATACCCGCGGGTCTGCAAAGCCTGGCGCTGCTTCATATAACCCAGTTTTGATTGCAGGTTTGGCGGGAGTGCCGAGTTCGGCGTCCGCAGTTGTTCTGAATGTGACGGCTATTGACGCCACTGGCGAAGGTTACGTGACGGTGTTTCCGTGGGGCGAGGCGTTGCCCAATACCTCGAACGTGAATATCAAGAGTTTTGGTCAGATGGTGCCGAATCTTGTGACTGTTCGCCTGGGCACTGGTGGCAAAGTCGGTTTGTACACATCGATCTCAGCCAACTTATTGGTAGACGTCTTTGGGTATTACAGCCCGTCTGGAGCGACTGCGGCGGGTCGCTTTATCGCGTTGACACCACAACGTTTACTTGACACTCGAGGGAATGCAACGGTTGGCGAAAATGGAGTCGTTCACTTGTCAATGCCTGCCGGTGTCCCGGCCAATACTGAAGGATTGGTGTTAAACGTCACTGCAGTCAATTCGCGGCTACGGACCAACGGTTATGGATACTGGACTGCCTACCCGGCGGGACAAGATCAGGGAACAACATCAAATTTAAATATCTCTTCGGCTGGTCAAACGATCGCTAATCAAGTCATTGTGAAACCAAGTGCGACGGGTGTTGATTTTTACTCATATGCCGGTGGCGACTTGCTCGTTGACCTGATGGGCTACTACAGCGGTACAGGTGCCGCTGTGAGCGAGGATGGCCTATTCGTGCCGGTATCGCCAACACGTTTGCTTGATACTCGTTCAACTCCAAATCCACTTGGTGAAAATGTGGCGTTGCACCACGACTGGACTGTTGAAGTTGGCACGGCGAGCCAAGCCGGGATTCCAAGTTCTGGTGCGTCGGCAGTTGCACTCAATGTCACGATGACGCGCGCTGAAGGTGAGGGTTATGTCACCGTGTATCCAGCGGGTCGTGTGCGTCCTGGTTCATCAAACCTCAATGCCGATAAAGCAGGCGTTACTGCGCCGAATCATGTGCAATTGGCAACTGGCACCCGTGGTGTCTCGTTTTATTCGTATGGTGGCACCGATCTGATTGTCGACATTTTTGGTTGGTTCGTGGGAAGCCCTCAGGTTTCTACTCAAAACGCCCCGAGCAATTCACTGCCAGAAGCTGAAGGTTTTCCTGGCTACATTTCAATTCCACAAATTGGTCTCAGTTCTGTCGTGCGCGAAGGCACAGAGTTTGTTAACTATGACCCTTCGCATTTAGTTGAATCGCGCACACCCAATCAGCCAGGCAATGTGGCGATTTTCGGACACCGAGTGTCGCACGGCCATGAGTTTCAGAATCTTGACAAGCTTGGTGAGAACTCATTGGTGTATCTCACCATTGGGAAAAAGATGTACACGTATCGGGTGACCGGTATTGATATTCGTTTACCAACAGACCCATTGCTGTACGCCTCAACGTCGAACGATCAGACGTTGTCACTTGTTGCCTGTCATCCCCCGCACAGTGTGAAGTACCGCATTGTGGTGCACGCAGTATTAATTGACATCGCCGAGTACTAACACAGAGATGGATCAATCAGAGATGGTCAAACGATCACTCGGGTGAGAGTAAACCGATATTGCTGTAGGTACGCTCAAGAGTGGCCGACGCAACGGCACGGGCCTTTTCGGCACCGGTACGCAACAAGCGTGAGAGTTCAGCCT
>JBAXIP010000211.1:0-3295 GCA_037138315.1 Actinomycetes bacterium
ACATCACCGAATCGGTCCCGATTGAAGTCGAAGAATTCTTGTCGTGGTTACTTGCTGAACGAGGTCGTTCACAGAACACCTTGCAGGCGTACCGTCGTGACTTAACGAGTTATTGCGAATGGTTGCTCGAGCAAAAGACCGATCTACATCGTGTGCAACTTGCCGATATCAATCGCTTCGTGTCTTCCCAACGATCGTCTGGTGCTGCGGCGTCAAGCGTTGCGCGACACATGGCTGCGGTGCGCATGTTGCACCGTTTCATGTCGGCCGAAGGAATGCGCAACGACGACCCAACCGCAGATTTTGATGGCATCAAGGTTCCGGCGGGTATTCCAAAACCTCTGTCAGAAGATGAGGTTGAAAGTTTGCTGGCTGCTGTGACGGGTGATGAACCTGTAGCGCTACGTGATCGAGCGCTCCTTGAATTGTTGTACGCCACTGGTGCGCGTATCTCAGAAGTATGTGGCTTGTCGATGGGTGATCTTGATCTCGATGCCGGTCTTGTTCGCCTGTACGGAAAAGGTTCAAAAGAACGCCTAGTGCCAGTTGGCAAATGCGCGCGTGAAGCAGTTGATCGTTGGTTAATTGAGGGTCGCGAAAAACTTGAGCCAGTTCGCTGGTTGAAGCGTGGCGATGCTGAAGCGATCTTTTTAAATAATCGTGGTGGGCGACTGGGACGCCAGGCGGCATTTGCGATTGTGTCGCGAACCGGTAATCGGGCCGGCCTCACTGCACAGTTGTCTCCTCACGTGTTGCGTCACTCATGTGCGACACACATGCTTGACCATGGCGCTGATTTACGCATTGTGCAAGAAATGTTGGGTCACGTCTCAATTTCGACAACGCAGGTGTACACGCGGGTGTCGCAAGAACGCTTGATTGATCAATATCGCACGGCGCATCCACGCGCGAGTGTTTCTCGAGGGTCTTGATGTCTCAATTTATGGAGAATCAGCGTCATCTTGTTCGGCGCTTCTTTACGTCTATCTCCAAACGACCGCCTACTGCCAATGACATTGCTTGGGTTAACGAGATGTTGCTAGCGAGTGAATTCGAATTATGGAAGCGCTTGAAACCGCACGATCAACGTCACTCAATAGAAGTCGCACGTCGTTTCACCGATTTGCATCCCGCATTCACGCGTGATGAAGTTGCTGCTGCGTTACTGCATGACATTGGCAAAGTTGAAAGCGAACTCGGAGTCATGGGACGAGTGATGGCCACGATTGTTGGTCCAAAGGGCACAAAATTTCACGAATATCATGATCATGAATTGATTGGGCTGAATTTATGTCGCAACGCTGGTTCGAGTGTTGAGACCCTGCGACTTTTGGATTGGTCAACCGAAGCGTTAAGAAATGACTCGATTGTCAAGTTATTGCGTCAAGCGGATCAGATTTAGTACAGAAATAGTTGATGCCCAGGTGGCTGTTCTAGAATTCCTAACTTCTATGACGAATCCACGACATCGCTCCTTAAGTTCGCTCGCGTTGTTGAGTCGACAATGTGTCACTGGATTAGTTCTCGCCGCAACTGTCGTTGTCGCTTCATCGGTTGGAGCGCATCCAGTTTCGGCTGCACCGGTAGGTGCGTCGGCGTTTCACGGCGTGTCACCTCTACGAGTCTTTGATACCCGCGGGTCTGCAAAGCCTGGGGCTGGTTCATATAACCCAGTACAAATTGCCGGATTAGCAGGAGTGCCGAGTTCGGCAACCGCAGTTGTTCTCAATGTGACAGCGATTGACGCGACGGGTGAAGGCTATGTGACGGTGTACCCGTGGGGTGAGGCGTTGCCCAATACCTCGAACGTGAATATCAAGAGTTTTGGTCAGATGGTGCCGAATCTTGTGACTGTTCGCCTGGGCACTGGTGGCAAAGTCGGTTTGTACACATCGATCTCAGCCAACTTATTGGTAGACGTCTTTGGGTATTACAGCCCGTCTGGAGCGACTGCAGCGGGTCGCTTTATCGCGTTGACACCACAACGTCTACTTGACACTCGCGGCAGTTTGACAGTCGGTGAAGGTGGAATCGTTCATTTGGCGATGCCGGCTTCAATCCCGGCCAATACTGAAGGATTGGTGTTAAACGTCACTGCAGTGAATTCGCGGCTGCGTACCAACGGCTTTGGATACTGGACTGCCTACCCGGCGGGACAAGATCAGGGCACGACATCAAATTTAAATATCTCTTTGGCGGGTCAAACGATCGCTAATCAAGTCATTGTGAAGCCAAGTGCAACAGGTGTTGATTTTTACTCATATGCCGGCGGCGACTTGATAGTTGATCTAATGGGTTATTACAGCGGTGCAGGAGCTGCGGTGAGTGAGGACGGACTGTTCGTCCCTGTCTCTCCAACTCGTTTGCTAGATACGCGTTCAAGCCCGAACCCACTCGGCGAAAACGTGGCGTTGCATCATGATTGGACAGTTGAGGTTGGCATGGCGAGCCAAGCCGGAATTCCAAGCTCGGGTGCGTCGGCAGTCGCACTCAATGTCACGATGACGCGTGCTGAAGGTGAGGGTTATGTCACCGTGTATCCAGCGGGCCGCGTGCGTCCCGGTTCATCAAACCTCAATGCCGATAAAGCAGGCGTTACTGCGCCGAACCACGTGCAACTGGCAACGGGGTCACGTGGGGTCTCGTTTTATTCGTATGGTGGCACCGATTTAATTGTCGACATTTTTGGTTGGTTCGTGGGAAGCCCTCAGGTTTCTACTCAAAATGCCCCGAGCAATTCACTGCCGGATGCAGAAGGTTTCCCTGGCTACATTTCAATTCCGCAAATTGGTCTGAGTTCAGTTGTGCGCGAAGGTACAGAGTTCGTCGACTATGACCCTTCGCATTTAGTAGAATCGCGTACACCCAATCAGCCAGGCAACGTGGCGATTTTTGGTCACCGAGTGTCGCACGGGCATGAGTTTCAGAATCTCGACAAACTCGGCGAGAACTCTTTGGTGTATCTCACCATTGGTTCAAAGATGTATACCTATCGAGTGACCGATGTTGATATTCGCTTGCCAACAGACCCGTTGTTGTATGCGTCGACGTCAAATGATCAGACGTTGTCACTCGTTGCCTGTCATCCGCCACACAGTGTGAAGTACCGCATTGTTGTGCACGCAGTACTGATTGACATCGCCGAATACTGACTCGGCGATTGATTGACCGCAAATGGTCACCGATCACTCGGGTGAGAGTAAACCGATGTTGTTGTACGTGCGCTCAAGAGTCGCAGATGCAACGGCACGGGCCTTTTCGGCACCGGTACGCAACAAGCGTGAGAGTTCAGCCT
>JBAXIP010000212.1:0-3286 GCA_037138315.1 Actinomycetes bacterium
ACCTTTCCAAGTCCTGAACTGGTCCGCATGATCCGACTCGTGAGTTGGTTGGCGGTCAACGAACCGAAATGGTTTAGTACTCGTAAAAACGGAAGGGTTCTTGAAGCGGTCACTGCGTACTACCAAAATACATATGGGCTGAATGACGCCAATGCTCGTCATATGGCGCAAAAGTTAGTGGCCGCAGTGGTCGTGTCAGTGCTGTATCCAGAGATCGTCCGATTCAATCGCGATCAAACGAAAGAATTTTTGGAAAGCGACCGAGCCATTGCGCTTTTTCTTGTGAGTCAACAGAAGGCTGCGAAGTCAAAGAAATAGTGATTCGTTATCTAAATAGTCGTTGGTCCGTGGAAGATGTCGCCGTTATTGAAGATGGCAACTCGAGCCGGACAAGGTAAATCAACAATCAGGTTTTCCGAGAGCGTGATGAAACGCGACGTCCAGCCCTCGGGCATGCGTCGTGGCCTGATTTCGCTGCGTCGCTGATGCAGATGTGATTCGACGGCTTGAGGCAACAAAGTTGAACCACCGACAAATTCATCATTGGTGTCGATGAGTTCAAGAGTTCTGCCCGCGGCAAAGAAGACGCGATGACTTTTGAACACGGGCAAAACTGTGACGCCTTCAAAACCCTTTTCGGGACGACCGGGCCGTGCAACTAGTGCAAAAATGTGTTCGCCGATGTCAGTTGTCTCGACTGGGCCATCGATTTCGGCGTTCGGTGGACGACGAAATAATGCGGCGTCGTGTTGGCTGCGACCAACTCCAGATTTTCGGAACCCGTCGGGGACCACAAGCGCTGCGTACTCTTCAGGTGAAATGGGTTTTGTGGTGAGCCAGACGCCGAAAGTCGCGTCATCCATCACTTCGCCATAAAACTCACAACCACCAAGACTCCAATTGGCCGACCAACTGGGGTCGCCGCCGATCAGCTTCTGTAAGTCGTCTGCGTGCATAGTGAATTCTTTCTACGAGCCCATATAGGTCAAAAGCAATTGGGCGATTTCGGGGCCATGGGTGTCTTGCAAGAAGTGGCGAGCCCCCACAATTTCATCAAAAGTTGAATGGGGAATCAGCGACGACCACTTTCGGCCCCAATCGGTGACGAAAACCGGGTCTTCGGTGCCCCACATGAAGTGCACAGGGACCTTGAGGGCATTGATGGTCGCAAAGTTCTGCTCTTGGCTGGCGGCATCGCCAGAAATCATGTCGTGGAAGGGGATGCTCATCGGAAAGCGGTAGGGACCGGAGTGCCCCTCGCGACCCAACCCAGCGAACGGGGCATCGTAAGCATGCTGAACCTCGCCGGCTTCACCTTCGTACACGGGTGTCTCACCTTGCAACGCTTTGAAAACCGAATCTTGTGGAGTGATGCGCGCTGTCGCCATCGCCATGAGTCCACCAAGCGTGAACTTCTCTGGAACATTCGCTTCGAATAATCCACCAGGTGACCATTGCTGAATCCACTGTTGAATGCCGGGCGTGTATTCGTATCCATCATGATGCAGCCACGTGTTCATAATGCAGAGTCGTGAAAATCTTTCGGGCATGCGTGCAACTTGTGCGAGACCGATCGGGCCGCCCCAGTCTTGAACCATGATGGTGACATTACGTAGATCAAGTTGTTCAACGAACTGCTTCATGTTCTTGGTATGTCTTGCGATGTTGTACCAACTCGTGTCGAAAACTTTGTCTGATCGACCAAATCCAATGTGATCGGGAGCAATGCATCGGTAACCATGTGCGACTAAATCTTTGATGATTGTTCGATACAGAAACGACCATGTCGGCATGCCATGCATCATCAAAACAATCGGTCCATCAGCCGGACCTTCGTCGATGTAATGCATGCGCAAACCAGTCACGTCATCATCGGTGATATCGAGGTAGCGCGGTTGATATGGAAAGCCTTCAAGTGCAGCAAAGTTGATGTCGGGAGTGCGTAGAAAAGGCGCAGATGTCATGGTTGGCTCAACTTACCCGTGGAGCATTTTTCGGGGCGAGCTTTCGGGACTTTCGGAGAATATTTCGGCTTGGTTGAGGGTTTGGGCGATTTGGTTGAGGGTTGAACAGGGATTATGTCCAACCCTCAACTCTTAGTTGATACCTAATTATGTTCAGGAAAGTTGAATAGAAATATCTCGACCCCTTAGTCTCAAATTGTGGGTTTGAACAGGGCTTTGTCTGAAAGTAGAGATCGCTTTTCGCGTTCTCACGTTTTCGCCGGCCTTTTAGTTTCTGCAACTCTGTTTTCTTTCCTCCCGCTTTCGGTGAACCGTGCCAGTGCGTTGGCCGAAGTGAACACACGTTGTTCTGAATTGTTGACAACTGATGCAGCGATTCTTGCGATTGATTGTCCGAGTGCTCCAACAAATGTGCATGTGTTGCCAGCCGATCAAGGTGTTGAAGTTGCGTGGAATGTTTTAACAACAACTTCTGTTGATGACACAAATGTTGATGACACGAGTGCAAACACCGTCGCGCAAGATGTCAACGCTGCGACATCGTTCCAAGTGAAGTTGTCACCAGGCGACATCGTCGTCAATGTTGCAGCAACATCGCACACCGCATCGATCACCGGATTGATGAATGGAAAAGTTTATGAAGTCAACGTCGTCGCGATCAACGAGTTTGGTGCGAGTGAAATTGTTGGTCCGTTGTCGGTGACACCAACAAGTGGTCACGAAGGCGTTGTTGGTCAGCTCGTCGTGCAGTACGAAGATGGCGTTGATGCAACGACAAGTGAAGGTGTCGCGACGGGTTCTGAATCTGTCGACAGCGTCGAGCTCACGTCATCGGCCGATCTTGGCGAGGGCCTTCGTACGGTCGAGCTGAGCGAGTCGGTGACCGAGGCCGAGGCTCAAGTGATCATCGACGAGCTCGAATCTGACCCTCGCGTGGCCTGGGCCGAAGTTGACGGCATTTTGGCCACCGCCGATGTGTCCGACCCCGATTACTCGACCCGCCAGTGGAATCTCTGGGGAGAATTTGGACTCGCCCATTCGCTTCGGGCTCCAGCATCATCGACCGTCCCGAATGGTTCGTTGCCCGGGGGTGACGGGCAGGGCGTCACAGTGGCCGTCATTGACACCGGAATCACGACTCACCCCGATCTGGGTCAACAAGTGCTTCAGGGTTACGACTTCGTATCCGATCGACCCGAACTTGCGGCGGTCCGCGAGACCGAGGGCGACAAGGTGGGCTTCGACGGCGACTATGTCGATCCAGAAGCCTTCGGATTAGCCGGTTGGGATAACAATCCTTCCGACCCCGGTGACTGGCGAGG
>JBAXIP010000213.1:0-3284 GCA_037138315.1 Actinomycetes bacterium
CGCCAAGTGAGCCACCTTCAACTGGTGCTGGAGTGGCCACAGGTTGAATTTGTACTCCACCTAAAATTTCGGCAACTGCAGTTGCTCCAGTTTCGTAACCAGGCACATAGAACACCACGGTGACACTTTGCTTGCCATACGTAACGTCAGCGTTGATGGGTTGGGTCACAATAAACTGCTCTGACTGCAAAGCCGTCGACATCTGTCCAGCTGAACCAGTAATACCAGAAGCGTTGGCAACCATAACCTTGAAACCACTGCGCGGCAGCGTTGTCGTTTCAGCAGGAGCCACTGAAGATTCACCAGTCGGATCAACAACGGGAGCCTCGGTCACGACAGGCGCAGAACTGTTGTTGTGATCACGATTCACATCGCGCAAAATGAGAAATCCAAGTAACACGGCGATTGCTGCGACGACCACACTGAGAGTCGTTGAAACACTGACACCGTTAGAGCCACTACGGCCTGTCGATTCGTTGGCATCTTCTGTGTTCATGCTTGTAACCCTCCGGACTCAGAAGCGCCATCAAGACGCATACGACGACGTCGCTCGCGAGCTCTTTGTAAGCGGCGCACAACAAGAGGATCGTACGCCAATGCTTCGGCGGTATCCAGCAGTCTGTTCAATTCGTTGTAGTAATCGTCAGCAGAACAACTGAAGCGCTCACGCAACATCGAGTCCTTGACGCCATCTTCGGTCCACCAGCCCCGTTCAAAATCAAGGATTGCTTGTTCACGTTCGCTTAAGGACATGCCCTAAGCCTGCCCGTTGGAGGTGCCCCAATACAAGCACCGACGGAAACCATTTCCCGCCGACAAGGGTGCTATAAGAGCCGCCAGCGACTACTCTCCACTCTGCATGAGCAGGGAAAATGCCACCAAACCCTTTGTGATTGGCGTTGCCGGCGGTACGTGTTCGGGCAAGACCACCGTCGCCGAGCGCTTGGTCAATGTCATTGGTTCAGACAATTTGGCGCTGATTCGTCAGGACGCCTATTACATCGATCGCACCCACGAGGCTTTCGAAGTCCGTGCAGCCGCCAATTACGACCATCCCGACGCCTTTGAGTGGCCCCTCATGAACAAGCAACTGACCGACCTCATTGCTGGCCAGACCATCGATATCCCCGTGTACGACTACTCCGATCACAACCGTTCCAAAGAAGTTGAAGTCATTCACCCGACCAAGATCGTGGTGTTTGAAGGCATCTTGGCCTTGATTGATCCCGCCTTGCGCGAATTATTCGACCTCAAGATTTTTGTCGATACGCCTGCTGATATTCGCCTCACTCGACGCCTTCAACGCGACATCACCGACCGTGGACGCACACACGACAGCGTGATTGCTCAGTATTTGGCCACTGTTCGACCCAGCCACGAATTTTTTGTCGAACCCAGCAAGCGCTTCGCCGATGTGATTTTTCCTGAGGGCGGCCAAAACGAAGCGGCATTCAATGTGCTCGTCGCGCGAATTCGCGAAGTCTTACGCTGATCTCAAACGAGCATGAAGAGAGCCGGGTGTGGGGATTGAACCCACGACCTACCACTTACAAGGCGGTTGCTCTACCACTGAGCTAACCCGGCATGCCGCTGACGCAACGCCTGCAGGCTAGCGACGATGACGGGCGACTTCATATGTGGCAAGCGAAGCTGCCACAGAAACATTCAGTGAACTCAGGCGACCCTTCATCGGAATGCTCACAATCAGGTCACAACGTTCACGCACGAGGCGAGATAACCCAGTTCCTTCGGCACCCATGACCAAGCAAATACCCTCAGTTGCCAAGTCTCCAAGTTCGAAGAGCGACTTATCGGCCGCATCATCAAGACCCACGACCCAGATACCAAGTTCACGCATACGGGCCAAAGTTGTGGGCAATCCACCCACCACAGCCATCGGCACATATTCAATCGCACCAACCGAAGTCTTGGCCACAGTTGGAGTGATGTGCACACTGCGGTGACGCGGCAAGATCACGCCATCAACACCAGCGCCATCACAACAACGCAACAACGCACCCAAGTTGCCAGGATCGGTGACACCGTCGACTGCAACTAAGAACGGTGCTTTGCCCGGTCGACGACGAAGCAGAGCATCAATCGGGACCGATGGCAAAGCTTCAGCATGCGCGAGAACACCTTGCGGGGCTTCGCTACGCGCGGTGTAATCAAGCTTCTTACGACTCACTTCAATCACTGGCACGCGGTTGGCACGCGCGAGTTGTTTGATGTCTTCAACAACATCGCTTTCATCAAGATCGCCAGCGATCCATACTTCAAATGTTCGGCGACGACCAGCAATCAACAATTCGCGAACTGCTTGACGACCTTCAATTTGAGTGCCGCCGAGATCATCATCTTTGTCACCTGTGGCCCGACCTGTTCCGCGACCTGACGCACGACCCGGCTTGATTGGTCCAGCTTGAACTGGGCCAGTTCGTGCGGCACCACGAGCGTCAGGCACACGTGGTCCACGACTTGATGGTCCGGGGTTACGACCTTTGGCAACGGGGCCGCCGGAAGATGCGGGCTTGGCCTTTGCAGCCGACACTTTGCGCGACGCGGGACGCTCACGCCCTGCTGGCTTTGGTGCAGGTTTGCCCTTACCGCCAGACACTGGACGGGGACTCGAACTTTTTCGCGCAGCCATCAGACTTCACTCCTGTTTTCCATTTGAAAAATCACGGCAACTGCCCAACAAGCAATTCCTTCTTGACGGCCAAGCGCACCGAGACCTTCAGCACGCCGACCTTTGACCGACACGGGTGCACCAGCGACCGCTGACAACTTTTGTTGCATTTCATCGCGACGCGGTGCCAACTTTGGTTGCTCGCACACAACGCTGCAATCGATGTTGCCAATCACCCAACCTTGAGCACGCACCAACATGGCAACGTGATCAAGAAGCTTGAGCGAATCAACACCTTTCCATTGTGGATCGGTATCAGGAAAATGTTGACCGATATCGCCAAGTCCGGCAGCACCTAACAATGCGTCGGCACACGCATGCGCAACTGCGTCGGCATCGCTATGACCTTCAAGTCCGCGTACACCGTCAAATGTGACTCCACCTAATACCAATGGTCGATTCGGATCATCACTGAAACGATGAATGTCAAAACCTTGGCCAACGCGCACTCCGGTGATGCTCATGAACTCGCCTGCTGACTTGCGACGAATTCACGAGCCCAAATCAAATCTTCTGGATGCGTAATTTTGCGGTTATTTGCTTCACCAGACACGACTATGACGGTACCGCCTATTGCCTCAACCAATGATGAATC
>JBAXIP010000214.1:0-3265 GCA_037138315.1 Actinomycetes bacterium
ACGTCTACAGACACGCCTTTGACTTTAGTCGTAGGGGCGGGCAACACTCGTCGGGATAACCTGATGATTCTGTGATTGATGTCCGCTTACTTCGCAATGATCCGCATGTGGTGAAGGCTGCTCTTGCTCGACGGGGTAAGCCCGAACTGCTCGTTCAACTCGACACTGCGATCAGTCTTGACGAACAGGTGCGAGATATTACGGCCCGCCGTGACACGATTCGTGCTCGAGTCAACGAACTATCGAAGTTGGTCGGCACCGCTCGTCGCAATGGCGACAATGACGAGGCTGAAAAACTGCAAGCCGAAAGTCGTTCACTTGGTGACGATGAAAAGTCGTTGGCTGAATCGTTTGAAACGGCTCAAAGCCAATTGCGCGATGTCATGTTGCGCCTACCCAATTTGCCGCACCCAGATGCCCCAGATGGCGCAAATGATCATGACAATCCGTTAGTGATTGGCCCAAATCAGATGCCGGCAAGTTTCACTGAGTTTCAGCGAATGCCTCATTGGGAAATCGCTGACGAACTTGGCATTCTTGATAACGAACGAGCAGTCAAATTAAGTGGTGCAATGTTCACGATGCAGCGTGGAGCCGGAGCCATGTTGTCGCGAGCGCTATGTCAGTACGCACTTGACATGAACGCCGATGCCTTTGAGGAAATTCGTCCGCCATCTTTGGTGACAACTGCGACTCTCACCGCAACTGGCCAACTGCCGAAGTTTGCCGAAGATGCCTACGCCATTGAACGCGACGACTTGTGGTGCATTCCAACTGCTGAGGCTCCTTTAACTTCGATGTACGCCGGTGAAGTATTAGATGAGGCGCAGTTGCCACTTCGACTGATGGCCTATTCATCGTGCTATCGCCGTGAAGCTGGTTCGGCCGGCCGTGATACGCGCGGAATGTTGCGAGCTCACGAATTCGACAAGGTCGAAATCTTTGCCTTGAGCACCCCCGAAACTGCTGACGAGTTATTGATTGAATTGCGTGATCGGGCCGAGCGATTGATTGCTGGTTTGGGACTGCCATACCGCATCATCGAAATTTGCACTGGTGACATGGGTCAAAGTCATCACCGTAGTTTTGACATTGAGGTCTATGCACCTGGCTGCGATAACTGGCTCGAAGTTTCTTCGGTGTCGTGGTTCAGTGATTACCAAGGTCGTCGTGCCGACATTCGCTATCGCAAGGCTGGCGAAAAAGGTACATATATCGCTAACACTCTCAATGGTTCGGCGCTTGCTGTTCCTCGTGTGTGGGCGGCAATCATGGAAAACTTCCGTCAAGCCGATGGCAGTGTGGTCATTCCAGAAGTTCTTCGTCCATACATGCGCGGACTTGAACGAATTAGTCCAAAAAGCTGATCACGATGAACTTGCGTGACCGTCGGATTCAATACGAAACTGCAGGATTAGATTTTTCTGATCTTGATGAATCACCAATTCAGCAATGGCATGCGTGGTACATCGAAGCAGCAGAGGCTGAATTGCCCGAACCAAATGCCATGGCGGTCGGCACAATTGACGCTGAAGGTATGCCCGACTCACGGATTGTTTTAGTTCGCGGATTTGATGATGATGGTTTGACATTCTTCGGCAATTACAACAGCGCCAAGGGCCAACAGATTGATGCCAACCCTGTTGCGAGCGCGGTATTCCCGTGGATTGGTTTGCATCGTCAGGTGCGGGTACGTGGCACTGTTGAAATGTTGCCGCGTCACGAAAGCGACGCATATTTTGCTTCACGCCCACGCGATAGCCAACTAGGTGCCTGGGCATCGCCGCAAAGCGAAGTGATCAGTGGTCGTGAAGTGCTTAACGAGCGTCACGCTGAGTTTGACGAAAAATTCACTGGCAAAGAAGTACTACGCCCACCGCATTGGGGTGGCTGGTTGCTCGTCCCTGAAGTTTTTGAATTTTGGCAGGGTCGTCCAAATCGTTTGCATGATCGTTTTCGTTATCGGCGTGATGATGAAACCCAAGACTGGGTCATTGAACGTTTGGCTCCGTAATCACGTTGTTTGCCACGTAGTGACTGCACTAACTAATCCGTTGATGAGGGATTCGGTATGGGGCGGCAAGGCCGGGCCTTCCCAATCCCAGAACATGGGAGTCGTTCCTCGCACACGTGGTGGTAACTCAATTTGCACGCCGGTACCTGGTGGCAGATTGACGGGATTACGTGGGTGTAATCCACGTAGTTCTTTTGGAATCTCGTCAATATCGGTGATGATTTTGTACGCCGGTAAATGCGTACGTAAATGCGACCCGACATGTTGAGCGAACTTTCGATGTTGGCCACCTAACAATAACGACGAGTAATAGCCCTGTCGACCGAACCCATGAATTGTGATGACGGTGTGAACGTGTTCAATGAAACTTGTGAGTCGCGTTGAAGATTCTGGTGAAACCTCAATAGATGGAATATGGCGTTCCATTCCTTTGGGTTGGTGGACGCCGTAATAACTCGTTCCACTGCGTTCAGCAGCCTGCATGGCAATGATCTCGGTCATTTCTTCAAGTCCACCACCGTGATACGCCATGAAGCCGATGCGTTGATCAAGGGGAAGTTCATGGCCACGCAAAGTAACGACTTCTTCAACGTCTGGATGATCTAAGAGTTCTTTAAACATCAGCGCTTATGAACTTTGTTTCATTTCACGTCGCCGAGAAACAACGGTATATGTCAGCGCTACACCAACAATGATTGCAAAGACAATTGCCAGAACCAATCGATTGTCGTCAATGTATTGAGCGATTCGTTCTTGCCAATTTAAGACACGACCCGTGAGGTTGTCATCGTACTTATCGCGAATGTCGTTGAACCAATACCAGGTGAGATACAAACCCGAGAGAATCATGACGATCGCCGAAGCGATTTCAACGTACTTCATCCCGGTGCGGAGTGACTTCAGAAGTCCACCTTGTGCCAAAGCAAGTGTGACCGTCAATGTGGTGATCAGCAACGACATCGCGACACCGTATAAAACAACCGCGATGACTCCTTGGAAGAAACCATCGGTATCAATCGTTCCAAGAACAGTTGCCGAGAAAGGTCCGAGGGTGCAACCGATTGAAGCAATCGCGTACGCCACGCCGAAGACATACATTGACACAACTGTTTGATCTCTTTTGCCGGTTTCAAGTTTGGGCGTTGAAAACGGGAGTCGATAACCAAACAACATTGCGATACCCAAAATGACTAATGCGAAACCAATGAGAAGCGCAACATATTTGGCATTCTGATTTAACCAATCGGTAAA
>JBAXIP010000215.1:0-3253 GCA_037138315.1 Actinomycetes bacterium
CCTTCTCTGGATTTGGGCGAACCGTCGCCACATTTGAACCGACCTATCAAATGCACGGCCAGATCGCTCGCAGCACCGGAGCGACCGTCGTCGAGGGCGAGCGTGGCGTCGACTTCTCTCTTGATATCGCAGAAGTTCGTCGGGTCATCACCGAGTCACGCCCTCATGTCACGTTTTTGTGTTCTCCCAACAACCCAACGGGCGGAGTTGATTCGCCCGAGCTAGTTCGTGAAGTGCTGGCGCTGAACGCCGGCCTGGTTGTAGTGGACGAGGCCTATGGTCAGTTCGCTGATTGGAGTGCGCTCGAATTAGTGAGCGAAGAAACCCCGCTTGTTGTGACGCGAACATTCTCGAAAACCTGGAGCATGGCTGCAGCGCGTTTGGGTTATCTCATCGGACCAAAGTGGTTGGTTGCCGAACTCGACAAAGTCGTGTTGCCGTACCATCTCGACACCGCAAAACAGATCGCCGGAACTTTGGCCGTCCAATATCGCGGTGACATGGAAGAACGCGTGCGCATGATTGTTGCCGAGCGCGAACGAGTCGTTGCCACCTTGAAAACTCTTGATATTGAAGTCTTTCCGAGTGGTGCCAACTTTGTTCTCTTCCGCACAAAGTCGAAAACTGGTCGGGCGGTTTGGCAGGGTCTGCTTGATCGCAGTGTGCTCATTCGTGACTGTTCGGGTTGGCCACGTTTAGAAAATTGCTTGCGCGTCACCATTGGCACGCCAGAAGAAGATGATGCTTTTCTTGTTGCTCTCACGGAGGTTTTGAAATGAGTCGTACCGCCAGTCGTTCACGCACAACTGCTGAAACATCAATTGAACTGTTCGTTGATCTTGACGGAACCGGAAAGTGCGATGTCAGTACCGGCATCCCGTTCTACGACCACATGTTGTCGCAGGTGGGTAAGCACGGTGGATTTGATCTTCGCATTGCTGCCAAAGGCGATATTCATATTGATACCCACCACACCGTCGAAGACGTTGCGATCACTTTTGGTGAAGCGATTCGTGAAGCGCTTGGCGACAAGAGCGGAGTTCGTCGTTTCGCTAGTGGTCTGTACCCATTAGATGAAGCACTGATTGAAATCGCGCTCGACCTCTCGGGTCGTCCATTTGTGGTGTGGGATGTTCCTTTGCCCGAATGCTTGCCCTTAGGTGATCCGGCCTTTGATCCACAGTTGGCCGAACACGCCATTAGTTCATTGGCGATGTCGGCTGGCGTGACCTTGCATGTCGAGCTGAAGCATGGTCGAAACGTGCACCACATTATTGAAGCTGCTTTCAAGGGTCTTGGTCGTTGCTTCCGAGATGCTGTGCGCATCGAAGGAACCGACGTGCCATCAACAAAGGGCGTTTTGTGACGGTGTGTTGTGAATAGACCCGTTATTGCTGTTCTTGATTACGGCATTGGCAATCTTCGCTCAGCTGAAAAGGCATTACAAAAAGTTGGCGGAGATGCACGGCTGACGCGCGACCCCGCATTTGTCGCGTCGGCTGATGCGGTTGTCTTGCCAGGCGTCGGTGCGTTTGGTGCGTGCATGGATGCATTGCGCGGTGCCGGCCTTGAAGATGTGGTGTATGCCGCCGTTGATTCTGGTCGTCCGTTTTTAGGTATTTGCGTTGGCATGCAGATGTTGTTCACGTCGAGTCAAGAGGATCTTGATGCTCGCGGCCTCGACATTATTTCAGGAACCGTGAAGTGGATTCCGCCGGGTGTCAAGCGCCCGCAAATGCAATGGAACAAACTTTCGTTTTCTCAACCTGACGACCCAATGTTTGAAGGTGAGTTACTGCGCGACTCACCGAATGGTTCGTGGGTGTATTTCGTGCATTCACTTCATGGCGTACCAATGGATCCCTCGCTCGTAGCCGCAACATGTGATTACGGCGTCTCCCTGAATGCGGCATTTCGACAGGACAATGTTTTTGCCACGCAGTTTCATCCCGAAAAATCGGGTGCAAGTGGGTTGGCCTTGTTGGACAATTTCGTGAAAGCAGCTGGTGCCTGATGGGTGTTGAACTGTATCCAGCCATTGATCTTCGTGGTGGTCGTGTTGTGCGCCTGTTACAAGGTGACTACGCGCAAGAAACTGTTTATGGTGATGACCCGGTAGCGGTCGCAACATCTTTTGCTGACGCGGGTGCCACTTGGATTCACATCGTCGATCTTGATGCGGCGCGTACGGGTGACCCGATGAATCGTCCCGTGGTTGCTGCGGTAGCGAAAGCCCTTCGGGGCCGCGCATCAATTCAAACTGGTGGCGGTGTGCGCGCTGTTGCCGATGCTCAAGCATTGGCCGATGCCGGAGTCGCGCGAGTTGTGATGGGTTCGGCTGCTGTTGCTGACCCGACTTTGGTTGAAGCTGCCGCGAGAGTTGTTGCCGTGGCCGTTGGTCTTGATCATCGTGCTGGCGAAATTGCCGTTCACGGATGGACAAAAGATTCGGGTGTACAACTCAACGAAGCACTGACGTGGTTTCCGTCGGCGTCGGCTTTTGTGATCACCGACATTTCGCGTGACGGTATGTTGCAAGGACCAGATGTTGATGGATTGCGCGCCGCGGCATTGTCAACAACGATTCCGGTGATTGCCAGTGGCGGTGTTGCCTCGTTAGACGATGTGCGAATTCTCGCGACTATTCCTGCGCTTGCCGGAGTCATCACTGGCAAAGCAATTTACGAAGGTCGCTTTACGGTTGAACAAGCTGTCGCTGCCCTGCGCGAAGTCAACCTTGGGTTGGGGAGTGGTGCTCAGTGAAAGTTGCACGAGTCATTCCGTGTCTCGACGTGACGAATGGTCGCGTTGTTAAAGGCACAAACTTTGTCAACCTGCGTGACGCTGGTGACCCCGTTGAATTGGCCTCGCGTTACGACGCCGAAGGTGCCGACGAATTGGTCTTTCTTGATATCACTGCATCGAGCGATGGTCGCGACACCATGGTTGATGTGGTGTCACGAACTGCTGAGCAAGTATTCATCCCGTTTACCGTTGGTGGTGGAATTCGCAGTGTTGACGATGCGCGGCGCATGTTGCGCGCCGGCGCCGACAAGGTGAGTGTGAATACATCGGCCGTGCAGAATCCGCAATTGATCACCGAAATCGCTACCGAATTTGGCACGCAATGTGTCGTGTGCGCCATTGATGCCAAGCGCTGGTCTGATGGGCGCGAAGGATACGAAGTGTTCTTGCACGGTGGTCGAACACCAACAGGACTAGATGTTGTTGAGTGGGCAACTCGTGCCAGTCA
>JBAXIP010000216.1:0-3243 GCA_037138315.1 Actinomycetes bacterium
TTGAAAGGTTTCGCTCATACCCAAGGCATTGCTGTGGTCTTCAAAAACCGACTTCGAACCATCAAGAGTCCACAAACTGGCATGAATATGACACGACGAACCCACATCGTTGAAATCGGGCTTAGCCATAAAGGTGATTGATCGCCCATTGGCAGCGGCAATTTCTTTGGCCGCATTCTTGTAGATGTGATTGCGATCGGCCATCTCGAGTGCAGTCGAATACGACAAGTTGATTTCGTGTTGACCAGCGCCAGCCTCACCCTTTGAAAACTCGATGGGCACACCAGAGTTTTCAAGTGCACTACGAATTGCTCCCACGATGTATTCATCGCGCGTGGTTTGCAAAATGTTGTAATCCTCGGCCCAGGCCGAATGTGTGCGCAACGAGTGGTAGTTCTTTGCCTTTGCCTCGTCGTATGAGTCGTGATACAAAAAGAATTCGATTTCGCTACCGACCATCGGCAAGTAGCCCAAGGCTGCTGCCTGATCGACTTGCGCTCGCAAAATACTTCGAGGCGCCACATCAACAAAGGTGTTGTTCGCGACGTCTAACAAATCACACATAATGATTGCGGTTTTGGGTAACCACGATGCAATGCGAACGGTGTCCCAATCGGGCATAGCCAACATGTCGCCGTAACCCTTATCGAAACTTGAGAACCGGAAGCCGTCAGACGGCTGATTATCGATATCGCATGTGAGCAGATAGTCGCAGTTCTCGGTGCCATGGTCGGCGACGTGTTCGAGAAAGAAACGACCCGTGGCACGCTTACCGACCAAACGTCCGTAACGATCAACAAAAGCCATGATGACTGTGTCGATTTCGGAACGCAAAATACGATCGGCAAGTTCTTGACGGGCAATGACTTCGCGCTTCATCATGAAACGAACCCTAGCCACGCATTATTGAAGTCACTCATGAACCACCTCAACATGAGATGTACGAGGAAGATCAGTCTTTGGCGGGCTTTTTGGCGACGGCCTTTTTAGCCGGAGCCTTCTTCGCTGGAGCCTCAGCCACCTCTGCATCTGGCTTAGGCGCAGCAACCTTCTTCGCGGGAGCGGCCTTCTTGACTAGTGCGGCCTTAGCGACTGGCGCTACTGGCTTCTCGTCGAGGTCATCATCAAGATCGTCATCGTCGTCGCTCTCAACCTTTGGTGCTTCAACCTTGGGCGCAGCGGCCTTTGCGGGCTTGGCGGCCTTCACTGGCTTCAAGACACCCTTGGCCAATGCTTCATCAAGATAGACCTCGGCTTCATCGGTAGTGACCTTCAGGGCCGGAGCAATTTCAGAAATCAGGTTGACGCGGGCCCGCTCATACATGGTTCGCTCGGCGGCCGACAACGATGCGTCGCGGTTACGCGCTGCGAGGTTACGAACCACTTCGGCCACTTGGTACACGTCCCCACTCTTGAGCTTTTCTTGGTGGTTTTTGAAGCGACGGCTCCAGTTGCTGGGTACGCGAGGGTCGGCCTTAGCCAACACGGCAACCAAGTCTTCGAGTTCGTCTGGTGACACCGGCGGGCGCACACCGACTTCGTCGACCTTTGACATCGGCACTCGCAGGGTCATGTCACCAATCACGGTTCGGAGCACGAGGTACTCCTGCAGTTTGCCAGTATTGAGAGGATCTTCCTTGCGAATGGCCTCAACTTTGCAGGCTCCATGCTGGGGATAGATGACGGTGTCGCCCTTTTTGAACTTCACTCAGACCTCGCTCAGAATTGCCGAAATGGGCTTGAAACCCCATCGGAACAGACGCTGAAGTGTAGGGGGAAAATGGTCGTTTTCATCGGGAAATGCCCGTTTTGATGTGCGCCCTCGGCATGATTCGAACATGCGACCGATGGATTAGAAGTCCATTGCTCTATCCAGCTGAGCTACGAGGGCGAGCGAACCAAGGTTACAAGGCTGAGGTAGAACGGATCACAAAGATGAGATTTCAGTTGGCATCAGACGGGATCAAAATCTGACGCCGTAAGAAGTCCAACGACGAAATCACCGACATCTGTCGCATCTGATCTCGTTGGCCGGGCATGCGAAGAGTCGTCGAAACAGTTGAACGACCATTAATAGCCACAGCAATACACAACGTGCCAACTGGCTGACCATCTTGTTCGGCTGGACCAGCAACGCCGGTCAACGAAAGCGCAACGTCGGCACCAAGCACACGGCGAGCGCCTTCGGCCATTGCCACCGCAGCATCTTCACTCACAACAGGTCCGCGTGGAACATCAAGCAGATCAAACTTGACCTCACTTGAATACGACACCAAACTTCCCCGCAGCACATCGCTTGCACCAGGAATCGATGTCAAGCGACCCGACACCAAACCACCTGTCACCGATTCGGCCAAACCAAGGGTTAGACCTTGTTCGCGTAACAGATTCAACACAACTGTTTCCATGTTGTCGGCGTCAAAACCGAAGACAACGTCGCCAACAAGGTCAAGAACTTTTGCTTGCCATTCGTCAAGCACAGCATGAGCTTGTTTGCTGTCGGCACCCTTGGCAGTGAGTCGAACCTTGATGCCTTCCCAACCACTTGCCAGAAATGCCAAGGTCGGATTTCCAACTTCTTCAAGCTGGGCGATGATCGGATTTAAGCGCTCGTTCAAACCACTTTCGCTTTCGCCCCATGTGCGAATGACACGACTGGCAATCACACTCGTGTCTCCGCTTCGGGCACGCAGATCGGGCAAGATCGCGCGCTCCATCATGTCCTGCATCTCGTGTGGCACCCCCGGCACGGCATAAATGACTTTGTCGCCAACTGGGCACATCAAACCGGGCGCAGTACCGCGCGTCTGATGAATCACATTTGCCCCAACGGGCACCATCGCTTGTTGCAAATTGTTGTCGGCCATGCGACGACCGCGAGACTCAAAGATATTGCGGATCACTTGCGCAATATCATCGTGCAGCACAAGTTCGACGCCCATGACTTCAGCAATTGCCTCGCGAGTCAGGTCGTCGTGAGTCGGTCCAAGCCCGCCACACATAATCACTGCATCTGCTTCGCGCAACGCCGATCGCACTACATCAACAATGCGTTGATGGTTGTCCCCCACCTTCACTTGTAGCAAAGAGTCAATCCCGTTCGCTGCTAGTTGTTCACCAATCCACGACGAATTGGTATCTACAATTTGGCCAAGCAGTAATTCGGTTCCGACAGCAACAACCGAACAGCGCATCTCAGGCCATCAAATTTGGAGTCGTCTTACGCAACTTCTGCGCACGCCA
>JBAXIP010000217.1:0-3242 GCA_037138315.1 Actinomycetes bacterium
AAGTAACTCGATAAACCAACTGCTCCCGCAAAGATAGTGATTGCCAAACCAGCGACTGTTTGATTGGTTTTCAAAGTGACGCACAAGAACGCAAGTAATGCCGATGTCAGTCCGCCGGCAACCATGCCGATCACGATTGACATGAGAACAGTGAACCACGCGCTGCCACCTACGTGTTGTGAAGCCCATGCACCGCTCACACCACCGAGCAACATCGTGCCTTCAACACCGAGGTTGAGAACACCACTTCGTTCGGTGAAGATGCCACCGAGCGCAGCATAGAACAATGGCGTCCCATAGAAAATCGCTGATGCGATCACGATGACGAAAAGGTTGCTGTTCATGCGGTCACCGCCGTATTGACTCGACGATTAGCTTTAATGCGATACTTAATCAAGATTTCTCCCGCTACTGCGGTGAAGAGAATCAGTCCTTGCAATGTTCCTACGAGCCCGCTCGGAAAGTCGGGGCCTTGTAAGGCAAATCCTGCATTGGTGAGTCCACCAATTAAAACTGCAACGACGACAGTCGAAATGGGGTTGAGTCGGGCAAGCGCGGCAACGACGATACCGCTGTAGCCATAACCCGACATTTGCAAACCTTTGCCATCAAGAACATGACGGAAGTTGCCGACATCAGCAGCACCACCAAGACCGGCCAACGCACCCGACAGTGCGAGGACAAGAATGATTGTGCTCGATGTCCGGATACCTGCGTAGCGGGCAGCCTTCGGCGAGTCGGCAATGACTCCAACTTCAAAACCAAATCGAGTGCGCTTGTACAAAACCCAAACGGCGACGGCGGCAATGATTGCGATCAAAAATGACAACGGAATCTTGACTCCACCAATTTCGAAGAAATTCCAAATTGCCCGATCGGTGATTGGCTTACCGGCCGGAAAGTTCTTTGAAGCGGGATCGCGCCAGTATGACGTCGAGTTATAAATCAAGTAACTCAAGAAAATTCCAGCGATGTAGTTGAGCATCAACGAGGTAATAATTTCGTTGGTGTTGAACTTGGCGCGTAACACTCCGACTATTGCGGCATAGAACCCGCCACACAGCATTCCAACGAGGCACATTGCGACAACAATGACTCCGGTCGGTTGGCCATCGAGTGCAATTCCGACTCCTGCGGCACCAACTGCACCGATGTACAACTGGCCTTCGCCACCGATATTGATGAGTCCCATTCGGAAAGCAACGGCAGCACAGAGTCCAGTAAATGCAAGTGGTGTTGCAGTCTTCAGCGATCCTGAAAGCGCACGCGTACCTGCGAAGCCGCGCTCGAAAATGCGGAAATAAACATCCCAGGGGTTCTTGCCAGTTGCGAAGAGAACAATTGCGCCAAGGATTAATGCCGCGACTAACGAAAATACTGGTATTGCCCAGTTCAACCACTTGGGTTGTTCTAGGCGACGTTCAAGTCTGATTGGAGATTTCATACTTTAATTCCTCCCATCGTGAGGCCAATCCGTTCACGATCCGCGCCATCTGCAGGAACTTCATCAACAATGCGACCTTCGTACATCACCAAGATGCGATCGGCCAAAGACATGATCTCGTCGAGATCTTCACTGATGAGCAAAACGCCCACTCCGCTATCGGCGGCTTGTACAAGACGCTCGCGTACGGTTTCAATAGCACCGACATCAAGACCGCGAGTTGGTGATGCAGCAATTAATACTTTTGGCAACGCCGAAAATTCGCGTGCCAACAAAACTTTTTGCACATTGCCACCCGACAAAAGCCGCACTGGCGTCTGAGAGCCAGGAGTTTTGATGTCGTATCGCTCAATCAAATCAGTTGATTGAGCACGAATTGACTTACGTTTCAAGATACGAAACCGTGACATTGAGCGGTAGTTCTTGAGGGCCAGGTTGTCTTCGACTGAATGACTTGATGCAAGCCCAGTATGTAAGCGATCTTCAGGAACATGAGCAATACCTTTGGCAATTGCCGATCGGGCCTTGCCCGATTGCACATTTTCACCTTGAACCGAAATTGTTCCTGATGTCATTGAGCGCATTCCAGAAATGACTTCGGCAAGTTCGCGTTGACCATTGCCAGCAACACCAGCAATTCCGACTATTTCACCACGACCGACGGTCAGCGAGATCGATTGCAAGGCAACACGGCCACGGTCATCATTTGCGCTGATATCGGCGACATTGAGAACAACAGAGCGGCCTTCGGTTGGAGCTTCACGTTGTACTCGATTGAACTCAACAGAACGACCGACCATCAAACTGGCAAGATCACGAGTTGATGATTCACGCGTATTGACCGTGCCGACATTACGACCGCCGCGTAACACCGTCACGCGATCGCTGACTGCCATCACTTCATCGAGTTTGTGCGAAATGAAAATGACTGTGCGTCCTTCGGCAACCATGGCCCGCAAAGTCTTGAAGAGTTCAGTGGTTTCAATTGGTGTCAACACGGCGGTCGGTTCGTCGAGAATGAGAACTCGTGCACCGCGGTAGAGAACCTTCAAAATTTCAACACGCTGTTGTTCGCCAACACTGAGTTGCCAAATACGTGCACTCGGGTCAACGGCGAGTCCATAACGATCGCTGAGTTCTTTGACTCGCATCGCAACAGCCTTTTGATCCATGAAAATCGACGAGTCAGATTCGCCAAGCACAACATTTTCGGCAACAGTAAACGTTGAAACAAGGCGGAAGTGCTGGTGCACCATACCGATACCAGCGTTGAGGGCATCGCGAGGTGAGTTGAACTCAACTTTTTCGCCAGCGACTTCGACGGTGCCGCCATCGGGACGGTACAAGCCAGTGAGAATATTTGAAAGCGTCGATTTACCTGCTCCATTTTCGCCGAGGAGAGCATGCACCTCGCCAAAGCCGATGTCGAGATTGACGTGATCGTTAGCGATCACCCCTGGGAATTTTTTGACGATCCCGGTCATCTTGATGGCTGTTTCAAGCCCCATGTCATTCCTTCCCCGTGGACCATGACGTCAGTGGACAAATTCCCCATTGACAAATACGACAATAGATGAGAAAGGGGGGCGGGCCATATAGCCCGCCCCCCCTTCCGGCATTACCTAGATGTGCTACTGATCGCTAGATGGGATTTCTCCGTCGATACCAGCGACGAGGTACTGCATGCCCATGAGTTCACCATGGGTGTGGGTCACGCCGGCAGCGAGTGCTTCGTTGCCCTGGTTGTCCATGATGGGTCCGGTGAATTCGCTACCAGGAGCAGCGGACAATTCGGCCA
>JBAXIP010000218.1:0-3229 GCA_037138315.1 Actinomycetes bacterium
GTGTTGTACTTGCCAACGAATTGCTCGACAACTTGCCATTTCGTTTGTTGGTGTGCGACGGCGTTTGGCGTGAAGGATGGGTGACCCATCGCGCCGGTGCTTTCAGTGAGGTTTTGTATCCACTCAGTGATGAACCGGCTTTTGTATTACCTACGCAGCCAATTCTTGGTGCTCGCATTCCGTGGCAACAAGCAGCTGGCGAATGGGTGAGTAACATCTTGAGTCGTTTGAATGGACGACTTGTTGTCATTGACTACGCGGTTCCGTTAACGGCCGAATTAGCCCAACGAACATGGCGCGATTGGTTACGTACTTATGCGGGCCACGAAAAGGGAGCGCACTATTTGCGCAATGTTGCCGCCCAAGACATCACAACCGATGTGTGCATCGACCAGATCATTGCGACGTGCGGGCAACCCGATTCGGTGCGCTCACAATCACAATTCTTGCAACTGTGGGGCATTGATGAATTAGTTGAAGAAGGAAAGCGAATTTGGAATGAAGAATCGGCGCGTCCTGGTTTGAAAGCGATGAAGATGCGTAGCCGAATCAGTGAAGCCGAAGCACTTCTAGATCCAAATGGGGTTGGCAGTTTTACCGTGTTGGAGTGGACTAAGTTACAGCGGTGAAGACTTTTCAATTCAGGCGAATGAAGAGTGTTTCCCTACTCTCCCTCATATTGACATTCATTGGAGTGGTTCCGACTCTTGCCGCAAAGGCGGATATACGAAATGTCGACACTGGAATTGTCTACCTACCTGTACGACACTGTGCTGATCCGATGACTGGCATTTGTATTTTCTCCAACGTCACGACACGAGGGGTAACAGAGATTTCATATAGCAGCAGTGGCAGCTTGACAACAATTACCAAAGACCACGTTGTTGGTTTTTCAAATCATTCGCTGGATTGGGGAATGTATCCTTCCGCTTGGATTGAACATTATCGCCCGTCATTATTGGTGAGGAGTCCGGCGAATTCTTGTTTCGTCTGGGTTTCATCAGGAACTAGTTACACCTGCTTTGACACTGCTCAGTTTACTGAGCTCTGGCACTCGCCGATCCCAAATAACCAGTACATCCGCTCTAAGTATGTAGTTGCCTCGTCGTGGTGTTGTACTTATTTACTGACAAGTAGTTCAGTTGTTGGGTATACGGTGTTCCCATGAATATTCGGCGAAAGAAGGTCATTTTCATAATGTCTGCCGTTATTTTCTTGTGCATTGGTGGTTCAACTTTTGCGCTGACTAGAACCAGCTCAGGGGTAGATGAATATTTTGATCAGGTTGTTTGCACATCTGTGCCGAAAATATGCGATACAACAAAATTCAGTAATTCTGAAGTGATTGTCAATGGTGTGAACGTTAATGATGATCACATCGCAAATCTTATTGAAAATAGTCGAGCTATAAATCTCCAAAATGGCGGAGTTCGTACAGATGACGAAGTTGTTGGTATGGCGATTGCTGACTCTGTCTATCGAATGATTGTTCTTGATGAGGCAGCGAAGCAGGGACTAGATGTGAGCACCGAGATCGCAAAAGCGCAATATCAAGGAGATATGCAACTCCTGCAGGGACAGTCGCCTGAACAGTTGAAAGAATTCGGAGTGGATATATCTCAATTGAATATCGGTGAAATATCCGATGAGTCCGTTGAGGTGTACAGGAAGTTCTTGTTGATTTCCGAATTTGAAATGAAGTTCGTACTGGTAGATAAAGAAGGTCAAATTGATCGGGCGCCATTGCAGAGAAGTAAATGGCTAAGTTTGGTGATGAGCAAATATTCAATTGAATTACAGAATTTTCCGTTTCAAGTCGCAGATTTACCAAAATATTTGGTGATGCAATACCAAGGTCCTTCGTGAATTCGAAACAACTCGTGAAGTTTTAAACATTTATGAAATATGAGGTAAATAAGTGATCACTGTTGAAGGTTTAACCAAAAAGTATGGGTCAACAACTGCTGTTGATTCGTTGTCATTCACTGTGACTCCAGGGCGAGTCACCGGATTCCTCGGGCCAAATGGCTCAGGTAAGAGCACATCGATGCGTTGCATGATCGGGCTTGACCGTATGCAATCGGGGACTGCGCTCTTTGACGGAAAGTCGTATCGAGAACTCAAGAAACCGCTCCATGAAGTAGGCGCGTTGCTCGATGCGGGCAACGCCCATAGTGGTCGTACCGCACGAAACCATTTGCGTTGGCTAGCAATGAGCAATGGCATGTCTCCCAAGCGCGTTGATGAAGTTCTTGAACTCGTTGGGCTTACCGATGTGGCAAAAAAGCGTGTGGGTCAATTCTCGTTAGGAATGAAACAGCGACTCGGTATTGCGTCAGTCATGTTGGGTGATCCCAAAGTTGTCATTTTGGATGAACCAGCGAACGGACTCGACCCCGAAGGTATTCGTTGGATTCGCGAAATGCTCAAGCATTTGGCATCGCAGGGTCGTTCGGTGTTGGTGAGTAGTCACTTGCTCTCAGAGATGGCACTCATGGCCGATGATCTGATTGTGATTGGTAAAGGTCGATTGATCACCGAATGCACAGTTCCAGAGTTCATTGATCGATATGCCAAAAAGTGGGTAGTCGTGAAAAGCCCGCAACTTGATTCGTTGGTATCAGTGGCAAAAGGCCAAGGAATGCACGTTTCACTTGGACAAGATGTCGCTGAGTTCCATGGCGTCGCAGCAGCAACGATTGGTGAGCTTGCTGCAAAGAACAATGTGGTGTTGCACGAATTGTCAACTCAAACCGGCTCGCTTGAAGATGCATTCTTAGAAGTCACGGCCGATGCGGTGCAATATCACGGAAACACCGAAACTCAATCGAATGGAGTTGCATCATGATTGCTCTCATCCGTAGCGAGTGGCTCAAGCTGCGCACCGTTCGTTCGAATATCACGATGGCGTGTTTTGCCGTTGCATTGCCATTGGCAATCACGTTGTTGACAATGGCATTCAAAAATATTGATTCGATTGATAACAGAGCAGTTTCTGGTGTGTTGTTAGGCAGCGGATCATTGAGTATTTTGCTCTTCGGAATTATCGGCGTGTTAGCAATTACTCAGGAGTATTCGCAAGGAACAATTCGACTGACGTTGGCGGCGAATCCTCGGCGCACCAAGGTGTATGTGGCCAAAGGTATTGTGCTCGCAATTTTGTCGGGTGGGCTGACCGCATTCGTTATCTTGGTCGGCAATACAGCAGGTGAGGCGATATTGGATTCAC
>JBAXIP010000219.1:0-3189 GCA_037138315.1 Actinomycetes bacterium
AACATAGCAATCCTGAGGCTACCGCCCGACTTTCAGGCGGTGACGAGGTCAGCCGACAACGACGGCAGTGACTTTGTCGGCCTTCACCGTCAATGTCACGCGATCGGTGCGGTAGTCCATCGTGAGGGCAAAATCTTCGCCATCACGACTTCCGACGCGTACGACCCAACCTTTTGCTTCAGCAGACTTGGTGGCATCGGTCTCGGCCATACCGACCAAAACATCAGCCGACTCTTGAGTAATAGCCACGGTCGGTTCGACTGCAGCGCCAGTGCTGCCTGCAACCGTAGGTGCCACAGTGTCATCAACTGGCGCTTCGGTCATCGGTAGTTCATTCACCGCATCAGCAACTTGCATGTACTCATCGGGCAACGCCGACACGGTGTAGCGGCCGGCGTAACCGTTTTCGTCTTCAGCAGCAATGAAGGCATAGCCAGGAACGAGGTAGATCGAACCATCGGCTCCGTAGAGCGTCACGAGTTCTTCTTCAACACTGACAATCGATACTTCTTGAATTTCTGGTGCTGGTGCATCAGCGAGCGGATACGTTTCTGCCACCACATCAGAAGTCGGCACTTCAGAAGATGCGGGCTCGGTTGTCACCGCTGCCTCAACACCTGACGATGCGGGTTCGGGCACCGGAGTGGCCGCGATATCAGATGAGACTCCGGTGTCGTATGCGAAACCGCCACGAACCATGGGTCCGCCCATCATGCCGGTCTGCTGCGAATTCAAACGTTCAAGACCTGCTGTTGTTCCGATACGTGGGTACGACGCACCTGTTTGTACATCGGCAAGCACTCCACTTGCCCAAGAGATCTCCGCATTTGCGCCGTAGCCAATCGACCATACGAGCGAACTACGAACTCCATCAATTTTCACATAGCCAGTCACGTTTGCACCCCACTCATCGGCGTATGAATCGAGGATGAGATCATCGCTGTTGAGACCGAGAGCCGTAACAGTCGTTGCAAAGAGTGCTTCGGCTTCAGCCTTGGTCGGAACATTTTCGGGAGCTGCAGGTTCGGCACATATTTCGGCAATGGGCGCAGGGACATCACTCGTGGGAACATAAGTGGTGTCGGAATCAATGATGCATGGTTCTGAAGACATCGATGCCTGATCCCAAACCGGCGAGTAACTCCAGTAATGCATCGCATCTGAGCTCACATACAAAGATGGTGTTTTTCCGTCGTAATTGCCCGACAAGTAGCCGCCACCCTGATTTACATCTTGGGCGACGAAATCTTTAGTGACTCCGAATGCTTTCTTGAGTGCATTCATTGAATCGGTCGAAGCATCACCCGCGGTCAGCGTGTACGAGGGCGCATCACCATCGAGGGCTGGCAAATCTGTGGCGGCAGTGAAGTGCTGCTGATAGCCCCACATCATTTTTTCATCCACGCCGGCAGTCGACGACATATCAGCTGCCGCCGGAGCCTGAGCCCATCCACCGCCATTAGCAGCGGACAGAACCAAAACTGGCGGACCCGAGGCATCGGGATCGTCGCCACACGACGACATGGCAAAGAGGGCGAAAACGGCTAGGGCGGGAACCAGGATTTTCTTCATACAACTGAGACGATGCCAGATTGCGGGTTAGTTCCCAACCCATCAAGAAAATTTGGGAACAAAGTCATTTTTTTGGTCACAGATTTGTGCTCACCCGTTAAACAGCGCACTCACATATTCGTCGGGATTGAAGGCCACCAGGTCGCCGATGGTTTCGCCCAGCCCAACCAACTTGATGGGAATTCCCATTTCGGTTTCGATAGCAAACACAATTCCACCCTTGGCCGAACCATCAAGTTTGGTGAGTACGACACCCGTGACGCCTGCGGCATCGGTGAATTCGCGGGCCTGTGATAGTCCGTTCTGACCAGTCGTGGCATCAATGACCAGCAACACCTCAGTCACTTGACCTGGTTCGCGATCGGCAACACGACGCACTTTGCGCAGTTCGTCCATGAGGTTCGATTTATTTTGCAAACGGCCAGCCGTGTCGCCAAGTACGAGATCAAAGCCCTTGGCTGCGGCGCGTTGAATTCCGTCAAAGATCACCGAACTCGGGTCTCCACCTTCAGCACCACGAACTAACTCGGCTCCCGAACGCTCGGCCCAGGTGCCTAATTGTTCTGCTGCTGCCGCGCGGAAAGTGTCACCAGCGGCAAGCACCAAAGAACGACCCAACTGCGCTTGCTGTGCCGATACCTTTCCGATGGTGGTGGTCTTACCCACACCGTTCACACCAACGAACAACCACACGTTGACGCGACCTTCATCAAGTTGCGCAAAGTTCAATTCTCGATTCGCACCTTCGAGACGTGATGTCATTTCTCGTTGTAGTGCAACGAGTAGTTCGTCAGCAGTGATGATCTCTTTGGCTTTCACTCGACCGCGCAACAAATCAAGCAGTGCCTCAGTCACACCAATGCCGACGTCAGCCTTCAGTAATGCTTCTTCAAGGTCGTCCCATGTTTCGTTGGTGATTCCACCACGTGCACGCACTCCCCCAAAAACGCCAGCCAACGACGACGCCGTTTTACCCCAACGACTTTTCGGCGGTGCGGGCGTTTCAATGACTGTCTCGACAGCCTCATCAGCTGCCGGGGAATCAACGATTGGCTTTTCAGCAACCGGAGTAGATGTGATCGGCTTGACTCCAGCGCTTTGATCCGAACGGCGATTCAGTACGACGACACCGAGGCCAAAGACCACAGCAACGACCAACAGGATCAACAAGAGAGTTTGCGTATTCATACCGGTACCTCTTGACTAAGCAGCGCCGCCGGAGACCCTTGAGGCCTTCTCGGTGACAACCTTTGATGAACCACCTGGCTGCATGCTGACCCCCAATAAGCAGTCGCCTGCTTCCATAGTGCGCTTTTGGTGACTCACAATCAGCAACTGAGCTTCTTGGCGGAACTCATTAATCAAACCTAAGAAGCGGTGAAGGTTGACGTCGTCAAGAGCTGCTTCAACTTCGTCCATGACGTAGAACGGCGATGGGCGACTTCGGAAGACTGCAAATAAGAAAGCCAACGCGGTGAGGCTGCGCTCTCCACCCGACAACAGACTTAATTTCTTGACGTTCTTACCACCAGGCTTGGCTTCAACTTCAATACCCGTGTTCAACAAATCATCGGGATTGGTCAGCACCAAGCGACCAGTTCCACCTGGGAACAAGTT
>JBAXIP010000220.1:0-3170 GCA_037138315.1 Actinomycetes bacterium
CGTCAACTTCGAATGCAAAAGCCAAAACTGCTCGCGCCGTATACGGCCCAATACCAGGCAACGCAAGCAACTCTTCGAGAGTGTTTGGAACAACTCCGTCATGTTGCTCAACAACAACTTTGGCAGCAGCTTGCAAATTTTTCGCTCGCCGTGGATAGCCAAGACCTTGCCACAGCCTGAGTACATCACCAAGAGGTGCTTGCGAACAATCAAGGGCAGTCGGAAACTCATTGATAAAAACCGACCACTTTGGCAGAACACGATTAACACCAGTTTGTTGCAACATGACTTCGCTCACGAGCACATGCCAAGGGTCGCGCGTGTCGCGCCAAGGTAACTGTCGCAAGCGTGGAGTGATCCACGTAAAAATAGATTCGTGAAGACCAGCGTGGTCACTCACGAGAAAATATCTTTCAGGCTTCGCCCCATGCAGCGTCACCGTTGTACGGACGCTCGCGACTTGGCGCGAATTCGCGCTTCCAGACCATCACGCGTCGACGGAAGTAACACACTTCTTTGCCGTCCTGGTTGAAGCCCTTAGTTTCGACTGTCACGATGCCACGGTCATTCTTTGACTTGCTTTCTTGAATGTCGAGCACACGAGTTTCGGCGTGGATCGTGTCACCATGAAAAGTTGGAAACTTATGTTGCAAAGTTTCAACCTCAAGGTTCGCAATCGCTGCACCACTGACATCGGGCACACTCATACCTAGAACCAACGAATAGACCAAGTTGCCCACGACCACATTGCGACCCTGAACACTCTTCGAAGCAAACCAATCGTTGGTATGCAACGGGTGATGATTCATGGTGATCATGCAAAACAAATGATCGTCGTACTCGGTAATGGTCTTGCCGGGCCAATGACGATAAACATCGCCAATGACGAAATCTTCTAGGCAACGGCCAAAGGGGCGCTCGTGAACTGTCATGTCACAAAACTAGTCGTGACTTTGTGGATTCTCGGTATTTTCAATTTCAGAAGCCTGAATTTGTTCAGCAGATGGCTTTGGAAGTTGTCCAGTGCGTTCTTTCGCGGGGAAACGTTCGGAGAAGTCAAGAATGCCCTCATCGCCAGTCGCCATTGTCGCTACGACGTCACGCATCGGCTCAAGTTTGTTACGGGCAATCGCCCATGGCCCGATACGTAATGACAGGTAACAGGCACCACCAATCATGATCGGCAACCAATACTGTGCGATTCGATACGAGACAACTCCGACGACTGCTGTCGCCCGACGGAGACCGAAACCAACAAGCACTGGCACATAGGTGCCCTCAACGATGCCAAGTCCGCCTGGTGTCAATGGAATGGCTGCCAACACGTTGGCGAGACCAAATGCAACGATGAGTCCATCGGGGGGCACCGATCCACCGAAGGCCCGCAAGAAAACCCAGAGTGCCGCAGCATCAATCAGCCAATTGGCAGAAGCCCAAAAGACGAGGCGCCGCAACAGAGAACGGTCGGCAGCGAGTTCTTGCATGCGAGCACCGACGTGGCGAATTGCTTCGCCGGCTCGATCTTCATTGAGGCGCAAACGTCGAGCAACTGATCGTAGAATTCTTTCAGAGCGTTCTTGTCCTTCGATCAATCCAAAAATGATTGCCACCGCAATACCCATCAAGATGATTCCGGCAATAGCAGCCGAGCCATAAACCGGGTTCACGCCACGAAGTGGAATTGAAATAATCAGACCAGCCCACAAAATAAAGTTGAGCACGACTGCTGATGCCAGACCGGCCGTCGCAAGTGCGAAGCCAGCATCCGGTCCTGGCACACTTGAAGCCACCATCAATCGGTACCCGAGTGCAGAACCAGCAGCACTCCCTCCAGGTACCAAACTTGATAATGCACGCGTCGACAATTGAATGCGAAAGAGATGCAATGCCGACATGTGATGACCAACAGGACCAAGCGCTACGCGAGTCATGATCGAATAACAAAAAAGCGCCACCATTTCGAGCCCAAGGCCCAGCAGCAACAACCCTGGCTTGACATCGCTCAATTGATCGACAGCATTTCGTAGTCCCGGGATGTTGAGAATGAGGAAATAGACAACCACCAAGGTGGCGACCACTTTGAACCCGCGCGCTAAAGCTCTCCGACGAGCGTGGTTACGTGGGTTTAGAAAATGCTGAGACTCCTCAGGTTGCTTTGGAGCCCCGCCCAGGTCTCCCCCAACCACGTCAGACATACATCTTTTCTAGCATTTTTTGCAGGGTCTCACGGAGTACCTAGACCTTCACACAACAGGAAACGCCTCAATCAACGTCAATAAGTGGCGATCAAGCGCAGGTGCAGTCTCGGCCACCCATTTCCCGAGGTGTACGACGACAAGATCGCGATCGGGCATCACAATGATTCGCTGACCCTCGTAGCCCTGAGCCGACATGCAACCAGTCAGTGATTTCCATATCCACCACTGCAGGCCATATCCGTGATCACTTTCGTGGTCTGTCGCCTGTTGCACACGTGCCGATTCAACCCACTCACGTGGAATGAGTTGTTGCCCTTCCCATTCACCGCCACGAAGGTGCAAATAACCAAATTTGGCGAAATCGCGGGCGGTTGCGTACACATACGACGAACCAATGAAATTGCCAGCGGGATCATTGGTTGCAGTCGCCGAGGTCATACCTAACACGTCAAAAATTCTTTGCTTCAATAGTTCGGCAACATCTCCACCACCGATGTATTGCCTCAGCAAACTACAAATGATGTTTGTTGTACCCGACGAATACGACCATACGCTGCCCGGCGCATTTTTCAATGGACGCGAACGCGCATAAGTTGCAACATCATCGGCACCACTGCCAAACAACATGTTGATGACATCTGAAGCCGAATTTCCTGATTCATCAACGACATAGTCTTCAACGAAATCAAGGCCGTCACGCATTTGTAAAAGTTGGCGAAGCGTAATTTTACTGCGCTCATCGTTGGCCCATTCACGAATGTCAACGGGTGCATCAATATCAATGCCGAGTTCAGCAACAACAATTCCAAGAACCGCCTGTGTCATGCTCTTGGCCATGCTCCATGAGATCAATGTGGTGTCTTGATCAACTGGACCGCCAGGACCAAAAGCAGTATCAGGTTGAACGCCGTATTGTTCGACAACAATTGCGCCGCGATGCACGACAAGAGTTGCCAGTGAAACTCCTTGACC
>JBAXIP010000221.1:0-3135 GCA_037138315.1 Actinomycetes bacterium
TTGCAGCAGTGCAAAAACTCGATGGTGTCACAGTTCTCGATTGGTGGGACCGAACATTCCGCATGCATGAGTCCGGGAAGGTTGAGGTCATCAGTACGACCCCTGTGAATGACCGTGATGATTTGTCAATGGCGTACACGCCTGGTGTTGCTCGCGTCTGTACCGCAATTGAAAATGATCCGTCGCTCTCGCATAAGTACACCATCCGCAAAAACACCGTTGCCATTGTCAGCAACGGAACCGCGGTGCTCGGTCTCGGTGACATCGGCCCCGAGGGTGCAATGCCCGTTATGGAGGGCAAGGCTCTGTTGTTTAAAGAGTTTGGTGGCGTGAATGGTTTCCCCATCTGCATCAATGCTCGCACTGCAGATGAAGTTGTCGATTTTGTGCAGCGCATTGCACCAACATTTGGTGGAATCAATCTCGAAGACATCAAAGCACCTGAGTGTTTTGAAATTGAAGAACGCCTACGTGCAAGTCTTGACATTCCTGTATTCCACGACGATCAGCACGGCACAGCCGTCGTCACTTTGGCAGCGTTGTGGAACTCATTGAAAATCACCGGTAAGAAAATGGAAGACCTCACCGTTGTCATCGCCGGAGTTGGAGCTGCTGGCGTTGCCATTGGCAAGATTTTGCTCAATGCTGGTATCGGCGATGTCATTGGTTGCGATCGTGTCGGCGCCATTTACACCGGTCGAGGTGAAATGAACTCGGCGAAAGAATGGTTTGCAGCGAATACAAACTCGTCGCGAAAGATGGGAACCATTAGTGACGTCATGAAAGGCGCCGACGTGTTTGTCGGAGTCAGCGGACCCGATCTCATCACTGCAGCCGATGTGCGTTCAATGGCAAAGAATCCCATTGTGTTTGCCATGGCCAACCCGAACCCAGAAATCCGTCCAGAGCAGGTCGATGGTCTTGCTGCCGTCATGGCAACGGGTCGCAGTGACTATCCGAACCAAATCAATAACGTGCTGGCATTCCCCGGAATCTTCCGTGGTGCACTTGATGCAAATGCAACGGATATCACCGAAGGTATGAAATTGGCAGCAGCCATCGCCATTGCCGAGTCGGTGACTGATGCTCAGTTGTCGCCAGATTTTGTGGTGCCATCAGTGTTTGACAGGACCATTGTTGAGCGTGTTGCGCCCGCGGTTGCTGCAGCCGCCGTAAGAGACGGCGTCATCCGCAAGTCGTAGAACGCGTTTTGTCTGAGCGATCTCAGGCCTGAGCATCAAATGATTCTTCATTGAGGTTTGGTGATCTCGCCTCACATGATTGGGTAGAATTTGTCCATGTCCAAGATTTCTTCGCCAATTGACGAGATGTATCTCGAAGGTCTTGAGATGAAGCGAGCCCAAATTCGACGTGATCGTCCTGATCTCGGCGACGAGGGCGTTGAAATATTGCTGCAGGCCTGGATTATGGATCGCCCAATGGACGCACCTGGTCGAGTCAGGTTCGTGTGAGTCTTCTTTCTGCGGCCTCGCAAGTTTTGTCCGCGCTTCGTCGCGAAAATGTTGAAGGCTGCATTGTCGGTGGACTCGCGGTTTCTGCACGATGCGATCCTCGCTTCACACGAGATGTTGATATCGCTGTAGTGGTGGACACCGACGAACATGCTGAAGCCCTGATTCACGCATTGACCTCACACGGTTTACGAACGGCTGGAATCGTTGAACAAGAAGCAGTGGGGCGTTTAGCCATGGCGCGGCTTTCAACCGAGGATGGACTGAGTGTCGATCTCTTGATTGCTTCATCGGGTATAGAGGCAGAGGTCGTCGCAAGAGCAGAAATACTTGAAGTAGTGCGAGGAATGCTGTTACCCGTGGCCCGCACTGGTCATCTGATCGCACTGAAATTGTTATCTGTAGCGCCCGGACGGGAAACCGATGCCGCTGATTTGAGAAGTCTTGCTGCTGTTGCAACTGATGACGAGTGGCACCTAGCCAGCGAAGCAGTTGCACAAATTCAAGAACGTGGATTCGCACGAGGTCGTCAACTTGATACCGAATTACTCACACTTCGCGATCAAACATGCTGACGCAAAGGTAGTTGAGGCACCGCTTATTTTGACGGGTAATCCCTACTCAAATCTTGAGAAGCGAGGTGGGTTAGGCTGACTTGAAAAGTCCCCGCCGCCGCATCAACAGGCCGCCGATGAGCAACATCAACGCCACCACAAGTAGACGATCTTGGTCATTCGAACCAGTCGCCGGAAGTCTGGGCTGAGCCACCGTGATGGGTTGCGAGAATCCGACTCCGCTCACGGGCGCATACACCGCCAGCGTGTGACTACCTAGTCCCAAAGTGGCCGGCAGATTCCCGCTGATAGTCACGAAACCCTGAGCGTTGGCGTAACCAGAACCAATCACTTGCGGAGTTGAGGCAATGATCAACTGCACATACTCGAATGGCGTAAAGCCGCCAAATGTCACCGTAATTTCGCCACCAGTTGACAATGAATTGTTTGGAACGAGTGGCGTCTCGGCTCGCGGTAAATCTACGACGACTGATTGAGATGGTGGTGCAACCGTGGTCGGAGTGGTTGTCGCTGTTGAGTCCGACTGCGGCACCGTTGGTGTGGTCGCACTTGGCACAGAACTTTCTGTCGGTACTTCAGTGTTTTCGGTACTTGGAGTTGTGGTTGTTGTTTGTGGTTCTGAGATTGTGAACGAGCGTATGACTTCAGTTGCGTCTGCGTACGTTGCGTTACCTGCCGCGCTCGCATTCAACGTGCAGGTCCCGACTGTCAGCATTGTGACCTCGAGCCCTGCCACGGTGCAAACATCAAGCGTTGTTGATGTCAGCACCACAGAGAGGTTTGAATTAGACATAGCAGTTACCACAAAAGGTGTCGATGAGAACTCTCGATCAACCGGGCCAGTGAACGAAATGGTTTGGGCTGCAAGAGGTCTGACGATTGTCGATGCCGGCGACGATGCCGTAGTGGTTGACCCTTTTGTTGCCGTTGTTGTGAATGTATATGCAGTTCCAGCTGTTAAACCGGCAACAACACACGAAGTTGCTGGAAGCACAATTGTGCAAGTGACCTCACCTGGTGACGATTTCACCAGGTATGAAGTAGGAAGTCCACCGGTGCCGCGATTCGCAGTGACACGAACGCTTTGG
>JBAXIP010000222.1:0-3134 GCA_037138315.1 Actinomycetes bacterium
TATTTGTCAGGCCGCACCGGCGCCGCAGTTGTACCGGTCTTCATTGATGGCACGGGTGCACTTTTTGGCAAAGGTATGAAGCGACCGAAGTTTGGAACAACCAAAGTTGTTTTTGGTGCTCCGATGCGCGCTCTTGAAGACGAGAACACGCGCCGCTTCTCTACCCGCATCGAAGCAGCAGTGACCGAACTTGGCGATGAATCGTTGACCGACTTTTGGACTGCACGCCAACGATCCGCACGAAATGAAAACACCAAACTGACGGGTCCCGAATACACGGGATGGCGACGTCAGTGGGCGTTATCAGAGCGCCGTGAAATGGGAACCGCTGGATTGCGACGCCGTCAAAAGCGCCGCTGGCCCGACATCGGAAACTAGTTAGTTTTTCTGGTGGCGAAAATGAACGGGAATCCGTTCATTTTCGCCACCAGAATCACCAATTTAGGGCTTAGGTGTTTTAGTTTGAGCGGGGATGTTCACTTCATCACCCGGCAAAATCACGACTGACGCATCGACCCAGCCATTAGCTGCCATCAGCGCCGAGACTTCAACGCCCCACTTGTCGGCGATACGCGATAAACAGCAATCACCTTCAACAACGGTGTATTTACCTTGACCCGGATCTGGTCCAGGTGTTGTCGTCTCGGTCGGAATCGGCAAGCCCGGCAAAGTAGTGGTCTGCGTTGCTGATGGAGGAATCAAAATATTTGCTCCAATTGCCAACGGATGCAACACACCTTCTGGCCAATTGTTATAAGCCGCCAGCTCGTCAGGGGCAACACCAAACTTGCTAGCAATCGCATACACCGAGTCATTTGGAACAATTGTGTAGCTGATCGCCGGCGGAAGAGTGTTCGCCGGGTCAACAGTTGTGACAACCGAGGGCGGTGTCGTGGCATAGTTCGTCGAAGTGAGTGGACGCAAGGTCGTGACCGATGATCCAGGATCGCTACCGCACGCACTCAACAGAGCGAGAGCTCCCAGGCCAGCAGACAAAAGGGACATACGAAGTCGTAACACGCCTTTCAATCTAGATCGCCCCGATGCCCTGAACATGGCAGGTTGCATTAAACGAGCGGACGAGCAGATGGCAAGATGGGCGCTGGCAAGGTGGTTTCGCCCATCAGATAGGCATCAACGCCCGCAGCACACGCTCGTCCTTCGGCAATTGCCCACACAATCAGGCTTTGCCCACGCCCCATGTCGCCAGCCACGAAAACGCCCGGAACATTTGACATGTACACATCATTGCGTTGAACATTGCCTCGCTCATCGAGTTCAACACCCAACTTGTCGAGCCATGAACCCTTTTCTGGGCCAACAAAGCCCATCGCCAAGAAGACATAGTCAGCGGGCAATTCGCGATCGCTACCTTCTACCTTGACGAACTTGCCGTCTTTCATTTCAACTTCGTGAATCAACAAGGCGCGTAATTTGCCCGAACCATCATCAATAAAGCGTTCGGTATTCACGCCGAACAATCGCTCGCCACCCTCTTCGTGAGCCGACGTCACTTTGTACACCATGGCGAATTGTGGCCACGGATTTGCTCCGCCACGCTTCACGGGTGGTTGCGGCATGATTTCAAGTTGTGTCACCGAGGCTGCACCTTGACGATGCGAAGTACCAAGGCAGTCGGCGCCGGTATCGCCACCACCGATAATGATCACATGCTTGCCAATCACGTTGATAGGAGAAACTTCCATGTCGCCGTGTTGCACTTTGTTGGCCAATGGCAAGTACTCCATGGCTTGGTAGATACCGATTAGTTCGCGACCAGGCACCGGAAGATCGCGCCATGCAGTTGCACCACATGCCAAGACCACCGAGTCGTACGTTGCCATCAATACGTCAATGTCAATGTTTTGTCCGACGATTGCATTGGTACGGAATTCTGTACCTTCTGCTTCCATCTGTGCGACACGACGATCAACATGGCGCTTCTCCATCTTGAATTCGGGAATTCCGTAACGCAACAACCCACCGATGCGGTCAGCGCGCTCAAGAACTGTGACTTCGTGTCCGGCGCGAGTGAGTTGTTGTGCAACGGCCAAGCCGGCAGGACCCGAACCAATGACAGCAATGCGCTTTCCAGTTTTCACACTGGGCATCTGTGGAATCACCCAACCTTCATCCCACGCGCGATCTATGATCTCAACTTCAACTTGCTTGATCGCGACTGGGTTGGAGTTAATGCCAACGACACATGCCGATTCACACGGAGCTGGGCATAGCCGGCCAGTGAATTCTGGGAAGTTGTTCGTTGCATGCAAACGTTCGATCGCGTCTTTCCAGTGATTGCGATAGACGAGATCGTTCCAGTCGGGAATCAAGTTGCCCAGTGGGCAACCGTTGTTGCAGAACGGAATACCACAGTCCATGCAACGACCAGCTTGACGATTAAGTTCGTCAGCGTCGAATGGTTCGTAGACCTCTTTCCAGTCGCGCAAGCGCACCGGCACTGGCCGATGGCTGGGGCTTTGGCGTTCCCATTTCAAGAATCCAGTTGTCTCACCCACGAGCCACCTCCATCACACGATTCAATGTTTCCTCTTCGCTGAGACCATTTGATTTGGCGTCAGCCATAACTTCCAGCACTCGCTTGTAATCACGCGGCATCACTTTGCGGAAGTTGGCAGACTCGGTTGCCCAACCCGCTAAAACCTTTGTGGCAACTGCACTGTCGGTTTCAGTCACGTGCATTGTCAGAATTGCTTTCAACTCATCAAGATCGGTACTTGAAAGTGATTCAAGTTCGACCAACTCGTAGTTGACCTTGGCCCCAAATACAGATTGTGGGTCATAGACATACGCAACGCCACCAGACATACCAGCGGCAAAGTTGCGCCCAGTTGGACCAAGTACAACCACTCGACCTCCGGTCATGTATTCGCAACCGTGATCACCAACACCTTCAACAACAGCAGTTGCACCCGAGTTACGAACACAGAAGCGTTCGCCAACCATGCCACGTAAGTAGATTTCGCCACTCGTTGCTCCGTAACCAATCACGTTGCCAGCAATGACGTTGTCTTCGGCAGCAAACGAAGTTGCGCTATCGGGCCGCACAACAATGCGTCCGCCCGACAATCCTTTGCCCACATAGTCGTTGGCATCTCCGGCCAGTCGCAAAG
>JBAXIP010000223.1:0-3129 GCA_037138315.1 Actinomycetes bacterium
TGAACTTCATCGCATATCAACAATGGCACGCGAGTGCATTACATGGTCCGCTATATCCCCTAGTGCTATCCATCAGTTCACGACTTGGCGGCACCACCTATTTTGATCACAAGTTTTTATCGCTACTCATCGGAACCGGAGTCGTCGCTTTTGTTGGCTTGGTAGCAAGAAGAGTCGCCCCGGAGAAATATCGCAATCCCATTGCCCTGCTCGCGATGTTCCTTGCTTCGATCTACCCGAACTTATGGCTTGTCGATGGCGTGATGTTCCCTGAGGGCCTCATGGCCCTGTGCACGACAGCCGCCGTCTATTCGGCTTACCGATGGAAAGATTCGCAGCAGAAAGCGTCCCAGTACCGATGGGCTATATCCATGGGAGCGTTGATCGCCTGTGCTGCCCTCGCACGCGGTGAAGGTTTATTGCTCACTGTTCTATTGATCGCTCCATGGATATTTCTCCGACGAGAACTTTCACTGCGTTCACGAGCGAAGAACATTGTCATCGCAGCGTTGGCTTGCCTCATTGTCCTTGCCCCATGGTTTATCCGCAACACTCGTTCGTTTGAAGAAGTTGTTCCGCTTTCAACCAATGGGAACGAATTGTTTGTTTACGCAAATTGCGACGAGGCGTACTCCGGGAAATTCATCGGTTTTTGGTTATTCGATTGCCAAGAACAGTTGCGGCGCGAGGGAATTGATGCAACGGGCGATGAAGCCCAGAAGTCACTCTTCTGGCGTGAAAAAGGATTCTCCTACGCCAAAGACCACGCTGGTGATTTGCCAAAAGTCATCGCTGCTCGTGTGGGTCGCCAATGGGAACTATTCCGTCCATGGCAAAACGCCGACTTCGCACCTATTGAAGGTCGCAATAAGAACGCGGCGCGAGCCGGACTGTTTATGTACTACGGCCTTGCAGTAGCGGCCATATACGGCGCATACCTCATTCGCAAACGTCGAGCCGGACTACTACCCCTTGGCGCTCTCTTTATCAATGTCACGTTGACTGCAATCTACGCTTACGGCACGACGCGCTTTCGAGTACCTGCCGAACCAGCACTCTGTGTCCTTGCAGCTGTTGGAATTTTCCCGCTGCTCAGTCGTATTCGACAAAAGTTTGTGATGTCCGACCAGTATCTTGAGTCTTCTTCCCAGCCCAATGACAACCCGTTTGTACATGGTGGAAGTATCAACCTCAAACGAGTCTTTCATCGAGCGACCCTGTCCACTTGGGCCTCTTTTGCAGTCGTTGGTTCAGCAATTGCGTTGGCACTACCTGCCCTCTTCCGAGCAATTGGCTCATCAATGGAAGAAGGCTTCATGCTGGTCTTTCCCGAACGAGTCATGAAGGGCGATATTGCCAATGTCGATTTCTTGCACCTGTACGGACCAGGCTCGCTACATCTCTTGTCATTGTGGATGCGGGTCTTTGGCGTCAATCTGACATCGGAACGCGCTTTTGGATTACTACAACACCTTCTCATTGTCATTGGTCTGATGGTTCTCTGTCGACCATGGGGTAAAAAACTCTCCACTTTGGTCGGTCTGTTCTCGCTGATTTTTGTCTTCACGCCCATCGGACTGCAAGCATTGGCATGGAGCGGTGGCGTTGGAATCGCACTATGGTCGGTGATATTCGTAATTCGCGCCGTTCATCAGAGCGCTCAACAAATTAACTCGCGCAACTCTTGGATCATCGCTGGATTACTCGCCGGTCTTGCTCTCACTTTCCGTCCCGATTTGGCTCTCGCCCTTTTGCTTGTATTGGCCTGGGCATTATGGAAGCGCCCGCGCCGCGTACTTGCGCAATGTGCTAGCGGACTAGTGCTCGGCCTGACATCAGTGTGGATCCATCTCATTCAAGCTGGTCCATCGGCGATGATTCGTGGTGTCCTTCTCGACCCAGTCATACATCTTCGGCCGGGTCGAGAGTTACCGCGCCCGCCAAGTTGGCATTACCTTCAGGGCGCATTACAAGTCATCAGTGAAAAGTTTGCTCCGTGGTGGGGTTTGCCTTCGCTGTCGGCACCTCAGCAACTTTTTGTTTGGTTTTTCATGTTGCCAGTTGTAGCCATATTTGTCACTGTGGTTGCTCATCGACAACGCAAAGTTTCATTCATCAACGACTCTCCCCGATTCACCACGCTCTTTATTGCCGGATTATTCGGTATTGGTTTGCTCCCCCAAGCACTGCAACGCCCCGACAGCGCACACTTGTTATGGGTGTCATGTATTTCTTGGCCGTTGCTACTTGTCGCTCTTTACGAATTCATCGGGCGACGTAATCGTCGCGTGCATCCGACCGTACGCGCCTTGACCGCATCGACGACATTGATAATTCTTATTTTGCTGGTCTGCCCTTTTTACACTCTGCGTACATACACCGATCTCGCCTGGCGCAGTGTCACCGGTAAAACCGAAGTGATGCAAGTGACGCGTGGCGATCGTTACTTCTATCTCGGTGATACCCGGCCATACTTAGCAACTCAAGAAGTTGTGGCCGACCTCGACAAACTCTCGCACGCTGGCGAGCGACTTCTGGTCGGGCCAGTCGACTTGCGTAACACGTCGTATAGCGACGCATTCGTCTATCACTTGTTCCCCGAACTCACACCAGCGACGTACTTCATTGAAATGGACCCAGGGCTCGCCGACAAACCTGGTTCTCGCTTGGCCGACGATGTCGCCAGTGCCGATTGGCTTGTGCTGACGCGTTTCTGGTCGGGCTGGATTGAACCAAATGAATCAGTCGCCTTCGGACCAGACACTCCCAACCAAGTCGTTGAAAAGAACTTCTGCCTGCGCGGTTCGTATCAACACGATCTCGTGCGGTTGTACCAGAAGTGTTCGCACGGCGACAACGTCGGTCCTTACGACACTCCGTATGAACCTCAGTACGACTACGCAGTTGAAGTGCGAGTTCCGGTTCCGCCTCGCCCGGATGGAACGTGTACACCTACCTGCAATGGCGTTTTCAATGCCAAGTACGCAGGGATAGATACTTCAATACTCGAAATGGGGCCTTTCAGCCCATCGGCATCCGACGCCAAATAGCAACTGGCAAGTGCCGCATCACCATAAAGACCCAACGCAAAATGCCCGGCGTCCACACGATTCGCTTGCCCGCACGCAG
>JBAXIP010000224.1:0-3126 GCA_037138315.1 Actinomycetes bacterium
AATCGTGAACCAACCTCGGTACCGATTCGATTGGCTGCAATAACTGGCACCAAGTTCGCGCCAGCATGACCTTGCATCACTCGTTGCCAATGTGCAGCAGAGTCGTACTCGGGGTCCATCGGCTCGCTACCGATCGCTGTCGGATACACAATAATTTCAGCACCGTTGAGCGCGAGTGCACGCGCGACTTCGGGAAACCATTGATCCCAACAAATGCCCACGCCCACTTTGCCAACTGCGGTGTCCCACACTTTGTAACCCGTGTTACCTGGCCGAAAGTAATACTTCTCTGAATAACCAGGACCATCAGGAATATGACTCTTGCGATACACGCCAAGCACAGTGCCATCAGCATCAATGACCGCACAGGCGTTGTACAACGCATTCACATCACGTTCGTAAAAACTCACTGGCAAAACAACATCCAGTTCTTTAGCGAGAGCACTGAAATGAGCAATCGTTGGATGACCGTCAAGCGGTCGTGCCCGATCTAAATGCTCGACCCGCTGATCTTCACAAAAGTAACGACCTTCAAATAACTCGGGAATCAAAATGAGTCGCGCGCCCTGTGAAGCTGCTTGACGAACTAAACGTTCAGCCGTTGCGACATTTTGAGATACAACGTCAGTCATCGACATTTGTAATGCCGCGACGGTGAGCGAACGCACGATTTAGGCAGTTGCTAATGCGCCAACAAGACGCGCTGCGTACTCTTCGGTGTGAGCGCCCAACTTTGAGCGATGCAAAGCCATTCCACCAATCACATCTGCTCCGAGACGAGTCACCGATTTCTCCATCGCGCCAAGTGTCTTGCCCGGGTTGAGAGCGAACGTGCAGAATGTCGCAGCCCGCTTACCAGCAATAGCCGGAAGTGCATTGATATTGCCGATGCCCCATGGCGCCTGACCAACAATGAAGGCCCCGTGAACCCACGTGCCGACAACAATCAGATCAGCGGCCTGAATGGCGTGGTGGTCGGGCTGCTTCATGGGGTTCAGACCAGTGATGGTCCAACCTTCCTGTTGCAAATTGGCGGCAATCATTTCGGCCGCCTTCCAGGTGTTGCCCGTGAGGCTTTCAACTAAGAGCGCTGCTTTCATACTCCGATTCAACCACGCCGAGCGGGCCCACGAGAAGATCCCACGAGAAGATTTTGGGCGACTCTGGTCAGAGTTTTTTGAGCGGAGCCCAGGCCAACAACAAATGCTTGCGGCCTTTTTCACGGAAATTGATGACCGCTTCGGTTTTGTCGCCCGAACCGGTGATGTCGATGATAATTCCCTCGCCAAAAACCGAGTGCTCAACCATGTCACCAACCCGCAGCCCAATTTCTTGACTATTTGAGGGCTGAGGTGGGCGATTTTGAGCCGATCGGCCAGCGGCCATTGCCGCATCAACTTGCCTTTCGCGGAACTCGTCATCGGGATCAAACGAACTGACCTTGCGGCCGCCCCAATCGTCGTCACGCGTCGTGCGCGCCTTGGGACGATTCTGTACATTGCCCTGATGCTCGATGAGTACTTCGGGAATTTCTTCTAAGAAGCGTGACGGCGGGTTGTACTGCGTGGTTCCGAATTGCTGACGACTCCACGCATGTGTCAGGAACAGACGCTCTTGCGCGCGAGTAATACCCACATATGCCAAACGCCGTTCTTCTTCGAGTTCGTTGGCATCAACTAAGGCCCGACTATGTGGGAACAAACCTTCTTCAACACCCACAATGAAAACCACTGGATATTCAAGACCCTTAGCCGCGTGCATCGTCATCATGATGACCTTGTCGTCATCAGATAAATCGTCAGCATCGGCAACAAGCGACACTTTTTCTAAGAACTCATCAACTTGAGAAAACTCTTTTGCCGAAGACACCAATTCGCCCAAGTTTTCGAGGCGACCAGCGTCTTCAACTGAATTCTCATTACTAAATTCTGCGAGATAACCAGACTTCTCGAGCACCGATTCAAACAGCGCCCCGGGAGTTTGTTCTTCTTGAGCGGCAACTTCGTCAATAACTGCGACAAAAGATTCAATACCACGTCGTGCGGCACCAGATACTCCGGCTTCAGCTGAACGACGTAATGCTTCAAAGAAACTAATGTTTTCTTCACGCGCAAAAACATCTAGTCGACTGATGCTGGTATCACCAATGCCACGCTTCGGCATATTGAGAACGCGCTTCACACTGACTTCGTCAAGAGGATTAGTGATGACGCGCAAATATGCAACCGCGTCTTTAATTTCGCGACGATCGTAGAAACGAGTTCCGCCCACCACTTTGTACGGAATACCGAAGCGCATGAAGATTTCTTCAACGACTCGGCTTTGCGGGTTGGTGCGGTAAAAAACCGCCATGTCTCCCCACTTACGACCACCAGTACGCAAAGTTTGCATGGTGCGCGCAACGAAAGCGGCCTCGTCACCTTCGTCGTCGGCGTGGAATCGCACAATGGGATCGCCGGGACCAGTTTCGGTCCAAAGTTCTTTTGGCTTACGGCCAAAGTTTTGCGCGATGACTGCATTGGCAGCATCGAGAATATTTTGTGTGCTGCGATAGTTCTGTTCGAGAACAACCACACTCACTTCATCAAAGGCATCTTCAAACTGTCCGATATTGCGGAAGTCGGCACCACGGAACGCATAAATCGACTGATCAGTGTCACCAACCACGCACACGTTGTGGTGACGGGCCGCCAAACTGAGCACGATTTCGTTTTGCGCAATGTTGGTGTCTTGATATTCGTCGACCAAGACGTACTTGAAGCGGTCTTGATACGAAGCCAAGACATCAGTGTGCATGCGAAACAAATGCACAACATTGACCAAGAGATCGTCAAAGTCCATGGCTCCGGCTTTGAGTAACCGCCCCTGATATTCGCGATAAATCTCGGAGTGTTTACGATCAAAAATATGTGCTGCTCGTTCGGCGGCCTGCGTGGGCGAAACTAATTCGTTCTTCCAATTAGAAATCACTGCATGCACGGCTCGGGGCGTGAAACGCTTGACATCAAGTCCCATATCGCGAATGACATAGCCCGTCAGCCGTTGTGCATCGGCCTGATCGTAAATGCTGAATGTCTTGGGATAGCCAATTCGCTCGGCATGAACTCGCAAAATTCGCACGCACGC
>JBAXIP010000225.1:0-3104 GCA_037138315.1 Actinomycetes bacterium
TGTGCAGAACATGAGCATGATTCCGATTTCGTCGGCCATGACTGCCGGTCAAGCACTTGGCTTTAACGATCCCTTCACTGGATCACCGGGTTGGACCACGCGTTACGGCAACGGTGAGGTGAGTCAGTTCGTCGGCGCCGAGATGATGGTTGAAAAGTGGAACCTCTCACGCGATGAAATGGAAGCGTTTGCAGTCGAGTCTCACGTGCGTGCCATCAAGGCTCGCGCCGAGGGCCGCTTTGAAGCTGAGATTTCTCCACTCAACGGCGTGCAACACGATGAAGGCCCGCGTGAACCGAACTGGGAAAAGATTCGCTCACTGCAGACGTTGACTCCTGGTGGACGTCTGACCGCCGCTTGCGCAAGCCAGATCTCTGATGGTTCGGCCGCAATCTTGATTGCTAATGATCAGGCAGTAAAGACACATGGTCTCAAGCCGCGCGCTCGCATTCATCACATGAGTGTTTTGGCTGATGATCCGATCATGATGTTGTCTGCACCGATTGCTGCCACCAAGCGTGCTTTGCAAAAAGCCGGAATGACAATTGACGACATCGACTTGGTCGAAATCAATGAAGCATTTGCACCAGTCGTGATGGCATGGATGCATGAGCTCGGGGCTGACCACGCCAAGGTGAACGTGAACGGTGGAGCGATTGCTCTTGGTCACCCTCTTGGCGCAACAGGTGCACGTTTGATGACGACACTGTTGAATGAACTTGAGCGCACCGGCGGACGATTTGGTTTGCAGACAATGTGTGAAGGTGGCGGACAAGCCAACGTCACGATTATTGAACGCCTCTAATCACTTCGTTCTCAGAGGTATTGAACGCCTCTAATCACTTCGTTCTCAGAGGTATCGAACGCCTTAGCTGTCGAAGCCCAGACCTAAGCGATCGAGAGAACGTAACCATAAATTGCGTTTTCCAGTTTTATCCTCACGATTCAAACTCCAACGAGTGGCTTGAATTCCGGCAAACTTGAAGGGTTCAGGCGGAAACGGTAGGGGCTTACTGCGCACAAAATCTGTTTCCGTTGCCTTTGATCGTCGACCATCAATGAGGTCGAGCATGACTTCAGCACCGAATCGTGAAGATGCAACGCCCAGACCGGTGTAACCAACTGCGTATGCAACGCGACCATTCATGGCCTGGCCCCAGAACACGCAATATCGCGAACAGGTATCGATCGCTCCACCCCACATATGTGAGAATTTCACATCTTCAAGTTGCGGGAAAGTCTTGAAGAAATGCATGCTCAGCCTCGCCCAACTTTCGGGCCGGCTTTCTAACTCAGATGAAATCTTTCCACCGAAGAAGTAGATCGCGTCATAACCGCCCCACAAAATGCGGTTGTCTTCGGTGAGTCGGTAGTAGTGAAACTGATTTGGGATGTCGGAAAGACCTTGCCGATTAATCCAACCGATACTCGCTAACTGAGAAGGTGTGAGGGGTTCGGTCACCATGCAATAGTCGTAGACAGGCACGATGTAATTGTTGATTCGCTTGAGTAACGGTTTAAAGGCATTCGTTGCGAGGGCAACTTTGCCGGCTCGCACACGACCAAGCGGTGTTGTGACTAACACTCCCACGCCGTCGCGTTCAATTGAAGTTGCCTTGCTATCTTCGTAAATACGAACACCGAGGTATTCAGCTGCTGCTTTGAGACCCCAGCACAAACGCGCTGGATCGACTATCGCCGCACGATCATGCACCCATAACCCGCCTGAGTAGGTGGGCGAATTCACTTGTTTTTGCATCTGCTCACGATCAAGCCACGTGACTTTTTGGCCGAGAGATTTCAATTGCAAGTAATCATCCCGAAGTTCATCGAGGTAACTAGGTGGGTGAGTGCTTGACGCAACTTCGATCACGCCATTTCGCTCGAAATCACAATCGATGCTGTAGCGCTTAATTGCTGCTTCAATTTCGTTGAGATTGGCGATACCTAGTTCTTCAAGAAGGGCAATTTCTTTAGGAAATCGCTCTTGTCCATTGGCAATGCCGTGGGTGAGCGATGCATCCATGAATCCACCGTTGCGACCGCTAGCCGCCGAACCGATTTCATGTGCATCGATTAAGACCACATCACGCGAAGGATCGCGTTCTTTGGCGATGATCGCGGCCCAGAGTCCGGTGTATCCGCCGCCAACAATGCATAAGTCGCAGGTTTCGGTGCGTACCAACGTGGGATTTGATAGCGGTTGATCGGCATCTTCATACCAGTACGGATATGGGTCGGCATCAGCGATGGCGTCGAGGCTTCGCGAGTCAAACTCTGCTTCGTGACTTTCGGAACTCACTGTTCTCACCCCTGCTGAGGTCAGGCTAGCGGTTCAACCATCTGCCGTTTGGCTTCCCATCGATTCCAAAACCAGAACGATGCACCGACATATGCCCAACCTGCCAAAATATCGGTGACATAGTGCTCACCGAAGTACACGAGGCACCAGGCCATTGATAACGGAAAAAGCAACGATGCGTATTGCACCCATTTATTGGGCATTTGCTTCCAAAAGAAGACCACGACAAACAGTGCAAAGGCGGCGTGCAACGAGGGAAGGGCGGCCGTGGGATTGGCCCATTGTTGCCCACGCAATAACACGCTGCTCACTGTTCCTAGTCCAAGCCAGTTCCAGCCACGACCGGTTGATCGTTGCATAGGTTCAAGAATTTGGTACGGAAACTTGTTGCTGGCGGCCATCCACGGCGGAACAGTTGGCATCACGATGTAGGTCAGGACACCGGCGAACAACACTGTGGCGAAGCGACGGATGTAACGCACCCATTGTTCGCGATACCGAATCCAGAGATACACCGATGTTGCAACTGGAACGAAGAAGTGGGTGAAATAAATGATTGAGCCATACACGTCGTACCACTGGATGTTCTTGTTCCAGAGTTGGTGTTGCATCCAGACATTGGGATCGTGTCCGAAGAAAAGTGCTTTGTCGATGTTGCGTGGTAGTTGAACCTGCAAGGGAAACCCAAATGAATCGGCGATTCCTCGGCTGAAGTCGTACGACAGCCACATGCACGCATAAAAAGCCAGGTCGCCCACCATCTGTATTTGTTTGCGTCGTGGCTTACCTATATTGCCAATGA
>JBAXIP010000226.1:0-3078 GCA_037138315.1 Actinomycetes bacterium
AGTAACACTCAAAGCTCCGACCAAACAAAGGTGAACGATGGAGATTGACAGTTGGGGCGAGCAACACTCGTGCGCCTTTTGAACGAGTTTGATGACCAAGAGCAACACCAAGTTCTTCAAGCAATGGAACATCAAATGTTGCGCCGAGAGCTGATCCGCATGGGATACATAGAGTCGCGATCTGAGTTCCGATACCGGGAGTAATGGGTCCACGCGCACCAGCTGGTCCATCGGTGACCGTCACTGCAGGGATATCAAAGCGATCGACTGAGTTTGTTGACCACATCGTGGCACCCGTCGTCAGGAGTGCCTTCTCCTCGGTTGTCATTTGGCCAATGAGTTTGTCGATATCCCGCGTCACACTCTTGAGTTTGCCACTTTTGACCGTGTTGGCTTTGACTCAGACCCCGAAGGCTGTTGATCTGACGGCTTGAACGAGTTCATCAGGACCTGAGAGCTCGACGCGGGCATGGTCTTGACGACCGTACACAAACATGATGAGCTCTCCGACCTCGCCAGTGACGGTCACCGCGGGCTCACCTTTTTTGGCAACGATTGCTGAGCCTTGAGTTATCTGCAGTGCGAGACCGCACGGAGATTTGCGGGCAAACAGTCGGCCTCCTTGGGTGATCGAGGTACGCAACTGCGATTCAAGATCGTCAATTAACGTTCGTGGCTCCCAATTGGATTGGGCGCGGCGGACGTCCTCAAGGTGAACAAAGAATTCAACTGTGTTGGTGAGTCGATCAACAAAAGCCAGCCGCATGGGCGAGAGACGCGGAGGTCCATTACGAATCGCTTCAACCAATGTCTTCCAGTCTCGTTGAGCAACACCTTTGCGTACTTTTTCACCATATGCAGCAAGTGGCTTGAGCAGAATTCCACCAGCAGCGTCGGGGCGGGATTCACGCACGATGATGTGGGCTGCAAGGTCACGAGTTGTCCAGCCTTCACACAATGTTGGCGCGTCTGGACCAACTTCTAAAAAGAGATTGCAGAGGGCATGTCGTTCGGATTGCGCTGGATTCATAGTTTTTCTCCTTGTTCGGACTGTCTCCACGAAACTCCTGGTGGCCATTGCCCGGTACCACCGTTCTCCACGAGTAGTCCAGTATGGGTGCGATCTGCATGTCGGCTACGCCACACCAACATGCGTTGAGCCATATGCAAAATGCGTTGCGGATCAGTGACTTGGGTGCGCCATGTTGGATCGGCAGCAATGTCAAAACACAACGAAGAGCCATCGCCGAATTGCACGTAGGCGGTATCTATGGTGCGGTGTACCGCAAGATGACTTTCGTTCAGCCGTTCATCCCATGGCCACTGATTTTGCACGTGCGGAATGAGCGCGTAACGCCAATCAAATTCCCATGATGCACCCTCGCGCCATGTGGTTGGTTCGTCTCCAGATAAGAAGGGGATGAGCGAATGCCCATCGCACTGCAGTGGAATTGATTGCTCCCAAATTTGCGCAAGCGTCGGCAGCAGATCGACACTTTCGGTGAATTCTGTGATCACATTTCCATGCGCATGTGGACGCGAAGGTTCGCGAATAATCATTGGAATGTGGTGACTCTCCTCAAACCAAGCAACTTTTTGCACGAGTCCGTGATCACCTAGTTGTTCGCCATGATCGGCAGTCACGATGATTATGGTGTTATCCCATTGATTGAGATCACGAAGGGTCTCCCAAAGTCGACCCATTTGTTCATCAACGGCGGAGATCATGCCAAAGTACTGGGAACGCAGATGACGAATTTCTGATTCATCAACCGGTGCCGCCGTCGCTTCAATTTTGAGCAACAGGTCATGAAATCCGTGACGATCATTGGTCGGGGTAATAGGAAGACCAACATCGGCGGGGTCGTACATGTGTGCGAAATGACCGGGCGCCGAATAGGGCGGGTGCGGACGAAGATAACTGGCGTGGATAAACCAGGGTTCGTTGGCCTCGGTACTCGATAAGTAATCAATGAGACAATCGGTTGTGAAACTTGAGACGCTGTGTTCGACCGGTCGTTCATGTTCGGTGTCCAACATGTGCATGTGACCAGATGATGTGTCGTAGCCATGACTTGTTAAGAAATCAACCCAAGGTTGATGAGGACCAGTGAGATTGAGCTGCCATTCAAATCCGGGCAGAATCTCCTCATAGGTCTGCAAACGCGGATCATCGGGACTGACGGTCATACGCGGATCTATGGATTGATCGGTATAACCAAATAGCTTTCCTTGATAACCACTTCGTTGCGCGAGTCGGGCAACGTTGTCGAATCGATTATCAAGCGGAGTCCCGTTTGCGACGACTCGATGAGTCATTTGGTACATGCCGGTATACAGGCCAGCTCGGCCGGGGGCACATGGGGTTGACTGGGTGTAGTGGCGTGAAAAACGGACACCTGATTGAGCTAATGCATCAAGGTTTGGAGTTTTGACAGTGAAATGGTTGGCGCATGACAGGGCATCACCACGAAATTGATCAAGAGTGATGAAGAGAACGTTTGGGCGACTGCTCACCTTCACAGCCTGCCACTAATTAGCCCTTCAGTGTGTACTGGTAACGCCCATCTATATCAACGCGATCCATTTCGCCCGCCAGGCGAAGATGCTCAAGGTGGGCGTATGTTTCGCTGTCGGCCATGCCACCTTGTGATCGTGGTGAGAAAAGATACGTTGACATTTCCATCACTGTTGTGGGTCGATTCACTTCAATACAAGCATCGCGTAATTTTTGAAGTCGTCCAACGTGATGTTCTTTGATGTCATTCGCGCGTCCAGCTAGATCGGTGAAGATATCGCCGTGGGCAGGTAGCGCGATCTTGACCTGCGGGCCAAAAGCGGCGACTTTGTCGAGTGACTCAAAAAACAGATTGAGCGGATCTTTGGCGGGCATCATGCCACTGATATGCGGAGTGATTGTCGGTAACACATGATCGCCACACAACATCAGTCCATGTTCGGGGTCGAACAAGCACAAATGGTCGGCGGTGTGTCCAGGAGTATGAATAGCAACCCATTCACGACGGGCAAAACTGAAATGTTCGGCATCAGCCAAGCGGATGGTTGGTCGGGGCAAGC
>JBAXIP010000227.1:0-3078 GCA_037138315.1 Actinomycetes bacterium
AGTAACACTCAAAGCTCCGACCAAACAAAGGTGAACGATGGAGATTGACAGTTGGAGCGAGTAACACTCGGGCGCCTTTTGAACGAGTCTGATGACCGAGAGCGACACCGAGTTCTTCAAGTAAGGGGACATCAAATGTTGCTCCGAGCGCAGATCCACAAGGAATGCACAACGTTGCAACTTGCGTTCCAATACCAGGGGTTATGGGTCCACGTGCACCGGCAGGACCGTCAGTGACAGTGACTGTTGGGAGATCAAAGCGATTGACTGGGTTCGTTGACCACATCGTGGCACCAGTAGTGAGAAGTGCCTTTTCTTCAACTGTCATTTGGTCAATAAGTTTGTTGATATCCCGCGTCACACTCTTGAGTTTGCCACCTTTGAGTGCGTTGATTTGGACTCAGACACCGAAGGATGTGGTGCGAACTGCCTGAACGAGTTCATCTGGACCCGAGAGCTCGACGCGGGCATGATCTTGGCGCCCGTACACAAACATGATGAGCTCTCCGACCTCGCCCGTGACGGTCACCGCAGGCTCACCTTTTTTGGCAACGATTGCTGAACCTTGAGTGATCTGCAGAATGAGTCCGCAGGGAGATTTGCGGGCAAACAGTCGGCCTCCTTGGGTAATTGAGGTTCGTAACTGCGATTCAAGATCGTCGATTAATGTTCGTGGCTCCCAATTGGGTTGGGCGCGGCGTACATCTTCGAGGTGAACAAAGAATTCAACCGTATTGGTGAGTCGGTCAATAAATGTCAGGCGCATCGGCGAGATACGCGGCGGTCCGTTGCGAATCGCCTCAACCAATGACTTCCAGTCACGTTGAGCAACACCCTTGCGTACTTTTTCGCCGTACGCAGCAAGTGGCTTGATCAGAATTCCACCAGCGGCATCGGGGCGGGATTCGCGCACAATGATGTGGGCTGCGAGATCGCGAGTTGTCCAGCCTTCACACAAAGTCGGTGCGTCTGGACCGACTTCTAAAAAGAGATTGCAGAGTGCGTGTCGTTCAGACTGCGCTGGATTCATAAGTTTTCTCCTTGTTCAGATTATCTCCACGAAACGCCTGGTGGCCACTGACCGATACCACCATTCTCCACGAGTAGTCCAGTGTGGGTGCGATCAGCATGCCGACTGCGCCACACCAACATGCGTTGAGCCATATGCAAAATGCGTTGCGGATCGGTGACTTGGGTGCGCCATGTTGGATCGGCAGCAATGTCAAAACACAACGAAGAGCCATCGCCGAATTGCACGTAGGCGGTATCTATGGTGCGGTGTACCGCAAGATGACTTTCGTTCAGCCGTTCATCCCATGGCCATTGATTTTGTACATGCGGAATGAGCGCGTAGCGCCAATCAAATTCCCAAGACGCGCCTTCGCGCCACGTGGTTGGTTCGGCACCAGATAAGAACGGGATGAGCGAATGACCGTCACACTGCAAAGGAATTGATTGCTCCCAGATTTGCGCGAGCGTCGGAAGAAAGTCGACGCTTTCGGTGAACTCTGTGATGACGTTCCCATGGGCCTGTGGTCGTGAAGGGTCGCGAATAATCATTGGAATGTGATGACTTTCTTCAAACCACGCCACTTTTTGTACGAGTCCGTGATCGCCAAGTTGTTCACCATGATCGGCAGTCACGACGATGATGGTGTTATCCCATTGATTGAGATCACGAAGGGTCTGCCAAAGTCGGCCCATTTGTTCATCAACAGCAGAGATCATGCCAAAGTACTGAGTGCGCAGATGACGAATCGCCGATTCATCTTTTGGCGATGCTGTTGCTTCAATATTCAGTAACAGGTTATGAAAACTATGTCGACTAGCGGCAGGAGTAATAGGAAGACCAACATCGGCGGGGTCGTACATGTGCGCGAAATGACCGGGCGCCGAATAAGGAGGGTGAGGACGAAGATAACTCGCATGAATAAACCAAGGCTCGTTTGCATCGGTACTCGATAAATAATCAATGAGGCAATCAGTTGTGAAACTTGAAACGCTATGTTCAACTGGTCGCTCATGTTCGGTGTCCAACATGTGCATATGACCGAGGGATGTGTCATAGCCCTGTGTATTTAAGAAATCAACCCACGGTTGATGGGGTCCAGTGAGATTGAGCTGCCATTCAAATCCGGGCAATATCTCTTCATAGGTCTGTAAACGCGGATCATCGGGACTAACGGTCATTCGCGGATCTATGGACTGATCGGTGTATCCAAAAAGTTTTCCTTGGTAACCACTGCGTTGTGCGAGTCGAGCCACGTTGTCGAATCGATTGTCAAGCGGAGTCCCGTTTGCGATGACTCGATGATTCATTTGATACATACCCGTGTACAGACCGGCTCGACCTGGTGCACACGGAGTTGATTGGGTGTAGTGGCGCGAAAAACGCACTCCTGACTGAGCTAATGCATCGAGATTTGGAGTTTTGACAATGAAATGGTCGGCGCAGGACAACGCATCACCACGAAATTGATCAAGAGTGATGAAGAGAACGTTTGGGCGGCTGCTCACTCATACAGCCTGCCACTAATTAGCCCTTCAGTGTGTACTGGTAACGCCCATCAACGTCAACACGATCCATTTCGCCGGCTAAGCGAAGATGCTCAAGGTGGGCATATGTTTCGCTGTCGGCCATTCCACCTTGTGATCGAGGCGAGAAAAGATATGTTGACATTTCCATCACTGTTGTGGGGCGATTCACTTCAATGCAAGCATCGCGTAATTTTTGAAGTCGTCCGACGTGATGTTCTTTGATGTCGTTCGCGCGTCCAGCAAGATCGGTGAAGATGTCGCCATGGGCGGGTAAGGCAATTTTGACTTGCGGACCAAAAGCGGCAACTTTGTCGAGTGATTCAAAAAAGAGGTTGAGCGGATCTTTGGCAGGCATCATGCCACTGATATGTGGAGTGATGGTCGGCAAGACATGATCGCCACACAGCATTAACCCATGTTCGGGGTCGAACAAACACAAATGGTCGGCGGTGTGTCCGGGAGTGTGAATAGCTACCCATTCACGTCGGGCAAAACTGAAATGTTCGGCATCAGCCAAGCGGATGGTTGGTCGGGGCAAGC
>JBAXIP010000228.1:0-3075 GCA_037138315.1 Actinomycetes bacterium
TAAAGACCCAACGCAAAATGCCCGGCGTCCACACGATTCGCTTGCCCGCACGCAGTCCCTGAACTGTCAACTTGGCAACCACGTCGGGCGTCGTTGAAAACGGCGCCGCTTTCATGCCAGTCGTCATTGCCGAATGCACAAATCCCGGACGGACGATCATGACACTCGCTCCGGTACCGACCATGGCATCAGAAAGCCCTTGAGCAAAGGCGTCAAGACCAGCTTTTGTTGAGCCATATACGTAGTTGGCCTTACGCGTACGTTCTCCGGCAACACTGGACAAGATAATCAGACGTCCATGGCCCTGCTGGCGAAAACGCTTGGTGACTTCCATCGCGATCGACACCGCGCCTGTGTAATTGGTGTGGGCGATCTTCACAGCCGACTGAGCATCGTCATCACACTGTTCTTGGCTACCCAAAACTCCAAAAGCCAGAATGACTACATCTAGGTCACCCGAACCCTCAATAACGTTGTCGATGAACCCGACATGCGAGGCAGTATCTGCCGCATCAAAGCTCACCGACTCAACGCGCAATCCATTGCGGACCAACGAGTCTTCAACATCTCGTGATTCACCAGGCTGACGACAAGCCAGCGTCACCCGCTGGGTCAATGGCGTTAAGAGTTCACGCGCAATGGCAACTCCGATTTCGCTTCGACCACCTAGAACCAAAATATTTTGCACTTCACCAACAGCGTTTTCCATAACTAATCCTTTGGGTTGTTCACTAATCGCTAAATCAGTTCAAGTCGGCGGGCTAGATCGCTTTGCCATCTGCGATCAGGATCAACCGATTGCTGAATCTGCTTCCATTCGTCGAGACGTGGATAGCCCCGACGAATCGCCAGCGGAGTTGTATGAGCATCCTTTGCCAGGTAATGCCGTCCACCAGATTGCATCACCAAATCGTCGATTGAATGCAACAGAACTCCAAGTCCTTCGGCGCGTGCGGGAATATCTACCGTCAACGTCCAACCCGGCATCGGGAAACTCAACGGAGCAGGATTTGCTGCGCCGAATCGTTTCAACACAACGAGCGGGCTCGCAGTTTTTGAAACAGCGACCTTTTCAATGATCTGCCGCAACTCGTCTTCACGACCAAAAGGTAGCGCAAACTGATACTGCAAAAATCCACCAGCACCGTATAAACGATTCCACGAACCGATGGCATCAAGTGGATGGAAATACGACGGTATTGATTTGTGGCCGCCTTCTTTTCGGCGAGGTTCTTTACGAAACCACAGTTCATTAAACAAAGTGGACGACAGTTTGTTCACAAATCCAAATGAGGGCACGACAGGTGGCACAGTTGCCAAATGTCGAGGCTCATACCGCAAGGCATTCACCGCATCCTTGCTTGAAAGCTCATTTAGTTTCGTGTGATCTCCGCGCCACAGAACACTGCGGCCTAGTCGAGAACCAGTTGCCAATAAATCGGCCCAAGCAACTGAATAGCGATGATCATCATCGCCATGAGACATTTCTTCAATCAGCACTTCAATATTGCGGCAGCGAATGGTATTTACAGTGCACAAACTAGTTTCAATAGGAATGAGCGCGAAGGTCGCGTCGAGGATGACCCCGGTTAATCCCATTCCACCGACCGTTGCCCAAAACAAACTTGGGTTTTGTTCTGGACCTATTTCGTGAATCGTTCCGTCAGCCAACATCAACGTCAGGCGTCGAACGTGATTTCCAAAACTTCCCTCGACGTGGTGATTCTTGCCATGAATATCTGAGGCAACCGCCCCACCGACTGTGACAAACCGAGTTCCTGGAGTCACCGGAACGAAAAAACCTCGGGGCACAATGACCTTCAACAAATCGTGCAAACTCACGCCAGCCCCAGCAGTTAATGTGCCTGCCTCGACGTCAAGGACCGCCTCGTGTGCAGACCCTTTGAGGGTGAGCACCACCCCGCCGGCATTCTGAGCAGCATCACCATACGAACGTCCCAGACCACGCATTAAAACGCCACGCCGATTCGAGTCCTTAATAAACTCAGAAACGTCTCCACGCGACACCTCGGCCGTTCGAGCAGAACTCGGCGAGGTGCGTCCCCATCCCGTGAGGCGCGAAGTTGTGAAGTCGGTTTCCATGGGCAGGAAAATCTTACTCAATGAGCCGAAACTCAACTGAGCACTCCACCAAGATCAGCCGACGTAAACGCCTAATCCGAAAATTATCGCCCAAATGAGGCCCAAAACCTGCAAGGTTCGGTCAGACGCAAAAACTTCTTCTGGAGCGGCTCCGTGGCCTTGTTCAAGAACCAATAAGTACCGCAAGAGGGCTGCCAACATCGGAATGATGGACAATTCATACGAGGGCCACGATGATCCAGCAATTTCTTTTGTCGCAAAGGCCCACATGCAATAAGCAACCAAGGTAGATCCAAGGCTGACAACTAAAACCATTCGTAGATAATCCAAACTGTAAGCCATCAACGTTGAACGAGTAGACCCATTACCTTCACCAAGTTCTTTCATCTCGGCGTAACGCTTGCCCGTCACAATAAACAATGCACCAAAACTTGCGCATAACAAAAACCATGAAGACATTTCAACTGACGAGGCCTCTGCACCAGCGATCGCTCGAATCACAAACCCGCCAGCGACCGCCAAGAGGTCCAGAACTGGCTGATGTTTCAATACCGTTGAATAGCTCACGGTCAAAACCGCGTACACAATGACCGCGACGCCACTGTGCCAGTCAGGAATAAAGCCAACGGCAATCCCAGCGACCAACAACAAAGTGCCGACGATACGAGCCGTATTGAGACTGACTAATCCAGCGGCGATCGGTCGGCGACACTTCGTCGGATGAACTCGATCTGCTTCAACATCGAGAATGTCGTTCCAAAAATACGTTCCGCTCGCCGTCAAAGACAGCGCAACGAAACAAAGCAAGGTACGCCACAAACTGCCCCATTCATTTAAGACGCCGGCTGCCCCAGGTGCAGCAAACACCAAAATATTTTTCGCCCATTGTTTTGGACGGGCTTCTTTGAGCAATGGTGGCATTGTCATACTGCACTCAATTCTGGCACTTCGGCGACACACTCTTTTGTAATT